>NZ_JAMYOA010000001.1:0-504954 GCF_040319515.1 Mesorhizobium sp. M0909
AAGCCCCGCCCCGCCCCGACGTACCGGCCCCACCCCATGTTCACCCCGCACTACATTTTTACTAATCACCGGGCCGCGCCCGCCCCCCCAAAACCCCCCCACCGCGGGGCGGGCGGGTACCCCGGCCCCCACCTTTTTATCGGAGCAATGGATTGCCAAAAGCCGATTTGGACTTGGGTCCGCTACTCCTGGAATGACCGGAGACAATCATGTCGCGCATCGGAATCCACTCATTCGTCTGGTCGGCGAGCTCGGCGCAGAGCGACCTCGAGCGGACGCTGGCCAACACCAGGGAGGCCGGCTTCGACCTGATCGAATTCTCTTATCTCGACCCCGCCAATGTCGACATCGACGGCCTGGCCAAGCGGATCGGCGATCTCGGCCTCGGCGTCGCGATCAGCATCGGACTGCCGGCCGACGGCGATATTTCGAGCACCGACAAAACGATTGCCGCGCGCGGAGTCGAAATCCTGAGACGTACGATCGCGCTGACCCGCGATCTTGGCGGCCAGAAGGTTGCCGGCATCCTCAGCACCAGCCATGGATTGCAGAGCGAGGCGCCGACGCGCGACCACTGGAACCGCAGCGCCGGCACGCTTGCCGAGGTGGCCGAGACAGCAAGATCAGCAGGCGTCAGCCTCAACCTCGAGATCGTCAACCGCTTCGAAAGCAACCTGCTCAACACCGCCGCGCAAGGCATGGCCTTCATCGCGGACAGCGGCTCCGACAACATCTTCCTGCATCTCGACAGCTTCCATATGAACATCGAGGAGGCCGATGTCGGCTTGGCCATTCGCAACGCCGCAAGGAAGATCGGCTATGTCCATATCGGTGAGAGCCATCGCGGCTTCCTCGGCACCGGCAATATCGATTTTACCGCGATATTCGACGCGCTGACCGCCATCGGCTACAGCGACGATCTCAGCTTCGAATCCTTCTCGTCGGAAATCGTCGATGAGAACCTGTCGCGGAAAACCGCCATCTGGCGCAATCTGTGGACCGACAATATGGAGCTGGCCAAACATGCGCGCCGCTTCATTGCGCTCGGACTGGAGACGGCGCGGCGCAAGGCCGAGCTTGTTTCCGCAACGCACCGGCCTTGAGAACTCGCAGTCCGAAATCGATCTGGTTAGACCAGAGGCGCTGTATTAGCCGGCAAAACGCGGCCCAAGTTCCTCGATGCGGCGGATCATCGCCTGGAAATCCTCCGAGATGCGCCGGTGCAGGTGAACCGCCAGCTCCGGGTATTCCTCGAGGATGCGGCGGAACATCTTGCGGCTGAGCCGCAGTACTTCCGAATCGATTTCGGCAGAGGCGCTGGTCAGCCGGTTGGTATCGGCGATCAGCGCCAGTTCGCTGAGCATGGTGCCGGGGCCGGCGGTGCCGATCGGGATGCGCTCGCCGTCGTGCTCGCGGTAGAGGACGATGCGGCCGCTGATCACGATATAGGCGCAATCAGCCTCGTCGTCCTCGCGGTAAAGCTTGTGGTCGGCTTGCAACCTGGTGGTTTCGGCGCCGAAGGCGAGCAGACGCAGTTGTTCCTGCGTAAAGCCCTCGAAGAGCCTCACGGTGGACAGGATGCGGATGTCGTCATCCAGCGCCATCTAGCTATGTCCCCGAACCGTCAGTCCGACTCCTCCCCTACGAGGCCGATCCACAACCACCTCCAGCCTCAGGACCGTACCCGAAAAGCGCCCCGCCCGGATCGCTTATTTGAATAATGAAATGTTTAAGGAACCAGCTTGTAGCCGCCGCTTTCTGTCACGAGAATTTCCGCGTTGGAAGGATCGCGCTCGATCTTCTGGCGCAGCCGGTAGACATGCGTTTCCAGGGTGTGAGTGGTGACGCCGGAATTGTAGCCCCAGACTTCCTCCAGCAGCACGTCGCGGGTCACCACCTTCTGGTCGGCGCGGTAGAGATATTTGATGATCGAGGCTTCCTTTTCGGTCAGCCGCACCTTGGCGCCGCGCGGGTCGATCAGAAGCTTCTGGCTGGGCTTGAACGTGTAGGGGCCGACCGAGAAAGTGGCGTCCTCGCTCTGCTCGTGCTGGCGCAGCTGGGCGCGGATGCGGGCCAGCAGCACGGCAAAGCGGAACGGCTTCGTCACATAGTCGTTGGCGCCGGCCTCGAGGCCAAGGATGGTGTCGGAATCGGTATCGTGGCCGGTCAGCATGATGATCGGCGCCTTGTAGCCGCCCTTGCGCAATATCTTTACCGCCTCGCGGCCATCCATGTCGGGCAGGCCGACATCCATGATGAGCAGGTCGATGAGCCCGCCGCGCGCGGTGGAGACGCCTTTGGCGGCGGTCGCTTCCTGCAGGACATCGAATTCCTCATAAAGCGACAATTGCTCGACAAGGGTGCCGCGCAGGTCGTCATCGTCGTCGACGATCAGAATGGTGCGTGAAGTCATGGATCAATCCGTTGTTTTGAAAAGAGATTTCAGTTGACCGCAGCCTGTTTATGCGGAAGCTGACCGGCACAACAGCCGTTCACAGTGATTTGTTCCGTGGCACGATCATACAAGAAAAAACACGATCGCAATGCAGTCGGCGCAATTTTGCCGAAAGGGCTCGCCGTGCTCACCGTGCGCGCGCGCCCAGGCCATGCCAGCCAAGGCTTTCTGCAGGCCGGCAAACTGGTGTTTCCATGTGCGCTGGGGCATGGCGGCATCTCGGCGGCCAAGCGCGAGGGCGACGGCGCCACGCCGCTTGCCTCGATGCGGATATTGTCGGGATATTTTCGCGGCGACCGTTTTGCCGGCGGCCGCCGGACGCGGCTCGCGATGACGCCGATTGGCCGCGACCTCGGCTGGTGCGAAGTGCCTGGGGACCGCAACTACAACCGCCCGGTCAAAATCCCCTATGGCGCCAGCCATGAGCGGATGCTGCGCACCGACGATCTCTATGACGCCTGCCTGGTGCTGGACTGGAACATTGTGCCGCGCCGGCGCGGGCGCGGCAGCGCCATCTTCTTCCACCTGGCGCGCCCCGGCTTTACGCCGACGCAAGGCTGCGTCGCGGTAACGGCTCGCACCATGGCGCGGCTGCTGCCGCTGCTGTCGGAACGGACGGTGATAAGGGTGGTAAGGTAGGGGAGAATAGTGAGCGAATTGGTCGGGAAGGATATTCGCGGACCCGCCGCTTAGCTTCACTACTCACTACACCGTCCTAGCGCTTCCTCGGCAGCTGCCAACCCGTGTCGAGAAGGCCGAGCCGGCCGAGTTCGCGGTCCATGGCGCGTGCGATGTCCTTGCGTTCGCCGCCGATGTCGCGCAGCTGGCGATCGGAGAGATCCTCGACATTCTCGTAGGGAAGATTGACCGCGATTTTTGCGTAGCGAAACCAGTCAAGCATGGCGCGTAGCCAGGTCGCGCGGAGGATTACAGAGCGCAAGGCGATGTCAGACATGGTGCAATCCGCTTCTCCGGACATCAAATCCGGTTTGATGTTTCTTCGATGACCAGATCATGACCGATTGAAATCAAAACGGGAAACGAGTAGTTTTTTCTGCATCTTCAAGTTTTGTTTGAGAATTGGAATGCTCGGCCGAACTCTCCTCGTCTGGCACTGATGGCGCGCCTGCTGCCTGGAACCCGTGCGCTGCGGACGCTGGAGGCAGCGGCCCGGCATCTCAATTTCACCCGCGCCGCCGACGAGCTCGGCCTGACGCCGGCAGCGGTCAGCCATCAGATCAAGGAAATCGAGGATCAGCTCGGCATCGTGCTGTTCACACGCACCAGCCGCACGATCCGGCTGACCGAGGCGGGTGCGGTGCTGTTCGAAGCTTCGACCGATGCGCTCGACCTGCTTGGCCGGGCCGTCTCACGGGCGCAGAAGACGGCACGCGGATCGACGCTGCTGAAGGTCACCCTCGATGCGCAATTCGCGACGAAGTGGCTGATGCGGCGCGTCGACGATTTTCGCAAGCAGCATCCGGCGATCGAGCTGCGTTTCGACATCAGCTACGAGGTGCGCGACTTCGATCGCGACGACGTCGATCTCGGCATCCGTTTCGGCACCGGCAAATATCCGGGGCTTCGCTCGCACCGGCTGTTCGAAAACGTTATCATTCCGGTCTGCAGCCCGGCCCTGTTGCTGGCCGGGCCGCCCCTCAAGGAGCCGCGCGACCTGTTTCATCATACGCTGGCGCATATCGAGTGGTCGCGCCAGGGCGTCACCTGGCCGAACTGGAGCATGTGGATGGCGGCGGCGGGCGTCGACGATTTCGACGACAGCCGGACCATCGTGTTCGGCAATTCGACCGATGCCGTCCAGGCCGCGCTCGACGGCAATGCGGTTGCGCTCGCCGATTTCGCCATGGTGGCAAACGACCTTTCGGAAGGCCGGCTGATCCGGCCGTTCGAACTCGGCATCAAGGTCGCGCCCGAATTCGCCTATTTCCTGGTCTATCCCGAAACTGCGGCGAATGATCCGCGCATCGTCGCCTTTCGCGATTGGCTCCTCGAGGAAGTCGCCAAGACGCCGACCTGACGGTCAGCCGGTCGCCGCCGCGCCGAACCAGCCGATCACCGCGCCGATGAGAAGCAGCACGCCGAGCCAGTGACCAACATCGATGAGCGTCAGATCCCAGCCGAAACCTTCGTAGCGATGGTTGACCGAAAGCGTCGTGGCGACGAACCCCAGCCAGAGAACGAAGCCGAAGATCACCCCGGCAAGCAGGCTCGGTTCGCCGCCGGTCACAGCGCCGATGATCAGCGACATGACCAGCGCCATCACGATCTCCGCGACGAAGGAGACGACGAAGGGCAGCATCGATTTGCTCATCGTCGCCGGATCAAGCTTGGCGGCCTTCAGCCACGGCTTGCTCAAACCCATGTACCAGGCGGCGCCGAACAACCACGCCACGACGGCGGCGACGATTACCGCCAGCCAATTGATTGCTGAAAAATCCATGGTTCCCTCCGGTCGGTTGCGCGATGGAACGCCTGTTCGGCGATGCCGTCAAGCAAGACGCCAGACGGTGGTGCGCTTGACCTCGGCGTCTTCCAGCGCGCGGGTCACCGCCACTTCGTAGACGGCAAGCGGCTCCAGCCCGGTTTTCGGCAGATAGGAGCGGCCGGGATCGCCGACGAGAATGTCGGCGCCGCGCGCCCTCAGCCGGGCGAACCACGGCATCAGCCCGTCGGCAAAGGACTTGTCGTAGAAGACATCGCCGGCCAGCACGACGTCCCACTCGGCATCGCTGCCGATGGGATCGCCGGCGAGGAATTCTATCTCGGTCCCATTGGCCTCGGCATTGAGGCGGATCGCGGTCGCGCAGAACGGGTCGATATCGGCGGCGATCACCTCGGCAGCGCCGGCCTTCACTGCTGCAATAGCGACAAGGCCGGAGCCTGAGGCGAAGTCGAGCACGCGCCTGCCGCGCACCGCCGCCGGATTGTCGAGGATGTAGCGGGCAAGGCCTTGGCCGCCGGCCCAGGCGAAAGCCCAGAAGGGTGGCGGCAGGCCGATTTCGGTCAGCTCGTCCTCGGTCCGCTGCCATAATTCATGTGCCTCGTCGGCCAGGTGCAGGCGGACCTCCGGCACATGCGGCGGCGCCATCAGCGCCGTGTTGTCGAGGATGAATTTCCTGGCGCTGTCCGGCGTCAGCGCCGTCATGGCGCCGGCGTCAGGCCGCCCATGCGGCAAACCTCTTGCCATTCGGCCGGCGTCACCGGCTGCACGGACAGCCGCCCGAGCCGCACCAGCGCCATGTCGGCCAGCTTTGGATTGGCCTTGGCCTGCTCCAGCGTCACCGGCTTCGGCATGTCCTTGAAGGCGCGGATATCGACGCACTCCCAGCGGGGGTCGTCGGTGGTGCTGTCCTGATGGGCCAGAGCGCAGACTTCGGCGATGCCGACGATGTCGAGCCCGTCATTGGAATGGTAGAAGAAGCCGAGATCGCCGATCTGCATCGCCTTCATGTTGTTGCGCGCCGCATAATTGCGCACGCCGTCCCATTGCGTGCCGGCCTTGCCCTTGGCCTTGAGGTCCTCGAAGGAGAAGACCGAAGGTTCGGATTTGAACAGCCAGTAGTTCATTGTGTTGCTCCTCCTCAGGTGCCGCCGCGATCAGATATCCGCCGGCTTGTTGAAGCTCCAGTTCCACTGCCGGATTTCGACGCTTTCGAACAGCCCTGCCTTGGTATAGGGATCGGCCGCCGACAGGGCTTTTGCCGCAGCCAGATCTGGCGCCTCGACGACGGCGAGAGTGCCGTTCGGCTTGCCGTCGGCGTCGAGGAACGGGCCGGCGAAGGCCAATTTCTTGTCGCCGTTTAGCCCTTCCAGGAAGGCAAGGTGCTTGGGCCGCGTATCGAGCCGCACCTGCAGGCTTCCTGGCTTGTCCTTGCAAATCAGCGCAAACAGCATCTTTTCCATCTCCGCAATCATTGGGAATTACATGTCGGTTTCGGTCTTGAGCGGCCGTGTCATCAATGCCGATACAGCCTGGTCTATGGTTATGGTGCCGTCCAGTATGGCGGCGACGGCGGCGATGATCGGCGCGTCGATCCGGCGCTCGCCGGCGATGCGGGCGGCGATTGCCGCCGTCGGCACGCCTTCCGCCAAAGGCAAGCCGGCAAGCGGCTTGCCTTGCCCCAGCGCCAGCCCATAAGCGAAATTGCGCGACTGCGCGGACGAGCAGGTAAGCAGCAGGTCGCCGAGGCCGGAAAGTCCCATCAGCGTCTCGGCCTTGGCGCCAAAGGCGGCGCCGATGCGGCGCAATTCGACGAAACCGCGCGTCACCATCGCCGCCTGGGCGCTGGCACCGAGCCCGGCGCCGGTGACGGCACCCGCGGCAATGGCAAAGACGTTCTTCAGCGCGCCGCCGATCTCGACGCCGATCAGGTCGTCGCTCGAATAACAGCGCAGGTTTTCCGCCGAAAAGCGGGCGGCGAGGTCGGTGGCCAGAGCCTCGTCGCGGGCGGCGACCACGACGGCAGTTGGCAGGCCCCTGGCGACGTCGGTGGCAAAGCTTGGGCCCGACAAAGCGGCGACCGGATTTGCCGGCAGGATACCCTCGGCAATGGACGACAGCAGCGCGCCGGTGTCGCGCTCGATGCCCTTGGCGCAGAGGACCAGCGGGACGCCTTTCGGCATATGGCTGGACGCGGCCGTCAGCATAACCCGTAACGACTGTGCCGGCGCCACCGCCAGAACGCAGTCGACGCCGTCGAGCGCGGCCACGATGTCGCTCGTCGCCACGATGCCGGCCTGGAGCGCGATGCCCGGCAGATAGCGCGGATTTTCGCCACGCTCGATCGCCGCGACGGTCTCCGGGTCGCGCGCATAGAGGCGGACGAAATGACCGGCGCGCAGCATGGCCAGCGCCAGCGCCGTGCCCCAGGCGCCGCCGCCGAGCACGGCGACGCGCCAACCGCTTGGCGCCTTGTGCTCGCTGGCGGTCATGCCTTGGCCCCACGCCGGCCCGAGCCGACCATCGGAGCGGAGATGCTGTCCAGCGGCCACCGCGAGCGCGGCACGAAATCGGCGGCGTTTTCGCCTGATATCCCGGCGCGCAGGCGCTCGATGCCGGCCCAGGCGATCATCGCCGCATTATCGGTGCAGAGGTTAAGCGGCGGCGCGACGAAGCTGAACCCGGCCTGCTTGCACAGGCCCTGCAATGTCGCCTTGATCGTCCGATTGGCGGCGACGCCGCCGGCAACAACCAGCGCAGGCTCGGCCTTGTCCGGGAATTGCTGACGGAACCTGATCAGCGCCCGCGCAACACGGTCGCCCAGCGCATCCGCGACCGCCGCCTGGAAGGAGGCGCAGATATCGGCGACGTCCTGGTCGCTCAGCGGGGCAATCGCCGTTGCCGCCTGGCGTACCGCGGTCTTGAGACCGGAGAAGGAAAAATCTGGCTGTGCCGAGCCCTTCATCGGGCGCGGAAACGCAAAACGCGCCGCATCGCCATTTGCCGCCGCCTTCTCGACATTCGGTCCGCCCGGATAGGGCAGGCCGAGCATCTTGGCCGTCTTGTCGAAGGCCTCGCCAAGCGCGTCATCGATGGTCGTCGCCCAGCGCTGGTAGTCGCCGACGCCGCGCACGGCGACGATCTGGGTATGGCCGCCGGAGACCAGCAGCAAGAGGTAGGGAAAGTCGAGCGCATCGGTCAATCTGGCCGTCAGCGCGTGGCCTTCGAGATGGTTGATGGCGATCAGCGGTTTTTTGGCTGCCGCGGCGATTGCTTTTGCCGTCATCAGGCCGACGATCAGCCCGCCAACAAGACCGGGACCGGCGGTGGCGGCAATCGCATCGATGTCGGCGAGGTCGACGCCGGAATCGGCCAGCGCTGCCTCGATGATGCCGTCGAGCGCCTCGACATGGGCGCGCGCGGCAATCTCCGGCACGACGCCGCCGAAGGCAGCATGCTCCTCGATCTGGCTGAGCACGATGTTCGACAGGATTTGCGGCGTGCTGCGACCGTCCAGCGCCACCACGCTGGCGGCGGTCTCGTCGCAACTCGTCTCGATGCCCAGAACGCGGATCAATTCGTCGCTGTCCTCGATGATTGTGCAATCGGCCTTTCCCCGATAGGAGAAAACCCGGAAAACTGCCTCGATCTGCCGGGGGTTATCACGGACGGCGCGTCATGCAAACAACCTTGAAAATCGGAACACGCGGCAGCCCGCTGGCACTGGCGCAGGCGCATGAAACGCAGGCGCGGCTGATGGCCGCGCACGGCATGCCGGTCGAGGCGTTCGAGGTGGTCGTCATCTCGACCAGCGGTGACCGCATCCAGGACCGGCCGCTGTCGGAAGCCGGCGGCAAGGGCCTGTTCACCAAGGAGATCGAGGAGGCGCTGCTGGCGCGCCGCATCGACATCGCCGTGCATTCGTCGAAGGACATGCCGACGCTGTTGCCCGAGGGGCTGGAACTGTCTGCCTACCTGCCGCGCGAGGACGCGCGCGACGCCTTCATCGGCAAGGCGGCGCGAACGATTGCCGGCCTGCCGCAAGGCGCCAAGGTCGGTTCGTCGTCGCTGCGGCGCCAGGCGCTGATCCGGCGGATGCGGCCGGACGTCGAAGTGGTGATGTTTCGCGGCAATGTGCAGACGCGGCTGCGCAAGCTCGACGACGGCATCGCCGACGGCACCATCCTCGCCTATGCCGGGCTGAAGCGGCTCGGGCTCGAGGACGTCGTCACCGACCTGATGCCGCTCGAGGTCTTTCCGCCGGCGCCGGGGCAAGGCGCGATCTGCATCGAAAGCCGCATCGGCGACCGCGACGTGGAACAGATGCTGGCAGCGATCCACGACCGGCCGACCGGTGAGGCGCTGGCCTGCGAGCGCGCCTTCCTGGCGGCGCTCGACGGCTCCTGCCGCACACCGATCGCCGGCCATGCGACGATATCGGGCGGAACGGTTTCCTTTGCCGGGCTGATCATCTCGCCCGATGGCACGCAGTCGCATGAGGTCAGGCTGGAAGGGCCGGCGCAACAGGCTGCCGGCATCGGCGCGGAAGCCGCCGCGATCGTTCGCGCCAAGGCCGGCGAAACATTCTTCGACGGCTGGACCTGACATGCTCCGCGTCCTGGTGACGAGGCCCGAACCGGGCGCCTCGCGCACGGCGCGCCGGCTCGCGGATGCCGGCTTTCAGCCGATCCTGCTGCCGCTGACCGAAACGGCGGCGCTGCCGGTCGAAGCAGGCGCGCTGGCTGACGCCGCCGCGGCGGTCGCGGTCACCAGCGCCAATGCGGTTCGCCATGCGCCGAAAGAGGTCATTACCGCGCTCGCGCGCTTGCCGTGCCAGGCTGTCGGCAAGAAGACGGCGGAAGCCGCCCGCAGGGCCGGGTTTCTGTCTGTCGGCGAAGGCCCGGGCAATGCCAAGGCGCTGGCCGATGCGCTCGCTGGCGGTTACGCTGGGCAGACCATCGTCTATCTCTGCGGGCGGGTGCGCTTTCCGGACTTCGAGGAGCGGCTGTTTGCGTCGGGCGTTCATGTCCGCGCCGTCGAGACCTACGACACTTTTGCGCTGGATTATTCCGACGAGGCCGTTCTTGCGCGCCTGTCCGCCCGGCCGGTCGAGGCGGTGCTGCTCTATTCGGCCAAGGCGGCCACGGCGATGCAGGCCCTGGCTAGCCGGCCGGCGCTGCGTGGCCTTTTTCAGGACACGCGCTTTTTCGCTTTGTCGGGGCGCATTGCCGGGGCCTTGGGCGATGTCGCCGGGATCCGGATTGCGCCTGAGCCCAGCGAGGATGCCTTGCTGGGGCTTTTGCAGGCGTCGCGCTGACCGGCATCCGCCTGTTCCGGACGTTGGCATACCTCCTGCTGGCATCCTCACTATTCCGCAGCTTCGCGGGCAGCACCAAGCTGAGGCGATTGCGCTCGGGCACATTTTGTTCTTGCTTTGTGCCGGCAGCTATGCTAGAAAATCACTTAGGTGCTGATTCGCGCCAACGACCCGCCGTCGAGGCGGGTTTTTCGTTTCTGGTCCCGCATGCCGTGTCCCAAAATCGCTGCGGCGTTTTGCCAAAACTGAATTCCAAAGCCGTGGCGTCATCACGCCGCCCCTTTTCACCGCTTGGTGATGTGCTAGACCCTTCAAACCATCCGAAGCGAATTTTGCGGAGCCCGAGCATGGTCAAGACGCCGAAGATGCGGCATTCCAAGAGCCGCCGTGAGCCGGTGACCATCGAGCTCGAGCCCGGCGCCGTCTCGCGAGTCGCCGCCGAACAGGAAGCCGGCAAACAGCAGCCAGACAATGCAGAGTCAGCGGGGGCGCAAACCGACGAGGCGAAAGCCGAGGAAGCGGCGAACGCCTCGCAGCCCGAGCCGCCTGAAGAGCCGGTGCATGCCGACCAGACCGATCTCGAGCCATGGGAACATGCCGACGCAGCCGCGCCGGCCGGCACGCAAGAGCCGGCGGATGCCGGCGCCGATCCTACCCGGGAAACGGAAACCTCTTATCCCGCCGGTTCGGATGCGCCGGCCGGGCGCTCCACGGCTTCCGACTACAGTTTCGAAGATGCATCCAGCCCAACCGGGGCCAACGAACCGGGGATCCCAGGCTCCGGCGAGAAGACAGCTGAGACGAGGGACGACCATATGGCAGCGCAGCCGAAGCGAAGCGGCATCAGCGGCATCGCCGCCGGCATTGTCGGCGGCGTCATCGCGCTCGCCGCAGCCGGCGGGCTGCAATTTGCCGGCCTGCTCGGTGCGCCGGGGTCGGGCGGCGTGTCGCTCGACGCGGTCAATGGCGAGATCGTTTCGCTGAAACGCGAGGTCGCGGACCTCAGACAGGCCGACGCCAATAATGACGCCTCGGCCAAGGTGGACGGGCTGTCGTCGGCGTTGGACCAGGTCAGGGCGGACGTCGCAGCGTTGAAGTCGACGGTCGAACAAGGCGGCGCCGGCGACAATGCCGGGCTGGCGGCACTTGGCGACAAGGTCCGGCAGATCGAGCAGGCGGTCGCGGCCCTCGGCAAGGCCGGCGGCACGGCGCCGGTCGATCTCGGCCCGCTCAACGAAAGGCTGGCCGCGCTCGACGCCTTGGTGAAGTCAGCCGGCGAAACGGCAAAGGCGCAGGAAGGCCGGCTTGCGGCCCTGGAACAGTCGGTTTCCCAGCTCTCGGGCAAGGTCGATGCACAGGCTTCGCAGCCGAAGATCGCGCTGGCCATTGCCGCCTCGGCGCTCAAGGCAGCGCTCGACCGAGGTGCGCCGTTCGCAGCCGAACTCGAAACCTTTGCCGCGATCTCACCGGATGCGCCCGAGATCGCGACGCTGCGCGCCTATGCCGAAAAGGGGGTGCCGACGCGGGCCGAGATTGCCGCCGAAGCGGACGCCGCCGCCAACGCCATGGTCGCTGCCGCGACGCCTGTCGACCAGAATGCCGGCATCCTGCAAAAGCTGCTGTCGAGCGCCGAATCGCTGGTCAAGGTCAGGCCGATCGGCGCCGTCGAAGGCACCGGCGTCCCGGAAACCGTTGCCCGCATGGAGGTCGCGGTCAATCAGGGCGACTACGCCAAGGCGCTCAGTGAATACGAAGCCCTGCCCGAGGCGGCCAAGGCCGCCGGCGCCGACTTTGCCGGGAAACTGAAAGCGCGGATGGAGGTCGAGACACAGATCGATTCGCTCATCGCCGGCGCGATGAAGGCGTGAGGAACCCAATGATCCGCATCCTCGCCTTCCTTGCCGTCGTCTTTGCGCTCGGGCTCGGCTTCGCCTGGCTGGCCGACCGGCCGGGTGAAATGCTCGTCACCTTCAACGGCTATCAATACCAGGTCAGCCTGATGGTCGCGGCGGTGGCGGTCGTGGCCGTGGTTGCCGCGGTGATGATCGTCTGGTGGCTGGTCAAGGCGCTGTGGAACAGTCCCTATACGATCTCGCGCTATTTCCGCGTGCGTCGCCGCGACCGCGGCTATCAGGCGCTGTCGACCGGGATGATCGCCGCCGGCGCCGGTGACGGCGCGCTCGCCCGCAAGAAGACCAAGGAAGCGGCAAAGCTGATCCGCTCCGACCAGGAGCCGCTGATCCAGCTGCTCGACGCGCAGGCCTCGCTCCTTGAAGGCGACCATGAAGGCGCCCGTGAAAAATTCGAGACCATGCTCGACGATCCCGAAATGCGGCTGCTCGGCCTGCGCGGGCTTTATCTCGAGGCCGAGCGGCTCGGCGACCGCAACGCAGCCCGCCACTATGCCGGCCGGGCCGCGGCGGTCGCGCCGCAACTGGCCTGGGCGGCCGAATCGACGCTGGAAGACCTGACCGGGCGTGGCGACTGGGATGGCGCGCTGAAACTGGTCGATGACCAGAAGTCGACCCGGCAGATCGAGCGCGATGCGGCCAACCGGCGTCGCGCCGTGCTGCTGACTGCCAAGGCGCAGGCGCTGATCGACAGCGATGCCAATGCTGCAAGGGCGGCGGCGCTCGAAGCCAACCGGCTGCGGCCGGATTTCGCACCGGCGGCGGTCGTCGCGGCGAAATTGCTGTTTCGGCAGAACGACGTGCGCAAAGGCTCGAAAATCCTCGAGGCGGCGTGGAAGGCCGAGCCGCACCCGGAGATCGCGGAGCTCTATGTCCATGCCAGGCCGGGCGATGCCGTGCTCGACCGGCTGAACCGGGCAAAGAAGCTGCAGGAGCTGAAGAAGAATCATGCCGAGTCCTCGCTGGCCGTGGCGCGCGCCGCGCTCGATGCGCAGGATTTTGCAACCGCCCGCCGCGAGGCGGAAGCCGCCATCCGCATGGATCGCCGCGAAGGCGCCTATCTGCTGCTGGCCGACATCGAGGAGGCCGAGAGCGGTGACCAGGGCAAGGTGCGGCAGTTGCTGTCGAAAGCGGTGAGAGCGCCGCGCGACCCGGCCTGGGTCGCCGACGGCGTCGTCTCCGAACGCTGGGCTCCGGTATCGCCGATCACCGGCAGGCTCGACGCCTTCGAATGGCGGGCGCCGATGGAGCGGCTCGGCCAGTTGATCGACAGCCATGAAGAGACTCCGGAAGGACCGATGCCGGCCATCGCGGCTCCAGCCAAACCGGTACAGGAAACAGCCGAGGCGATCGAGCACACAGCCGTTGCTGCCGAGACACCGGGCACAGCGACCGAAGTGAGGACCGAAAACCGTGCCGCCGAGGATCATGTTACACCAATCACCGCGGCGGCGTTTGCCCAAGTGCCGGAAGATGCCGAGGCCGTCGAGCCGGCGCAGGAGCTGACGCGGCTGCCCGACGATCCCGGCGTCGATCCCGACGACGCGGCGGACAAATCGACGCGCCGGTTTCGTTTGTTCTGATAAGGGTCGAGTGGACCCGGACTTATTGGGAATGATTTAATGTTCGAACGCGTTTTGTCGTTTCTAAGGGATCTGCCGTCCGGTGGTGGCGCCACCCCCAGCGCCGACGATCCGCGCGTTGCCGCGTCCGCCCTGCTTTTCCACGTGATGAACGCCGACGGGGTGCGCCAGGATACCGAATGGGAGCGGTTCAAGAAGGTGCTGGCGGAAAGCTACTCGATCAGCGGCGACGAACTCGACGCGTTGGCGGCTGCCGGCGAGCGGGCCGACAACGAGGCGATCGACCTCTACGCCTTCACCAGCGTGCTCAAGCGCCATCTCGACGCCGAGGCGCGAAAGGCCTTCATCGGCCTGATGTGGGAGATCGTCTATGCCGATGGCGAGCTGCACGAACTCGAGGACAATACCGTCTGGCGGGTCGCCGAGCTGATCGGCGTCGAACGTCGCGACCGTGTCGAGGCGCGCCTCAAGGCGGCCGCCGCGGCTCCTGGTGCTGCCGGAACGTCAAGCGACGAATAGACAGGGTCCAGCCTTCCAATGCCGCCCAAGCCAAGTCCGAGACCAAAGATCCTGATCGTGCTGCATCAGGAGCATTCGAGCCCCGGACGGGTCGGCCATATACTTATCGAGGAAGGCTTCGACCTCGACATCCGCCGACCGCCGCTCGGCGAGGCCTTGCCGCAGACGCTGGATGGCCATGCCGGCGCCGTGGTGTTTGGCGGCCCGATGAGCGCCAATGACGGCGACGAGTTCGTCCGCCGCGAGACCGACTGGCTTAAAATTCCGCTCAACGAGAACCGGCCGCTGCTTGGCATCTGCCTCGGCGCGCAAATGCTGGTCAAGCATCTTGGCGGCAGGGTCGAGGGCCACGGCGAGGGCCTCGTCGAAATCGGCTGGTATCCGCTTAAGGCGACCGAAGCGGGCAGCAGGCTGATGCATTGGCCGGAGATGGTCTATCAATTCCATCGCGAGGGCTTTTCGCTGCCGAAGGACGCGACGCTTTTGGCGACGGCCGAAACCTATCCCAACCAGGCCTTCCGCTATGGCGACAATGCCTGGGGCATCCAGTTCCATGGCGAATTGACCCGGGCAATGATGCAGCGCTGGGTGGTGCGCGGCGCGCACCGCTTCGAATTGCCCGGCGCGCAGCCCGGCCGCGACCATCTCGGCGGCCGGCTGATCTGGGACATGCACCTCAAGCGCTGGCTCGGCGAGTTCCTGCCGATGATTTTCGGCAAGCCGGCGCTGCGGTAATCAGTTTCGCCCCCTGAGATGACGCACCTTGCGCAACTGCGGGAACAGCACCGCCCATAGGCCGGCAACAGCGATCGCCCCGACACCGCCGACCACCACGGCCGGAACCGTGCCGATCAGCGCGGCCATGGTGCCGGCGCGGAATTCGCCGAGCTCATTCGAGGCGCCGACAAACACCTGGTTGACGGCGTTGACGCGGCCGCGAACGTCGTCCGGCGTCCACAGCTGGATCAGCGTCTCGCGGATATAGACGCTGAACATGTCGGTGGCGCCGAGCAAGGCGAGAGCAGCGATCGACAGCCAGGTGATGGTCGAGAGGCCGAACAGGACGGTGAACGCGCCGAACAGCGCAACGAAGCCAAGCATGACAAGGCCGGCATGGTTGCGGATCGGGTGTCCGGCCAGCCAGATGGCGACGCAGATGGCACCGACGCCGGGCGCCGAGCGCAACAGGCCGAGCCCCCACGGGCCGAGTTCAAGGATATCGCGCGCGTAGACCGGCAGCAGCGCCGAGGCGCCGGACAGGAGCACCGCGAACAGGTCGAGCGATATCGCACCGAGCACGATCTTTTCGCTCCAGATGTAGCCGAAGCCGGCGAACAGGGTCTGTACCGTCGGCCTGTCGGTCCGGCTGCGCTGGGCAGGCTTCGGGATGGTGAAGATCAGCACGGCGGCAATGAGCATCAGCACGGCCGCTGTGGTGTAGGCAGCTTCGGCCGAAAGCCCGTAGAGCAGGCCGCCGGCGACCGGCCCGACGATGGTTGCCGTCTGCCAGGCGGACGAGTTCCAGGCGATGGCGTTGGCGAAATCCTCAGGCGGCACCAGATTGGCGAACAGCGATGACGAGGCCGGCCCGAAGAAGGCGCGCGCAATGCCGAACATGGCGAGCACGATGAAGACCGGCATCGGCCCGGAGAGGCCGCGCAGCGTCAGCAGCAGGAGGGCCAAGGCGCAGCCCGCCTCGACCAGCACCGCCAGCGCCATGATCAGCCGGCGCCCGAAACGGTCGGCAACGTCGCCGGTGACCAGCACCAGCAGCAGCGAAGGCAGGAACTGGACGATGCCGACAAGGCCGAGGTCGAACGGGTCGCGGGTCAGATCGTAGATCTGCCAGCCGACGGCCACCGACACGATCTGGGTGGAGAATGTCGAGAGGAAGCGCGCCGCCCAATAGCTCAGGAACGGCCGGTGGCGAAAGGCGGCATAGCGCTGGTCGGATGGTACTTTGGATTCTGTGGTCATGGAATAAGGCCCCGTGGCGGCGATATCGGCCGGCGGGGCACTTCCACGATGGGCGCTGATCCGACCAAGAGAGCCTTTAGCGCAGTTCGGCCGGAGGCGCGCGCAAAAATCCGGCCTGGATCAAGGAATTTCGGGCTACCATGCTAATTGCATATGGCAAACGCGCTCGGCGGAGGTGGAGAGGTTATTTGGCGCACAGGTCGAGTTCCTTCGCGCCCCCCTCTGTCCTGCCGGACATCTCCCCCTCAAGGGGGGAGATTGGACGTCCCGACGGCTTTCGCCAATCTCCAGCGTCAAAGGCGATTCGTGCGTTTAAAGAGACGACTGGCGAGGTAGCCAATCTCCCCACTAGAGGGGAGATGTCCGGCAGGACAGAGGGGGGCGCTGTCCCTCTGGTACCAAAAAATTCCGCACCTTCGCCACGCGGAGAAAGTCGCAGCATGGATACCAAGGTTTCCACGAAATCGCTTCGCTCGGGATAACGAAGCGCGCTCCCACGCCTGCCCACGTGGTATCGCTGAAGGATCAAACCTGCTCTCGCCTTGGTATCAAACCGTCGCCTTGGCCTTCCTGCCCCTGCTCTTGACAGGCGCGGGCGGGGCGGCTTTGCGGCCGAGGCCGATCGCCTTGGCCAGCTGCGAACGCGAGGCCGCGTAGTTGGGAGCGACCATCGGGTAGTCCGACGGCAGGCCCCATTTGGCGCGGTAGGCGTCTGGCGTCAGCCCGAAATGAACGCCGATATGGCGCTTCAAGGATTTGAACTTCTTGCCGTCCTCGAGACAGATGATGTAGTCCGGCGTCACCGATTTCTTGGGATTGACGGCAGGCGTCAGCGGCGCGGCGACCGGCACTGCCGGTTGCCCCAGCCCACCTATGGAAGCGCTGACGCTGGCGATGAGATCGCCGAGGCCGGAAGCCGGCAAGCGGTTCTTCTCGACATATGCGGAGACGATATGGGCGGTCAGCTCGAGCAGGTCGATGTCTTTGCGAGCGTTGTTGTTGTCGTCGGTCAATCTATCTCTCCGTCCGTGGGGGTCGCAGAAATTCCTAGTCGGCAAATCTGCGCAATGCAATGACGCCGCACCACGTCACACATTATTTTGAATAATAATACTAACGGCAGCGCGGGATTAACAACCCTGAGCCGGTGCTCGATAATATCAGACAATCAGCAATATCAGATAATCAGGGATTTGTCGCGCCACAGTCGAAATCCGCCTTCGAAGGCGCGTGTGTTGTCGCCGCGTCTGCAATCGGCGGGCAAGTCGGTGAGTTCATCGACATTGCCGCCGCCGATGACCACGTAATCCGGCTGCATGGCGGTGCGAAGCCGGTCGACGACGTCGAAGACGTATTTGCGCCATTTCTTCTTGCCGCGCTTTTGCAGCCCGCGTTCGCCGACATAGTCTTCGAAACTGCCGCGCTTCTTGTAGGGAAGATGGGCAAGCTCCATCGGCTGGGCGACGTTGTCGACGATCATCGCGGCCCCCAAGCCGGTGCCGAGGCCAAGGAACAGCATGCGGCCGCCTTCATAACTGCCGACGGCCTGCATCAGCGCATCGTTGACGACCTTCACCGGCTTGCCGAACTCAGCGGCGAAATCGCAGCCGACCCAGCCCTTGCCGAGATTGGCCGGTTCGGTCAAAGGCCGGTTGTGGTGCACGGGACCCGGATAGCCCATCGAGACGACATCGTAGTGCAGCCCTTCGGCGAGCGTCTTCACCGCAGCGACCATCTGCTGCGGCGTCAGCTCCGGTCCGGAAGCGGTCTTGCGCTCCTCTGCGCCGGCGCTGGTGCGGATCTTGACGTGCGAGCCGCCGATGTCGATCGCAAGCACGATCTGTTCAGCGTCGGGTGCCGGTCGCTTCACCGCTTTGGCCATCGCTTTCGCCTCCCACAAATCATTTCGCTGGATTGATCCAGCCGTTCGGCGGCCCGAATCCAGCCATGGCTTCGGCCGGCCCCCAGGTCTTTGGCGCGTAGACAGGCGGCGGCGTGGTGTCGCCGAGCACCGGGCCGACGATGCGCCAGGCGAGCTCGCTGGCGTCCTGGCGGGTGAACAGCTGGCCGTTGCCGTTCATGGCGTCGCCGATCAACCGCTCGTAAGGCGGCATGTCGCCCTTCGAATCGTCGAGCGCGGTGAGCTCGACCTGCTCACCGACCATGTCGTCGCCGGGTGCCTTGCGCCGGGCTCCGATCGAGATCGCCACTTGCGGATCGATGCGGAAGCGCACGTGATTGCATTCGCCGGGTTTGATCGGATCGAAGACGTCGAGCGGCGGCCGCTTCAGCCGCACGATGACCTCGGTGGCGTGCACCGGCAGGGATTTGCCGGCGCGGATGAAGAACGGCACATCCTGCCAGCGCCAGGTATCGACGAAAAAGCGCACCGCCGCGAAGGTCTCGACCGGCGAGTTCGGCGCGACGCCCGGCTCGTTGAGATAGCCGTCGAACTGGCCGCGCACGACATCGTCCCTGGTCAGCGTCCGGATCGCCCGCAGCACCTGGACCTTCTCGTCGATGAGATCGTCGGCCGAACGGCCGACCGGCGGCTCCATGGCGAGCAGCAAGAGGATATTGAGCAGATGGTTTTCGATGACGTCGCGGATGCAGCCGACCTCGTCGTAGAAGCGGCCGCGCCCCTCGACACCGAAATCCTCGGCCATGGTGATCTGCACGCTCTCGACGTAATTGCGGTTCCAGATCGGCTCGAGGAAGGAATTGGCGAAGCGGAAATAGAGCAGGTTCTGGATCGCCTCCTTGCCGAGATAATGGTCGATGCGGAAGATCGACTTCTCGTCGAAGACCAGATGCAGCACCCGGTTCAGCCAGCGCGCCGATTGCAGATCGTGGCCGAACGGCTTTTCCACCATCAGGCGCGCGCCCTGGGCGGCGCCCGACTGCTCCAGCCCCTGGACGACGACCTCGAACATGGCTGGCGGCACCGCCAGATAGTGCAGCGGCCGCTCAGCGCTGCCCAGCGCGGTCTTCAGCTTCTCGAAGGTCGCACTCGCCCGATAGTCGCCGCTGACATAGCGAAGCAGCGAGGCAAGCCTGGCGAAGATCTTCTCGTCGATGCTGCCGATGGCATTGACGATACCGTCGCGGGCGCGCGCTTGCAGCTTGGCGAGGTCCCAGGGATCGAAGGCGACGCCGATCACCGGCTCGTTCAGCGTTCCCTTGGCCACCATGGCGTAGAGGGCGGGAAAGATCTTCTTGTGGGCGAGATCGCCGGTGGCGCCGAAAAGCACCAGCGTGTCGGACCGTTCCTGGCTCATGGGCGTGCCTCCCTGTCGCCCGTCACGAGCCGGCCTTCGGTTTTTCGACATGACCGCCAAAGGCATAACGCATGGCGGACAGAAGCTTGTCGGCAAATTCGGACTCGCCTTGCGAGGAGAACCTGTCGAACAGCGCCGACGACAGCACCGGCGCCGGTACGCCGGTGTCGATCGCCGCCTTCAGCGTCCAGCGGCCTTCGCCGGAATCCGATACCCGTCCGCCGAACTGCGTCAGCGCCGAATCGGCCTTCAACACGCCTGCCGTCAGGTCGAGCAGCCACGAGCCGATGACGCTGCCATGCCGCCACACCTCGGCCACTTCGGCGATGTCGATGTCGAACTGGTAATATTGCGGGTTTTCCAGCGGGCTGGTTTCCGCGTCGGCGGTGCGCTGCCGTTTGCCGGCATTCGCCGACTTCAGGATGTTCATGCCCTCGGCATAGGCGGCCATGACACCATATTCGATGCCGTTATGGACCATCTTGACGAAATGGCCGGCGCCGCTCGGCCCGCAATGCAGATAGCCGAAGGGAGCGGTTCCGGCGTCCTTGCCAGGGGCGGGCGAAGCGGCGTCGGCGCCGGGCGCCAGCGTGGCGAAGATCGGATCGAGATGCTGGACCGCGCTGTCAGGGCCGCCGATCATCAGGCAGTAGCCGCGCTCGAGGCCCCAGACGCCGCCGCTGGTGCCGACATCGACATAGCTCAAGCCTTTCAAGGCCAGGCGCGCGGCGTGGTCGACGGCCTCATGATAATAGGAGTTGCCGCCGTCGATGATGATGTCGCCGGGCTCCATCAGGGCGGCCACCTGGTCGACGATCCGGCCGGTGATCGCCGCCGGCAGCATCAGCCAGGCGCTGCGCGGCTTCGTCAGCTTGCCGACGAAGTCCTCCATCGAGGCGGCTCCGACCGCGCCGGCGGTCACAAGCGCCGCGACGCTCGCCGGGTTGATGTCGTAGACGACGCATTCGTGGCCATCGCGCAGCAGGCGCCGAACCATGTTGGCGCCCATCCTGCCCAGTCCCATCATTCCTATCTGCATGGTCTCGTCCTGCCTTACTTGAGGGATCGATGATCTAGTGGCTGTGACGCATCGTCGATACCAACGGAAAAGTCGACATTCTCCCAACGGCTGGCATCGGACCAGAAGAATGTGAAGACAATGCTATTGCCCGGAGCGGCGTCGGCAACCGGCAACTCCGCGAGATGGATGCCGAAAAGGTTCGCGGCGGTCCCGGTGTCATGGACGGTAGCCCAATTGTCGCTGCTCCAATGAACCACCGCCCGGGCCAGAACTTCGATGCGCAGCGCCTTGCCTGCCGGGATGGTACGGATCTTGTGGTTGAAGCGCCATGCCCTGAGGCGCGACACCGTTCTACCCTCGATATAGCGCTTGACGCCTTGTGGCGGCATGTCGAACACGGCGCCGTCGCGGAGCGAACGCAGCAGCTTGATGTGCTCGGAATGCGCCCAAACCAGCGGCTTGGCGCTGCCGGAGGGGCCGCCATGCCGCAATTCGCGCTCCGGCATGTCTGGACCATCCCAGACCTGCTCCGGCAGCAGGCCGCCCGGCCCGGCGGAGCCCTCAAACGTCGCGAGCAGGCTTGCCGCTTTGTCCTTGCGTCCCGCCGCCAGTTCGTAATGCGGCGCGCTCGCCGACCAGCAGCGGCCAGGGCCGGCCCTGGCCGGTTCCATCGAAGGGCGCGCCGTCCGCATGCTCACCGTAGCCGTCGCCGTTGTAGCGGTACCAGAGCGGCCCCTGCGGCAGCTCGCAACGCAATTGCGCGTCGATCACCTTGACCGTGTCGAGGATGCGCGGATCGTCGGCCGCCCTGAGGCCGAAACGGACCAGCGCCAGCGCGTCGGGGCTGACGATCGCCTTGGCCGGCCGGTCCGTATCGGCCGGCGCGCGGTTCTTGATCGGGACGTAGCCGTCTTTCGGCGATGCCGCGCCGGCGGTGTCGGGCGGCGCAATGCGGACATAGTAGCCCTCGACGCCGGCTTCATCGCCCGAGGAGCTACCGGCGACGTAGGTCCAGCGCTCGATCTGATCGTTCCAGACATCGGCGGTTTCGCGCAGATAGTTTGCCGGCTCTGTTTTGCCGGCGGCATCGAACATGTCCGCAGCCGCAAGCAATGCGGCGATCTCGACGGCAAGCGTGAACGGGCTGTAGCCGGCGTCCTCTTCCCAGCGGTCTTCGCCGGTGACGGGGCCGTTGCGCACGACGTAGGAGGCCGCGCGCTCGATCATCGGCATGAAGGAGGAGAGTACCGCAGGCGGCAAATGCCTGGCGCGGCGCAGCGCGTCGGCGAGCAGCAGCGGGAAGGCGCATTCGTCCATCTGGATGCCCGGCCAATAGGCCGAACCGTTGAGCCAGGCGTTCTGCGGCCAATGCCCGTCCGGCTGCTGGATCGAGCGCAGATAGCCAAGGATGCGCAAGGCTTCCGCCGGGTCGCCGGCGGCGAGGAAACCGCCGGCGGTTTCGACCAGATCGCGCGGCCAGACCAGGTGATAGCCGCCCAGATCGTCGTCGCCCTTGTTGAAGCCCCACGGGATCGACAGGCTGGCGACGGCTGCTCCGGTCGACGAGCGGTGTGCCGCCAGCACCGCAGTGCTGATGCGGTAGGGATTGAGGCCGAACGCCGCTTGCCGGTCCAGCGGCAGCAAACCGGCCTGCCATTGGCGCCATTTTTGACCATAGGATCTGACCGCGGGCTCAAAACCTTGCCTCAGGCTGGCAAAAGCGGTTTCCGCCGCCTGTTGCGGTGTCGTGCCGAAGCCGAGCGCCAGCAATATTTTTGGATTCGCGGCCGAAAAGCCGATCTCGCCGGTCAGCGCGACATTGCCATCCTCGGCCCTGCGGCAGGCCGGATCGAGCCGGCCGCCTTGACGAAGCTGCTGCCAGCCGTCGGAGGCGCCGACATAGCCGGCCGAGCACGCCTTCCACGGCAGCGACGAGGCGAGCGCCAGGCAGACGCCGCGTCCCGATGCAAACAGGACAGGCTGTCCTTCATGGCCGTCGATCCAGGCGGTGTTGCCCATGCCGGCGTTGACGAGGTGCGGCGCCAGCAGCGCGTAGACGCGGTAGTCGGCGGCCGCGCCTTTGAGCCGCGTGAAAATGATCTCTTGCAGCACGACGGGACGTTCCGGATCCGTAATGATCCGCTTTTGGATCCGATAGCTTCCATCGGCCGCGGTGTTGACCAGCCAATAGGCAGGCACCCCGTCCTCGAGCGGTTCGATGCTGTGCTCGGCGTCTCGCTTTTCTTCCGAGAAATAGCCGTCGGGTCCGGTGACGATCAGCCCCAGATCGCGGGTGCAGGCGCTGTCGAGGCGGGGATAGTAGATCTCGTTGAGAATGCCGTGACTGATGGTGAACCAGATCGGGCAGGCCGGCGAGAGCGCAGTGCCGACGCCGCTCTTGGCGCTCGAGGTCCAGCGCGCCGGAATGCCGGGTGCACCCGGGGCAAGGTTCGCTGCCATTCAAATCTCCAGTGCCATCCCTAGACCAGGAGCCGAACCGTTTTCAATGATTGCACCGCAAGTTGATCGCCGGCCATGGATTGCTGTTGACAGCTTGTCGCCCATCTGCATTTGTCTGATAATAGATAAAAAACAGCGTTGTGAGCGTATCAGCCATTAGCCACCAGCCAGCCATTAGCCACCAGTAAGACAGCAACTCACGGGAGGAGTATGACATGAAGAAAATATTCGTTTTGGGCGCCCTTGCGGCAATGCTCGCCTCGGGCACCGCGCTTGCCGACACCAGCGGCAAGAAAATCGCCTTCTCCAACAATTACGCCGGCAATTCCTGGCGGCAGGCGATGCTGGACAGCTACGCCATCGTCACCAAGAAGGCGGTTGCCGACAAGGTGGTCGGCGCCGCGGACGTCTTCACGACGGCCGACAAGGAAGTGCCGACGCAAGCAGCCCAAGTGCAGAACCTGATCCTGCAGGGCTATGACGCGATCGTCATCAACGCGGCGTCTCCGGATGCGCTCAACGGCGCCATCAAGCAGGCCTGCGACGCCGGCATCGTCGTCGTCTCCTTCGACGGCATCGTCACCGAACCCTGCGCCTACCGCGTCGTCGTCGACTTCAAGGACATGGGCAAGCAGGAAGTCGAACAGATGGCCAAGTTCCAGCCCAAGGGCGGCAATCTCCTGGAAATCCGCGGTCTCGCCGGCACCTCGATCGACGACGCCATCCACGCCGGCATCCTCGAGGGTGTCGCTGCCCATCCCGAGTTCAAGATCGTCGGCTCGGTGACCGGCGACTGGGACCAGACAACGGCACAGAAAGCGGTCGCAACGATCCTGCCGTCGCTGCCGGATGTTGTCGGGGTGGTCGACCAGGGCGGTGACGGCTACGGCGCGGCGCAGGCTTTCGCCGCCGCCGGCAAGCCGCGCCCGACCATCATCATGGGCAATCGCCAGGATGAATTGCAGTGGTGGAAGGAGCAGAAGGAAAAGGACGGTTACCAGACCTGGTCGGCATCGATCGCACCGGGCGTATCGACGCTTGCGTTCTGGGTGGCGCAGCAGGTGCTCGACGGCCGCACCGACGTGCCGCACGATCTGCTGGTTCCCTATCTTGCCTTCACACAGGATGATTTCGAGGCCGCGCTGCCGAAGATTCCGAAGGGCGGCGTCGCCAGCCACGAATACACGCAGGAAGACGCCATCGCGGCGATCAAGGCCAACATCAAGTGAGCATGGCACTATTGTTGCCGCCACGGATAACCGGGTATCGTTGAGGGATGCCCGAGGCCAATGCAGACATCATCATGCCGGACGGCGCCGAAAAGCTTTTCGGCGCCGTCAGTTTGGACATCATAAGACTGGACGGTGCCGAAAAACATTTCGGCGCCGTCAGGGCGCTCGCCGGTGTCGATTTCAGCGTTCGTGCTGGAGAGTGCGTCGGTCTCGTCGGCCATAACGGCGCCGGAAAATCGACGCTCATGCATATGGTGGCGGGCACGCTTGCCCCCGACAGCGGGCAGATCGCGGTCCGCGGCGGTGTCGAGGCAAGTTATTCGGTGCCGCGCGCACAGCAGCTCGGCATCCGTTGTGTTTTCCAGGAACTATCGCTCTGCCCGAACCTCAGCGTCGCCGAGAACACGCGGATCAACCACGCGTCGCTTAATGGCTTCGGCTGGCGGCGCAAGGCGGCCGATCTGATCGCCGCCAAGCTGGACGAGATATTCCCCGGCCACAGCATCTCGGCATCCGACATCGTCGGTGATCTTTCCATCACCAGCCGGCAAATGGTGGAGGTGGCGCGCGCCTTCACGGTCACGCAGGAGCCGCTCGAACTGGTCATCCTCGACGAGCCGACGTCCTCGCTCGATGCGCATACCGCCGGCCAGCTGCTGGCGTTCGTGCGCCGCTTCGTAGCCGCCGGCAAGAGCTGCATCCTGATCTCGCATGTGCTCGGCGAAGTGCTCGGAAATGCCGACCGCATCATCGTGATGCGCGACGGCAAGGTCGTCGCCGCCGGGCAGGCCGATCAATTCGACCGCGACAGGCTGGTGACGGCGATGGGCGGAGCTGCGGCACGCGAGAAGGCCGCCGCAGAGATTGCGAGCGGCAAGCCGGAGCCCGGTCCGCTGCGGGTCCGGGCGCGGCCGGCGCGACAGCAGGACGGCAACGAGCTCGTCGCCCGTGCCGGTGAGATCATCGGGCTTGCCGGACTTGCCGGGCATGGGCAGACCGATCTTTTGCTGGCGATCTTTGCTGCGGCTTCCCGCGCCAGGACCGGCATCGAGGTCACCGCCCCGGTGGCGCTGGTTGCCGGCGACCGCCAGTCGGACGGGATTTTTCCGCAATGGTCGATCGCCGAGAACATCGGCATCCGTTCGCTGGCGCGATTGCGCAACGGCCTCTTGATCTCGCCGCAGCGGGAAGCCGAGCTCGCCGAGCTGTGGCAGCGGAAAATCGGCATCCGTACGCCCGACATGAACAACAACATCTTCTCGCTGTCCGGCGGCAACCAGCAGAAGGCGCTGTTCGCGCGGGCGCTCGGCTCCGACGCCAAGATCGTGCTGATGGACGATCCGATGCGCGGCGTCGACATCGGAACCAAGCTCGAAGTCTACGACCTGGTGCGCGAAGAGGCTCGCCATGGCCGCACTTTCCTCTGGTACACCACCGAAACCGAAGAGCTTGACAATTGCGACCATATCTATGTGTTCAAGAACGGCCGCATTGTCGCCAACCTTCGTCGCGACGAACTGACGGAGGAAAAAATCATCCAGTCGTCGTTCGGCGAGGCGGCCTGAGATGACAGCGGCATCCGTCGAGAATGGGCTAAGATCTTCGGCTCGCGCCACGAGGCGGGCGCGTACGCTGCGCAGCCTGCTGCCGGCACTGTCGCTGGCGCTGGTGCTCATCGCCATCGCCTGGCTCAACCCGCGCGCCATCAGCTATTTCGGCTTCAGCCTGATGCTCAATCTGGCGATCCCGATCGCACTGGCGACGATCGCGCAGATGTTCGTCATCGCCGGCAACGAGCTCGATCTGTCGATCGGCACCTTTGTCGGCTTCGTCGGCTGTGTGACGGCGACGTGGCTGAAGGACGCGCCGCTGCTCGGCGTCGTCATCCTGCTCGGGTCGATCGGCGTCTACGCGCTGCTCGGCGCGCTGATCCACCTGCGCAACCTGCCCTCTATCGTGGTGACGCTCGGCATGAGTTTCGTCTGGCAGGGTATGGCCATCCTCATCCTGCCCAAGCCCGGCGGCAAGGCGCCGGACTGGCTGCTGGCGCTGATGGCCTTCAAGCCACCCTTCATTCCGTTCCCGATCATCGCGGCATTGCTGATCGCGGCCGTCGTCCACTTTGGCCTGATGCGCACCTCCTATGGCGTCATCCTGCGTGGATCGGGCGGCAATTCAGCCGCACTCAAGCGCGCCGGCTGGTCGCTGCTGCGCACCAAGATCGCGCTGTTTGCGCTGACCGGCCTGTTCGGCGTTCTGTCCGGCATGGCGCTGATCGGCATCACCACCTCGGCCGATGCCAATATCGGCAATGGCTACACACTGCTTTCGATCGCCGGCGTCATCCTCGGCGGCGGCGAGTTCGTCGGCGGCCGGGTGTCGCCGATCGGCGCCGTCATCGGCGCGCTGACGCTGGCGCTGGCCGCATCGCCGCTCTTGACCTTCATGCACATTCCGCCCGACTGGCAGGTCGCCGCCAATGGCGCTATCCTGATCATCGTGCTGGCAGCGCGGGTGCTGATCAGCCGCAGGGAGAGGTGAGCATGGCTTCGCCGCGGACACTGCTCGCCAGACCCTGGATCTGGTCATTCTTCGGGGCGCTGCTGGTGTGGCTGGCGACCATCGCCTTCACCGGCGGCTATGGCGGCGGCGGCATGATCACGGCGGCGCTGTCGCTCGCCGTCTTCACCGTCATTGTCGGCGTCGGGCAGATGTTCGTCATCACGCTCGGGCCGGGCAATGTCGACCTGTCGCTGCCGGCCAATATCGGCCTTGCCAGCGCCGTCGCCATGAAAGTCATGGACGGCAATGATGCGATGATCGCGGTCGGGCTGCTGGCCGCGCTTGCCTGCGGCATGGCGATCGGCGCCGTCAACTACCTTCTGATATGGGCGCTGCGCATTCCACCGATCATCGCGACGCTGTCGGCCAGCTTCGTCATCCAGTCGGTCGATATCAGCTACGGGCGAGGCCTGCAGATCAAACCGCCACCGGGCTTTGCCGACTTCACCAACTGGCAGGTGTTCGGCATCCCGGTGCTGGCGATCCTCACCGTGCTGTTCACCATCGGCGCCGGCATCGTTTTGCAGCGCATGATCTACGGACGCTCGGTGCTGGCGATCGGCCAGAACATTCGCGCCGCCTGGCTGGCCGGCGTCAATGTCGGCCGCACCCGCTTCCTCACCTACACGCTGTCGGGCGCGCTCGGCGGCCTCGACGGTGCGTTGCTCGCCGGCTATTTCCGCGGCGCCAATGTCGATATCGGCAATGAGTATCTGCTGGCCTCGATCGCGGTCGTCGTCATCGGCGGCACGTCGGTAGCTGGCGGCAAGGCCAATGTGCCGGGGGTCTGGGGCGCGGCGCTGTTTCTCGTGCTGCTGTTGACCATGCTCAACACATTCGGCGTCAGCGTCGGCGTCCGCCTGGTGCTGACAGGGCTGATCATCGTCGGCGTCATCACCGCCGCCGGTGGGCAGAAGGCGCTGCGCTAAGGCAAGGCACCCGGCGGCGAGGGGATAACGATCCGGCCCGCAAAACACGTGGTTCCCATCCGCATGCCAGCGCTGTAAATCCCGTCGCGCTATTGGCCAACATCGTTGTATGAGGTTTGCGTGTCCGATTTCGTCAGCACCACAAGGCATGGCAAAGTCGCGGTGGTGATCATCGACAATCCGCCGGTCAACGCGCTGAGCTTCCATGTGCGCGAGCCGTTGATGCGGGCGCTCGTTTCCCTGCGGGACGAGCCGTCGGTCGGAGCAATCGTGATCGCCTGCGCCGGGCGGACCTTCGTCGCCGGCGCCGATATCACCGAATTCGGCAGACCGGCGCAGCAGCCGGAATTGCGCGCTATTGTCGCCGTGCTGGAAACTATCACCAAGCCGACGGTCGCAGCCATTCACGGCACTGCGCTCGGCGGCGGCCTGGAACTGGCGCTCGGCTGCCATTTCCGTGTTGCCGACCTAACGGCAAGGCTCGGCCTGCCGGAAGTCAAGCTTGGCCTGCTGCCGGGCGGCGGCGGCACGGTTCGCCTGCCGCGCCTGGTTGGTCCGCTAAAGGCACTCAGCATGATCGTTTCGGGAACGCCGATCGGTGCTGCCGAGGCGCTCGCCGACGGCCTGGTGGATGCCGTCTTCGATGGCGACCTGATCGCGAAAGCGGTGAGTTTCGCCAGCGAAACGGCCGCGAAAGGCGGTCCGTTCACGCCCGTGCGCGACCGCAATGATCGCCTCGACCAAGCCGACTTGCCGGCTTTCGACAAGCAGGCGGCAGCGTTTTCCAAAAAAGCACGCGGCCTCGAGGCGCCGATCGCCTGTGCGCAGTCGGTCCGCAACGCCCTGACGCTGCCCTTCGACGAAGCGCTGGCGGCGGAGCGCGACCTGTTCCTCAAGCTTGTCGCCGGGGACCAGTCACGCGCGCAGCGGCATCTGTTCTTCGCTGAACGTGAGGCGGCAAAGATTGCCGGCAAGGATGTCGTCAGGCGCAAGATCGCCCGGGTCGGCGTCATCGGCGCCGGCACCATGGGCGGCGGCATCGCCATGGCCTTCGCCAATGGCGGTCTTCCCGTGACCTTGCTGGAGACGACGCAGGAAGCATTGCAACGCGGACTGACGACGATCGACAAAAATTATGCCGTTTCCGTTATCCGCGGATCGCTGAGCGAAGACGCCAAGCGCGAGCGGCTGGATTTGTTCAGGGGCAGCACCGACTATGCCGACCTCGCCGATTGCGACCTGATCGTCGAGGCCGTGTTCGAGGAGATGGCGGTCAAGAAGGATGTCTTCGGCAGGCTCGATGCGGTGGCCAAACCGGGCGCGATCCTCGCCACCAACACCTCCTATCTCGACGTCGACGAGATCGCCGGTTCGACGTCGCGGCCGCAAGATCTTCTCGGCATGCATTTCTTTTCGCCGGCTAACGTCATGAAGCTTTTGGAAATCGTCCGCGCCGACAAGACTTCGCCCGACGTGCTGGCGACCATCGTCGATCTGGCACGGCGGATCGGCAAGGTGCCGGTCGTTGTCGGCGTCTGCCACGGCTTCGTCGGCAACCGCATGCTGGCGGCGCGCGGTGCGGAACTGGAGACGCTTCTGCTGGAAGGCGCCATGCCGCGCCAGGTTGACCAGGTGTTCACCGATTTCGGCTGGCCGATGGGGCCGTTCGAGATGAGCGATCTCGCGGGCCTCGACATAGGCTGGCGCAACCGCAAGGCGCGTGGCCAGACGGCCGTGATCGCCGATGCGTTGTGCGAACAGGGACATTTCGGCCAAAAGACCGGCAGCGGCTTCTATCGTTATGAGAACGGTTCGCGCACGCCGCTGCCCGATCCCGAGGTTGAGACGCTGATCCGCAACAAGGCTGCCGAACGCGGCATTGCACCGCGGCCAATCGGCGCCGAGGAGATCATCGAGCGGACGCTCTATCCGATGATCAACGAGGGCGCCAGAATCCTCGAGGAAAAGATTGCCGCCCGCGCCTCCGATATCGATGTCGTCTGGGTCAACGGCTACGGCTTCCCGGTCGGCAAGGGCGGTCCGATGTTCTGGGCAAGCCTCGAAGGCGTGGACGAGATCATCCGGCGGCTGGATCACTGGCACCAGCGGACCGGCAAGGACGTCTTTCGGGTGGCGCCCCGGCTCAGACAGATGGCCGAAACCGGTTCCTGGAACGGCGGCTAGTATCAACGCCGGCCACGCGCTGGTGATCGACGGCGGTGAAGGCATCGGCTGATCCGCCGCTCCCGGCGGGCGGCAGCTGTAATTGTCTTTGGCCTAACGGCCGGCGGCAAGATGTGCTTTCGTCTCAAGGAGAATGCGGCCAACATGGCTGGGCCGGGAGCAGAAATCATCAGCGCAAACGGGAAGGCTGCATAATGGCCGAGGCCTATATCTGCGACTACATCCGCACGCCGATCGGACGCTTCGGCGGTTCGCTGTCGGCGGTGCGTGCCGACGATCTCGGCGCGATACCTCTGAGGGCGCTGGTCGAGCGTAATTCGGGCATCGACTGGGCCGCCATCGACGATGTCGTCTATGGCTGCGCCAACCAGGCCGGCGAGGACAATCGTAATGTGGCGCGGATGTCCCTGCTGCTGGCCGGCCTGCCCAAGGAGGTTTCCGGCTCGACCGTCAATCGCCTCTGCGGTTCGGGCATGGATGCGGTGATGATTGCTGCCCGCGCCATCAAAGCCGGCGAGGCGGAGCTGATAGTATCAGGCGGCGTCGAATCGATGAGCCGTGCTCCGTTTGTCATGCCGAAGGCGGAGACCGCCTTTTCGCGCAATGCCGAGATTTACGACACCACGATCGGCTGGCGCTTCATCAATCCGCTGATGAAGAAGCAATACGGCGTCGATTCGATGCCGGAGACCGGCGAGAACGTGGCGGAAGAGTTCGCTGTCTCCCGCGCAGACCAGGATGCGTTTGCCGTGCGCAGCCAGGACAAGGCCGTAGCCGCGCAAGCCAATGGTCGGCTGGCGAAGGAAATTACGCCGGTGACGATCGCGCAGCGCAAGGGCGATCCGGTCGTTGTCGACAGAGATGAGCATCCGCGCGGGGGCACGTCGATCGAAGCGTTGGCCAAGTTGCCGACGCCGTTCCGGCAAGGCGGCACGGTTACCGCCGGCAATGCGTCGGGCGTTAACGATGGTGCCGCAGCGCTGATCGTCGCCTCGGAAACCGCCGTGAAAAGATACGGGTTGACGCCGATCGCCCGTATTCTCGGCGGTGCCACCGCCGGCGTGGCGCCGCGCATCATGGGCATTGGCCCGGTGCCGGCCACGCAAAAGCTATGCGCCCGGCTCGGCCTGAAGCCGCGACAATTCGATGTCATCGAACTCAACGAGGCCTTCGCCTCGCAAGGCATCGCGGTGCTGCGCCAACTCGGCATTGCCGAGGATGCGGAGCACGTCAACCCGAATGGCGGCGCCATCGCGCTCGGCCATCCGCTTGGCATGTCCGGCGCGCGCATCACGGGCACGGCTGCGCTGGAGCTGCGCGAACGCGGCGGCCGCTACGGCCTCGCGACCATGTGCATCGGGGTCGGCCAGGGGATCGCGGTGGCGCTCGAGAGATTGTGAGCAAGCAGCTCCGGTCGTTCTAAAGCTGCGATTACACGAACGTTTACAGCAGTTCCGCCCGGCCAAATTTGACCATGTGGACAAAAGCCGGGTACCGTTCCATAGTTCCTCCGCCGATATTCCAGAGAAGAGAGCCGGCTCGACACGGCGCCAATCAGAGGGGCATGCAATGCACAACGGGAAGAGCAGAATCCAATCGAAACGCGAAGGGCTTTCGCGACGCAACGTGCTGGAGCTGGGCGCGCTCGGCCTGGCGGCGGCGATGCTGCCGGACAGCGCCTTCGCCAAGACCAAGAAGCTGAAAGTGGCGGCGATCTTCGCCACGCCGATCGAGGAGCCGTGGGACAACCAGATCCATGTCGCCCTGCAGAAGGCCGAGAAGGAACTCGGCATCGAATACAAATGGTCGGAGAAGGTGCAGACCGCCGATTTCAGCCGTGTCATGCGCGAATATGCGCAGGGCGGCTATGAGCTGGTGCTGGGCGATGCCTTCGCCGCCGAGCGCGAATCGCGCAGGACCGCCAAGCAATTCCCGAAGACCGCCTTCCTGTTCGGCTCCGGCGCAGGGCCGGCCGAGCCGAATTTCGGGGTTTTCGACAACTGGATCCACGAGCCGGCCTATCTGTCCGGCATGATTGCGGGAAAAATGTCGAAATCGGGCACGATTGGCGCCGTCGCGGCGATGGGCATTCCGGAAGTGAACCGGCTGGTCAACGCCTTCTTTGCCGGTGCCAAGGAGGTCAATCCCAACATCAAGAAGAAGGTCGCCTTCATCGGCTCGTTCTTCGATCCGCCGAAGGCAAAGGAAGCTGCTGTCGCCCAGATCGACGCCGGCGTCGACGTCATCTATGCCGAGCGCTTTGGCGTCATCGAAGCGGCGGTCGAGAAAAAGATCCTCGCTATCTCCAACATGTCGGACCAATCGAGCCTCGGCCCCGACACGGTGATCACCGGGCCGGTCTGGGACATGTATCCGACGGTCGAGCAGGCAATCAAGCTGGTCAAGGCCGGCGTCTTTACGGCGCAGGATTACGGTGATTTCTCGCGCATGGCCAAGGGCGGCTCCTACCTCGCGCCCTATCACAAGTTCGACAAGACGCTGCCGGCCGAGGTCAAGGACTTGGTCGAAAAGAAGAAGGCCGAAATCCTCGACGGCAATTTCCGTGTCGATGTCGATGAGAATACGCCGGTCTCGGACTGAGCGGCGCATCCCTCCCCTCGAGGGGAGGGTGGCCCGCAGGGCCGGGTGGGGTTCTCGGCGACGCGCTCCATCTTTTTCGGTCTAAACGTCGAGGCGGTTGAGACGACCCCTCCCGCCTCGCTTCGCTCGGCACCCTCCCCTCAAGGGGGAGGGATATCGGCGTCAACGCCACCAGGATCCCGCCTTGTCAACGCCTGCCCCTCTCATCGAAATGCGCGGCATCTCCAAGAGCTTTGGCGCCGTCAAGGCGAACGAAGCCGTCGATCTCAGCGTCGCGCCGGGTGAAATCCTCGGGCTGCTTGGCGAAAACGGTGCCGGCAAGACGACGCTGATGAATGTGCTGTTCGGTGCCTATGCGCCCGATGCCGGCGAGATCCTGGTGCAGGGCCGGCCGCTGGCGATCAACAGCTCGGCCGATGCGCTGGCCGCTGGCATCGGCATGGTGCACCAGCATTTTCATCTCGCGCCGCGGCTTTCGGTGCTGGAGAACCTCTTGATCGGCATTCCCGGCAGATCGGGCCGGATCGACCGCGCCGGCGGGCTGGCGCGGCTCGCCGAGATCGGCCGCCAGCACGGGCTGACGCTCGACCCGGACCTCCCCGTCTCGGCGCTGTCGGTCGGCGAGCAACAGCGGCTCGAAATCGTCAAGGCGCTGTTTCGCGGCGCAAGGCTGCTGATCCTCGACGAGCCGACGGCGGTGCTGGCGCCGACAGAGGTCGACGGACTGTTTTCGGCGCTTCGCTCGATGGCGGCACAAGGGCTCGGCATCATCTTCATTTCGCACAAGCTCAACGAGGTGCGGGCGCTGACGCATCGCTGCGTCGTGCTCAGGCATGGGCGCGTTGCCGGTCGCGTCGATGCGCCGGCCAGCACGACGTCTTCGGAGATGGCGCGGCTGATGTGCGGCCACGAGATCGTGCCTCCGGCCAGAGGACCGTCGATGCCCGGTGCGGCCGTGCTCACCCTCGACGGTATCTCGACATCGCATCATTCCGGCATGGCGCTGCGCGATGTTTCGCTGTCGGTTCGTGGCGGCGAGATCCTTGGCATCGCCGGCGTCTCCGGCAATGGCCAGCGCGTGCTTGCCGAGGTCATCTCCGGCGTGCGTGCGCCTGATGCCGGGAAGATGACCATAGCCGACAAAGCGGTTTCGCGGTTCTCGCCGAGCACAGTCCAGGCGCTCGGCCTCGGCCGCATCCCGGAAGACCGCATGACGACAGGGCTGGTCACCAATCTGCCGCTTGCCGATTCCATGGTGCTGCCGCGCATCGGCACGGCGGCGTTCAGCCGCAACGGCCTGCTCAAGCCGGATGCGATCCGCGCCTTCGCCGAGGCGCAGATCAAGGCCTACGACATACGCTGCCCCGGCCCGATGACGCGCGCCGGGGCGCTTTCCGGCGGCAATCTGCAAAAGGCGCTTCTGGCGCGCGAACTCGCCTTTGATCCGAAGGTGCTGATCGTTTCGCAGCCGACTCGCGGCCTCGACATCGGCGCCGCGCGCTTCATCCACGAAAAATTCCTCGACATGCGCGCCAAGGGCTGCGGCATCATCGTCATTGGCGAGGACCTGGAAGAGTTGCTGATGCTCTCGGATCGTATCGCGGTGATGTATGAGGGCCGCATCGTCGGCACGCTCGACAGTGCCGACGCCAGCGTCGCCAGACTCGGGTTGATGATGACCGGAGCGGAGGCGTGATGTTCCGTCTCGAGGCCCGCACCTCAACGCCCGCCTGGTTCAATCTGGCTCTGCCGCTGCTCGCCATCGGGGCGACGCTGATCTTGTGCAGCGGCCTCATCGCACTGGCTGGCGCCGGCGTCGTCGAGGCTTATAGCGTGATGTTTTCGGCGTCGCTGGGTGACAGCTACGCCGTCACCGAAACGCTGGTGCGTGCCACCCCGATGATCTTCACAGGGCTTGCTGTGGCGGTCGCCTTCCGCGCCAAATTCTGGAACATCGGCGCCGAAGGGCAATTGCTCGCCGGTGCGGTGGCGAGCTGTGCCGTCGGCGCCGTCCCGATGCCGGGGCCGCTCGCCATGCTGCTGATGGCGCTGGCGGGTGGGGCCGCCGGCGCTGCCGTCGCGCTGATCCCCGCGACGCTACGGGTGAAATTCAGGGTCGATGACGTGGTCAGCTCGCTGCTGCTCAATTCGGTCATTTTCTACGCACTGATGGCGCTGATCGAGGGGCCATGGAAGGACAGTTTCAGCGGCTACCCGATCTCGCCGCCGATCGAGGATTCAGCGAATTTCCCGGTACTCATCGAAGGCACGCGGCTGCATCTCGGCGTCGTCGCGGCGCTGGTCGCGGCACCCCTGATCTGGTTCGTGGTCGCGCGTACAACGCTCGGCTTTCGCATCAGGGTCACCGGCGAGAACCCGGAAGCCGCGCGCTATGGCGGCATCAATTTCGAGCGGGTGCTGATTTCGACGGCGCTGCTGTCCGGCGCATTGGCCGGCCTTGCAGGCGTCGGCGAGGTCGGCGGCGTGCATTTCCAGGTGATGAGCGACATCTCGCCGGGCTATGGCTATTCCGGCATCGTCGTCGCCATGCTGGCGAGGCTCAATCCGCTCGGCGTGGTGCCGGCGGCGCTCTTCCTCGCCGCCGTCATGACCGGTGCCGAGGCGATGTCGCGGGCCACGGGCGTGCCGGCTTTTCTCAGCGACGTCATCCAGGGAACCGCGCTGCTCGCGATGCTGGTGGCGCTGCTGTTCACCGCCTACCGCATCCGCCGCGTCGGGACAGCCAAATGAACGTGGTGCTCGAGCAGATCTTTCAGGTCGGCTTCCTGGCCGCGATCATCCGCATCGCCACGCCTTTGGCTTTTGCGACGCTGGGCGAGATGTTCTCCGAGCGGGCCGGTGTGCTCAATCTCGGCATCGAAGGTATCATGCTGCTGTCGGCGATGACCGGCTTCACCGCGACCAGCCTCAGCGGCAGCCTGTGGCTCGGCGTGCTTGCGGCAGTTGCCACTGGTGCGCTGATGGGTGCGCTGCACGCGCTGTTCACGGTGGCGCTCGGTCTCAGCCAGCATGTCTGCGGCATCGGCGTCACGCTGTTCTGCTCAGGGCTCGCCTACTTCCTCTACCGGCTGATCTTCGGCCAGCAATCGGTGCCGCCGAGCATCAAGAGTTTCGAAACACTGCCGATTCCTGTTCTCTCCGAAATCCCGGTGCTCGGGCCGGCGGTGTTCAACCAGTTTTCGCTGGTCTACATGGCGATCCTTGCGGTTCCCTTGGCCGCCTTCGTGCTCTACCGGACACCGTGGGGCCTGTCAGTGCGCATGGTCGGCGAAAATCCGCGCGCCGCCGATTCGGCCGGCGTCGGCGTCATTGCGACACGCTTCCAGGCGGTGATTCTCGGCGGCGCCTTGATGGGGCTGGCCGGCGCCTTCCTGTCGATGGTGCAGTTCAACGCCTTCACCTTCGGCCTCGTTTCGGGGCGTGGCTGGGTGGCGATCGCGCTCGTCGTCTTCGGCCGCTGGGATCCCTGGCGCTCGGCAGGGGCGGCCCTGCTGTTTGCCTTCGTCGATGCCTTGCAATTGCGCATGCAGGCGAGCGGGCTCGGCCATATTCCCTATGAGGCGTTCCTGATGCTGCCTTTCATCTTCACCATCGTCGCCATGGCGGTGATGTCGCGCAATGCGGTGGCGCCCTCGGCGCTGCTCAAGCCGTTCCGGCGCGAAGAGCGGTAACGGTGCTCCGCCTTTCACATCGCCGTGAAGCCGTTGTCGACGAACAGATGCGCGCCGTTGACGAAGCTGGCCTCGTCGCTGGCCAGGAACAGGGCTGCCTTCGCCACCTCTTCCGGCTCGCCGATCCGCCCCTGCTGCGCCGCCATTGCCGCGTCTGAGACATCGACGCCGAGTTTGTCGAGATCGGCGACCTCGCGCAGGCCATGCGGCGTCCTGATGAAGCCGGGGCAGACCGCATTGCAGCGGATGTTGCGGTCGCGGAACTCGACGGCGATGGCACGCGCGAACATATGGCAGGCGCCCTTGGTGGTATCGTAGAGCACCTCCATCGGCGTCGCCGCCACCGCCGAGATCGACGAGGTGCAGACGATGGAACCGCCGCCGGCGGCGATCATGCCGGGTAGCACGGCGCGCGTCATCAGGAACATCGAGCGCACATTGACGGCATGCAGCCATTCCCATTCCTGCAGCGTGGTCTCCAGGAAGGGTTTTATGACGATGGTGCCGGCGTGATTGAACAGAACCGTGACCCGGCCGAATTTTTCCATCACGCCCCTCACCGCCGCTTCGACCTGCGCCTCGTCCGAGACGTCGGCGACCCAGTGCTCGGCGACATGGCCGCGTTGCCTGATTGCTGCTGCGGTGGCAGCCGCCGCTTCGCCGTTGCGGTCGATGATCGCCACCTTGGCGCCCTCGGCCGCGAAAAGCTCCGAGGCCGCACCGCCCATGCCCGTCGCGCCGCCCGAAATGATGGCGACCTTGCCGGCCAGTCTTGTGCTCATGGTTTGCTCCCTGCTGCCTTGCCGTGACGTCGCGGCTTTCCACTGAGGCAGCGATGCTATCCCTCATCCAATGGCTGGCCAAGGAGCCACGGACACGTGGACCTGCCATTTTCCGCCGTCACCCCGCCTGCCTCAAAAGGCAGCGCGCTAAGCAGTAAAAGCACTAATTTGTCCGGCGTTTGGAGAAAATTGTTCTAACAATCGCGCGAAAATAGCACTCGACAAAGTCTACTGATTTTATAGATTAAACGTCGAGACGGAGGTCGATATGTCCTATAGCCAGAACACTCAGACTGCCCGCAGAGGTCAAAGGCTGGGTTCCGACCAGGTATGGCGGCCGGCCTACGCCGGCGCTTTCGCCTATCTCGTCTTTGCCCTTGCGTTTGTATTCACCGGGGCAGTGGTCCTCGGGCTGATTCCCTGATTATTGAGGCCTTGATCGTCGAGGCTTCCTCGGGATAGCGGCCTGCCGTTTGCAGAAATTCCGGAGTTGATGAACCGAATGCCGGTGCGCTTCTGCGCGCCCTGATTCCAACGTGATGGAGGAGATGGCAATGCCGATCGAGTTCACGCATGTTCCCGGTAAGATCCACGCTGCCGACGCCAGCTTTTTCTATGACTTTGTCGAGACCGCGACGAAGCTGTCACTGATCGAAGATGCCGGATTCCGGAAGATCGTCATCGACGACGAGGCCGGGCTGCTCACCAATATGGACCTTGCCGCCCAGACGCTGGACCGCACCTCGTCGCTGGAAGTCGTTCTGACGCATTGGGCAGGCGTGATCGAACCAATCGTGGCGGCACGGCAACTCGCTGCCCTCGACGCGAGAAGCGGTGGCCGGCTGTCGCTCAGGATGCTCAGCGAGCCACTCGGCGACGACGATGCCGAGGCACGTCCAGCCGGCCATACGGTGGTCTGGCAACGCATCGACGAATATCTGGTGCTGCTGAAGCGGTTGTGGTCGAACGACAGACCGTTCGACCATGAAGGCGCTTTCTACAGCGTCAAAGGCGGCTATGTGCCTCGCAAGGGGCCGCATGGCGCCGACGTAAACATCCGCATGGGCGCACGGTCCGGCACGGCGCTCAGGGTCGCGGGCAGGCATGCGGATGTGTTCGAGCTGGCGCCGGGCTCGCTTGCAGAAATCCGCCAGTCTATGGAGCGTGTACGCAGCGCCGCCGCCGAACACGGCCGGGCCGGCAAGCTGCGTTTCGCGCTTCCCGTCCAAATCCGTTCGGAAGACAAACCGGCCACTTCCTGCCAGAAGGCGGTCGAACTGGCCGGGCCGCCGGCACAGGTCGCGCTGTCGCTGCTTTCCTACGTCGCTTTGGGGATCAAGGAGTTCATGATCGTCGGCGTCGACAGGCCACGCGAGATTGCGACGGCCGGCCGCGAGGCGATCGCACTGCTGCGCAATTCGCTGGCACGGCGCGAGGCCGATATCCCTCAGCCGGGGGCGTTTGCGTCACGCGCGACACAGGGCGCGAGAGCCGGCTGCTGAAGAGCCGCCGTCGTCACGCACCTCGCTGACGGCGCTACTACCATTCCGGGAAAGTCGCGTGAGCGGCCTTGGCCAAGATCGGGATCTCCTCATCGGGAACGGAGCTGTAGGGCCAGAGCAATCGCGGGCCGAGCGGCGCCCAGCCGCCGGCCGCTGCCATCGCCTTGTCGAGTGCTGCATCGCCGACATCGTAACGGGTACGAAACGGTAGAACATGTGCGGCGAGGAAGGCCCGTATGCGGGCCTCGACCTCGGCAGCTGCGACCATGTCGGTGCGGATCATCTGCCACCACTGCACCGCGCCCTTCGGGTTGAGGCAGGCAATGTTGGAATAGCTGCCGTGAGCGCCTCCGGCATACCCTGTCGCTAGCGTGTGGCCGGGAACGAAGACCGAGAATCCGTCCAGTTTGCGGCGCATATCGGCATACCAGCCGGCGTCGCCGCCCGGCAGCTTGGCGCCGACCAGCGATGGCACGGCCGCACGCAGCCTGGCGATGCCGTCGAGCGTCAGGCGGCGCTTAGCGTGCGGCGGGTTGTAGAGCACCAGCGGCGTTTCGGGCGCGGCCTCGCAGAGGCCGCCGACAAAACGCATGATCTCGTCGTCACTGGGCGGCCACCAGTCGGGCAAGGTGAATTGAGCCGCCGTCGGGCGAAGTGCGGCGACCCGCGTCAGCCGCTCCAGCGCGACGCGCGGATTGGACTGGCTGATACCGATCTGGAAAGGAAGGCGCGCGCGGCCGGCTGTTTCGACAACCAGCTCACAAAGCCGGTCGAATTCGGGCTCGGTCTGGCAATGGAATTCGCAGGCCGTGCCATTGGAATAGACGCCGTCGACACCCGATGCGCAGAGCCGGGCGATCGTCTCTCTCGTCGCCTGCCAGTCGATCGCTCCGCGATCATCAATGGCCAGCATCACTGCGCCCCAGACGCCGCGCGGCGCGTGTGCGGGCAAGCGAGCCAGATGGTCGTTAAGATCAGCGTCCACCGGCGATCTCGTGTTCGCGGCGGGTTTCGTTCGAGGCAAAGGCGGCCTCGATGATGGCGATCATCTTGCGCCCATAGGCGCCGTCGACCGGCACCGGCGTGTCGTCGGCAATGGCATCGCGCATCGCGCGCCATTCGCGCACCAGCGCGTTATGCATCCAGTTCGGCTCAAAGGAACCGGGCAGCTCGGTCCAGACCGTATCGCGGCCAAGCATCGTGCCGCGGTCCATGTCGATGCGCAGCGTTCCCTGCTCGCAGATAAGGTCCATGGCGTAGGTCATAGCGCCAGTGGGGTACCCGACGCTCTGCACCTGGCCGATGCCGCCGCCGGCGAAGCGCAGTCCGAGCAAGGCGGTGTCGTCTGCTTCCTGGTCATGGAACTTGGCGCCGAGCATGCCGCTTACCGACACGACATCGTCATCCATCAGCCAGACGAGGCGGTCGAGCGCGTGGATGCCGGCAGTCAACAGCATGCCGCCGCCGCTCGCCTTGCGCAGATGCCAGTCGCGGCGATTGTGCTCCATCCAGAGCTTGATGATCCAGCTCGATCCGATGAGCGGCCGGCCGAGCACTCCTTCCTCCAGCACCTGCTTGGCCGCCATGCAGGGCAGGGCGAAATGCATGAGGTGGGCGACCATCAGCTTGACGCCGCTATCGGCCACGGCGGCATTGATCGCATCGCAAGCGGCCGCCGTCGGCGCCATCGGCTTTTCGATCAGGATGTGCTTGCCGGCCTCTGCCGCGCCGATGGCCATTTCGGCGTGGAGGTGATGCGGGCTGGCAATGAGGACCGCGTCGACCTCCTTGTCGTCCAGCAGCCGACGCCAGTCGGTGTAGCCGCTGCCGCCATATTCGGCGGTGAATTGCTGCAGTGCATCGGAATTTCCACGAGAGGCGGCGGCGAGGCGAATGCCTCCAACTTCGCGGATTGCCCGCGCATGGGCTGCGCCGAAATCGCCGGCGCCGATAATTCCTATTCCAATCATGGTCCTGCCTTTTCGTAAGCGGCGTCGATCAGCGACATCGCCGCAACGTAATCCTCGATGGACACCGACGGAGGCGCCTTTCTGGCCAGCCGGTCAAGCGTGTCGCGCATGCACAGACGGTAGCGCGTTGCCGGCAGTTCGACCGGCAGATCGACGATTGCCGCATCATCGAGCGTGGCGCAGTTGGCACGATCACCGTGGTCGACCAGGGTCGCATTGGCAGCGACGATGCGCCATTCGAAGTCGCCACCGGGGCGCATCGAGGCAAAGGTGTAGCCGGCCTCGACGATGAACAGCGCGCCGGCCTCGTCTTCCAGCACCAGCAGCGCATGATCCTCGACCGGGCCCGGATGGATGCGGTTCGCGATCGAAACGGTCTTCAGGCCAAGCCTACCGGTTGCGAGGCTGAGTGCAGCATCCACGCCGTGTATGCCGAGATTCCGCAACGCACCTCCACCACCAACCGCCGGGTCGACGACCCAGGCGACACCGTCGGCGATGTAGCGCCCAGGCGGGCCATTGACCAGCCGGAACTGGCAATGCGCCACCACACCGGCACGGCCCTGCCGGTGCAGCCGCTCAAAGGCGGCAACGGCCGGCCCGAAACGATTGGGCAGGGGCACAGCGACAAAGGCCTGGTGCTGTCGGGCGAGGTCGCGCAGCGCCATCAGTTCCCTCGTATGGCTGGCCGCCGGCTTCTCCAGGATCAGCGGTATCCCTGCCCCGATGATCACACGTACCCGCGCCGGCACCGTCGAAGGGTGCCCCATCAACAGGATCACGTCCGGCGGGCTGGAGAGTATCTCCGTGAAATCTTCAATAAACGGCAGGTCGTGGTGCGCGGCGAACGCATGCGCTTGGCCAGGATTCTCATCCCAGATACCGGCGATCTCCGCACCGTAAAAGCGTGCGGCGTCGAGGTGCATTTCGGCGTGCCAGTGGCTCGAGCCGGCGAGGATTATCTTCATTCGGGAGCAACATGTTTGCTATGGGCTTGCAGGATATCCTACAAGTAGCTATACGACAAGCAGCGGGCAGGGTAGTCCAGCGGATGATGAAAGCAGTGGGATGGCGGAACTGAAGTCGATCGAACCGTTGAGCAGGCCGCCGCTCCTTCACGTCACCGTGCAGGAAAGCCTCAGGGCCTATATCGAAAGCAACCAGCTCAAGGCCGGCGATCCCTTGCCGCCGGAGACGTTCCTGGCGCAGCGGCTCGGCGTCGGCCGCAACTCCGTGCGGGAGGCCATCAAGGCGCTGGAATCGATCGGCATCCTGGAGACGCGACGCGGCATCGGCGTGTTCGTCAAGGAGTTCTCGTTCAAGCCGCTGCTGGACAACCTGGCCTACGGTTTGCAGGATTCGCTCCGCGACGTCGAAGAGCTGCGCGAAATCCGTCGCGTGCTGGAAACCAGCCTCATCGCCAAGACAATCGAGATGATCAGCGCCGACGACATCGAGGCGCTGCGCCAGTTGACCGAGCGCATGCGGCAACGTGCCCAGCGCCATGAGAGCTTCGCCGAAGAGGACCAGCAATTCCATCAGCTGCTGTTCCGCTGCCAGAACAATCGCATGCTGAGCGCGCTGATCGACATCTTCTGGATGGCGTTCAACAAGGCCTCGAATTTCGCCAATCTCGATAATCCGACGCCGCTGGCGACATGGCGCGACCATCACGAGATCGTCGAGGCCGTCGCCGCCAAGGATGTCGACCAGGCGCGTCGGCGGCTCGACGACCATTACCGGGGAATCCAGCAGGTTATCGCCAAGAACCGAACACCCTGAACATGCCAAGGGAGGAAACCATGCGCATCAGGACCGCCGCATTCTCTATCGCAGGGCTGCTGCTCGCCAGCATTGCCCCAGTGACCAGCGTCCAGGCACAAAACGCCAAAACCATCGCCGGCGGCTTCGACGTCGGTCCCGGCGGCTTTCCCAAGAACTTCAACCCGCTGGTCGCGACCGGCGGCTACACCTGGCTCAGCACCTATTTTGAACCGCTGGTCATCTACAATGCCGGGCTGACCGACATCGAAGGCGACCTCGCCAAGGACTACAAGATCAGCGACGACCAGCTGAGCTATACGTTCAACCTGGTCAACGAGACTTGGCACGACGGCAAGCCGTTCACCTCGAGGGACGTCAAGTTCACGCTCGAGCTTGCCAAGAACAAGGCCTCCGGCAGCCTGTTTGCAGCCCGTCTCGCCGATATCGCCTCGGTCGATGCGCCGGATGACCACACCGCAGTGGTGAAGCTATCGAAACCGAACGGATCGTTTCTATCGATCCTCTCGCAGCTGATGATCCTGCCGGAGCATGCCCTGGCCACCCTGTCGCCGGAATCGCTGGCGACCAGCACCTGGTGGTCGACCACTCCGGTCGGCACCGGCCCGTTCAAGTTCAAACGCTACGTGAGCGACCAATATGTCGAGCTGGCAGCCGATGACGATTATCGCGGCGGCAAACCGAAGGTAGACGTGCTCATCAACCGCTATTTCGAGTCACCGGCGGCGGCCGTCGCCGCGCTCCGTGCCGGCGAAATCCAGTTCACCTATGTCGAGCCCGACGATGCGGCCTCCTTCAAAAGTGACAGCAATTTCAAAGTGATCGAAGGTGCCTCCTACGTGGTCAACTATATCGGCCTGAATCAGAAGGTCGACCTGTTCAGGGATATCCGTGTCCGCCAGGCGATCATGTACGCGATCGACCGCAACGCCATCATAGACAGCCTCTATGGCGGTGCCGCCAAGCCAGCCAATTGCGGCTATGTCGCGCCGCATCTCGTTCCCCAGGGTCTCGAACCATATGCCTACGATCCGGCCAAGGCCAAGGCGCTGCTGACCGAGGCGGGCTGGGACAAGATCAACGGCGACAAACCGATCACCCTGCTGACCTATTACGGCTCGCCGCAAGCGGCCAACGTGATGGCCGCCATCCAGTCGATGCTGGCCGAAGTCGGCATCAACGTGGTGCCGCGCGTCGTCGATACGCCGACCTATAACGGCATCGTCTACAAACAAGGCACGCCGGACTGGAACGCCTTTCCGATGGTCTATGCCGGCCTGCAGAACGGCCCCAATCCGGCCAGCCTCAACCCCGGCCTCAACAAGTCGCAGATCCCGCCGGCAGGCTTCAACACCATGCGCATCGAATTCGACGATCTGAGCGCTGCATTGGACGCCGCCCTCGGCCAGACCGATCCGGCCAAGATCGATCAATCCTGGCAGGAGGTCTGCAAGGTGATGAACAAGGACCTGCCCTGGGCAACGCTGTGGGTGGCCAACCGCTATGGCGTGGCCTCCAACAAGCTGCGTGACTTCGTCTGGACGCCGGCGCCGGGCGGCGGCCCCTACGCAGCTCACCCGGAGCGCTGGGGTATCCAGTAAGAACCGCCCGGGATAGCCCATGTTGAGCTTCATTGCCCGCCGCAGCGCTACAGGATTGCTGATGCTGGTCGCGCTCAGCATCCTCATCTTCATCCTGTTGCGGCTGGCGCCGGGCGATCCGATCGACGCCTATATCAACCCGTCGGTGCCGATGTCCGCCTCCGATCTCGAGGGGCTGCGCGAACGGCTTGGGCTCGACCGGCCGCTTCCCGTGCAATATCTGGCCTGGCTGCGCGCGGCGCTGGGCGGCGATTTCGGCTTTTCGATCCAGCGCAGCGGCGTCGCCGTGCTGCCGCTGGTCATGGAGCGCATCGGCCCGACCGCGCTGCTGATGGGCACGGGCCTGGCGATCGCCATCGTGCTCGGCATTTCCGCCGGCATTTTCAGCGCGGTGCGCCGTAACGAACCGTCCGACATCGCGCTGTCGGTGCTGTCGTTTATCGGTATCTCCAGCCCGGCTTTTCTGACGGCGCTGCTTGGCCTCTATTTTTTCTCGGTGCTGCTGCGCTGGGCGCCGTCCGGCGGCATGCAGACCGCGGGTGCGTCGTTCTCGATGACCGACGTGCTTGCGCACCTCATCCTGCCCGCTTGCCTGCTGTCCATCGGCCATGCCGCGCTGATCATGCGCTACATGCGCGCTTCGCTGCTGGAAGTGCTCAACCAGGATTACGTGCGGACGGCGCGTGCCAAGGGCGTGCGCGAGTTCTGGATTATCATCAAGCACGCGACCCGCAACGCGCTCTTGCCGGTCATCACGCTGATCGGCTCGACGGTCGGCATCGCCATTGGCGGCGCCATCTTCCTGGAAAGCGTGTTCAATTGGCCGGGCATGGGACTGCTTCTGGTCAATGCCGTTGGCACCCGCGATTACCCGGTGATCATGGGCGCCACGCTGGTGATCGGCGTTTGCGTCATCCTGGTCAACCTGTTGACCGACGTCGTCTATGCCGTCGTCGACCCGCGCATTCAGGTGGCGTGATGGCAATCACTGCGCCGGACCCAACGGTCGACCCGACAGCCTTACCGCAGACCAAGGGGCCGCTCCGCCGCGCGTTCGACCGCTTTTTCGAAAACCGCGCGGCGCGTGCCGGGCTTTTGATCGTCATCCCGATCCTGCTGGCGGTTTCGACCTATTCTTTGTGGTGGCCGTTCGGCCCGAACGCCATCGACCTCAGGGCGATGAACAAGGCGCCGTCGGCCATTCATTGGCTGGGTAGCGACGGCGTCGGGCGCGACGTCATGGCCCGGTTGCTGCAAGGTGGGCGGATCTCATTGCTGGTCGCCGTCTGCTCGGTCGCCATATCGACCGTCATCGGCTTCCTGGTCGGCGCCGTCGCCAGCTTTGGCGGGCGCCTCGTCGACGGCACGGTGATGCGCTTGGTCGATCTGGCGATGACGCTGCCGCCGGTGATCTTCCTGCTGGTGCTGGCTTCGATAGCCGGCACCGGCATCGCGCCCACCATACTGGTGATCTCGCTGCTCTCCTGGCCGGTGCTGTCGCGCATGGTGCGCGCCCGGCTGCTCGAACTGCGCGAGCGCGATTTCGTCGTTGCCGCCCGCGGCATGGGCGCGGGGCTGCCGCATCTGCTGTTCCGGCACGGCCTGCCCAATTGCATCGATATCCTGGTCGTCTATGCCACCTTGCAGATCGCCAACGCCATCCTGCTCGAGGCTGGCCTGTCCTTCCTCGGCCTCGGCATCGCGCCGCCCGAAGCCAGCTGGGGCAACATGCTCAATCTCGCCCGCTCCACCGTCGTGCTTGAAAATTATCCGTGGCAATGGATGTTCCCAGGCGCCGCGCTGGTGCTCACGGTGCTCGCCATCAACTTCATCGGCGACGGCCTGCGCGATGCATTCGATCCCCGCTCCGATCTCAACTGACCTCGAAGGTTCATCAAAATGCCCCTGTTTACCGGCGTCGTGCCACCTGTCGTCACCCCGCTCAATGCCGATTTCAGCGTCGATTTCCCGTCGTTCACGCGCACCATCGAGAACCTGCTCGACGGCGGCGTCCACGGGCTGTTCGTGCTGGGCTCGACCAGCGAGGTGGTCTTCCACGACGAGGCAGGCCGCAGGGCCATCCTCGAGCACGCGGTCAAGGTCAATAACGGCCGGGTTCCGATCTTCGCCGGTGTTATCGACCCGACGACCGACCGCGTCATCAACCACGCCCGCATCGCCAGATCGGCCGGTGCCGACGCCATCGTCGTTACCGCGCCGTTTTATACCCGCACCAGCCAGCCCGAGATCGGCGATCACTTCCGCTACATCAAAGATGCGCTCGACATTCCGGTCATCGCCTACGACATCCCGGTCTGCGTGCACGTCAAGCTGGAGCGCAAGACCACGGTCGGTCTCGCCAGGGAAGGAGCCATTGCGGGTATCAAGGATTCCAGCGGCGATGACGGCAATCTGCGTTACGTGCTCAAGGACATGGCCGACGATCCCAGTTTTTTCGGCATGACCGGTTCCGAGATCCTGGTCGACAGCGTGCTGGCGATGGGCGCGCATGGCGTCGTGCCGGGCCTCGCCAATGTCGACCCGCATGGTTATGTCAGGCTATGGAAGCTGACGCAGGCGGGCCAGCTTGCCGAAGCCCGCCTCGAGCAGGAGCGGTTGTTGAAACTGTTCGAGATCGTCTGGATCTCGCTCGGCAGGACCAGCGCCGGCTCGGCCGGCGTCGGCGCCTTCAAGGCGGCGATGAAGAGCCTCGGCATCATCGCCTCGAACACCATGGCGCGGCCGCAGCGCAGCCTGAACGAGCTGGAAACCGCAAAGATCGACATGATCCTTCGCGATGTGGGGCTGCTCCGCTGAGCGCCACGCCGATCCTCTCGATTTCCGGCCTGCGCGCGGTGTTCCGCATTGCGGGGCGCGACATCGCGGCGGTAAGGGATGTCGACCTGACGATCGGCTCCGGCGAGACCGTGGCGCTCGTTGGCGAATCCGGATCGGGCAAGTCCGTCACCAGCCTGTCGATCATCGGATTGCTGCCGAAAAGGGTCGGACATATCGCCGAGGGGTCGATCGCGCTGCGGCGCAAGAACGGCACGCTCACCGAACTGACCAACCTCGATGCCGAGTCGCTGCGCAAGATACGCGGCAACGAGATCGGCATGGTGTTCCAGGAGCCGATGACCAGCCTCAACCCGGTCTACACGATCGGCGAGCAGATCGCCGAACCGATCCGCATCCATCTCGGCAAATCGCACCGCGAGGCAGAAGCAGACGCGGTGCGGCTGCTGGAACAGGTCGGCATTCCCGATCCGAAGCGGCGGGCGCGGCAGTATCCGCACGAACTGTCGGGCGGGATGCGCCAGCGCGCCACCATCGCCATGGCCCTGTCCTGCGATCCGGGCTTGCTGATCGCCGACGAGCCGACGACCGCGCTGGACGTCACTATCCAGGCCCAGATCCTCGATCTTTTGGCCGAGCTGCAGGCGCAGCGCGGCATGGGCATCCTGTTCGTCACCCACAATCTCGGCGTCGTTGCCGAAATCGCCGACCGGGTAGCGGTGATGTATGCCGGGCGTATCGTCGAAACAGGTCCGGTGAGCGAAGTATTCACCCGTCCGCGTCATCCCTATACCGCCGGGTTGATGCGTTCGGTGCCGCGGCTCGGCCAGGCCACGGCACTGAAGCTGGCGGGCACGCCGCTGCCGACCATTGCCGGGAATGTTCCGTCGCTCACGTTGCTGCCCAAAGGCTGTTCCTTCGCGCCGCGCTGCCCGATGGCTATCGCTGCCTGCCGCGCCGCAGTCCCGCCCTTGTTTGCGGCGACGCCGACCCAGCAAAGCCGCTGCCTGCGTTGGGAGGAGCTCTGATGGCCGACGTTCCCTTCCTCTCGGTCAAAAACCTGACCAAGCATTTTGCGCCGACAGCATTCTCGCGTGCCCCGGTGGTCAGGGCGCTGGAGGACATTTCCTTCGATGTCAGGCGTGGCCAGGTGGTCGGCCTGGTCGGCGAGTCCGGCTCCGGCAAGACCACGATCGGCCGCTCGGTGCTGCGTCTGATCGAGCCGACATCCGGCCAAATCACCTATGACGGCACCGATATTACCAGGCTGGGTGCCGCCCAGTTGCGCCGCCAGCGTCGCAAGATGCAATATATTTTCCAGGATCCCTTCGCCAGCCTGTCGCCGCGCATGACGATAGGGCAGATCCTCACCGAAGGCCTTGACATTCAAGCCATTGGCAAGAGGTCCGAGCGGCGGGCGAAGGCCGCGAAGGCACTTGCCGCGGTCGAGTTGCCGTTCGACGCCTATGACCGCTACGCCCATGAATTCTCGGGCGGCCAGCGCCAGCGCATCGGCATCGCGCGTGCGCTGACGCTCGAGCCGGAATTCATCGTCGCCGACGAACCGGTCTCGGCACTCGACGTCTCGATCCAGGCGCAAATCATCAATTTGTTGCGCGACCTGCAGCTCCGGCTCGGCCTGACCATGCTGTTCATTTCGCACGATCTGGCCGTCGTCGAGTACATCTGCGACACGGTCATAGTGCTCTATCTCGGGCGCATCATGGAGGTTGCGCCGGCGGCCGAGCTTTATGCCCGGCCGCAGCATCCCTACACGCGTGCGCTGCTGTCAGCCATTCCATCGCTCGATCCGCTGGCAAGGCACGGCCGGCAGGTGCTCAAAGGCGATATTCCCAGTCCGGCGAACCCGCCGTCGGGCTGTGTTTTCCGAACCCGTTGCCCGTTCGCGCTGGAGGCTTGCGCCGCGGCCGTGCCGCCACTGAGGGCGACAGCCGACGGCCATCTGAAGGCCTGCATTCGCGACGACATCGCTTAGGAATAATTGCCCAGACAACGTCCAAATAGGCCCCCAATCCCAGGCGTTCATCGACATCCACCACCTGGTTTCACGAAGCTGTTATTGTCGTTCCCCGTCATTGAAACGTCAGCGATGCCGACCCATATGCACGCTGCGCCGGATGTTTCCTCCCATTCGTCCGGCGCGTTCCCCTCTGAAGGTTTTCGACCTTCACATCTGGTCGGGCTTTGCAGCCCGGCCTTTTTTCTACGGGGTTGGTGAGCGAGCCGAGATCATGGCGCAGGCGTGCCCAGCGTATCGATGCGTTTCGCCAGCGCCGCGGGATCGCCAAGCACACGGACCGTCTTCAGCCGAGCGGTGCCGCCGGCGACGATCGAGACGGCCGAAGCGGCCACGCCAAGCGCCTTAGCGACCAGCCTTTCCAGCGCTCGATTGGCGGCGCCGTTTTCCGGCACGGCGCGAACGCGAGCCTTCAGATGGCTTCGCCCATCCGCGGTCGTTTCGGCCCCCTCGAGCCTGTCCATCGCTGATTTCGGCGTCAGCCGGACGAACAGGTCGATACCGTCGGCGCGCGTCCGGAACGGCGCGCGCATGGGACGCCTGCACTCAGACGACCAGCGAAAGCACGGTGGTGAGCAGGAACTGCCGGATGAAGAACAGGATCAGCAGCAGGATGATCGGCGAGATGTCGATGCCGCCGAGATCGGGCATGAAGCGGCGGATCGGCCGCAGCGCCGGTTCGGTCAGCCGATAGAGCATGTTGCTGATGGTATCGACGAACTGGTTGCGGGAGTTGACGACGTTGAAGGCGTAGAGCCAGGAAAATATCGCCGAGGCGATGATGATCCACCAGTAAAGGTCAAGCGCCATGACAATGGTCTGAATGAGGGCGATCATGCCGGTCTCCGATTGTTGCCGACATGTAGCCACTGTAGCTGAAAGCGGCAAGAGCCGCGTTCCGACGCGTGGGCGAGGCGCACGAACGGCCGAACGGCATTTCGGCAGCAAGCGCAGCCTTGACAGGAAACCGCAGCGGCCGATAAAAGCCCCATCCGCTGGACGGGGCTGTAGCTCAGCTGGGAGAGCGCGTCGTTCGCAATGACGAGGTCAGGAGTTCGATCCTCCTCAGCTCCACCAGCGGATTTTTCGAACCCCCCCGTGAATGCTGAGGAAACCTTTCTCGGATTCCATGGGTTTTCAGATCAAGCAACCGAATGCATCGCGGGCCTCTGCCGGCTTGGCACTGTCGTCGCCGGGTGGATTCACATCGGCGACGTAAAGGCCCTCTACACCAATAGCGTATGCGGCCTATTGCCACTGCGCCTCCTCCTTGCCAGACTTGGCCCGTCTTCAAAACCGAGGGGAATTCACCATGACCGGCACGACAAGACGTGATTTTGTAGGTCTTACAGGAGTGGCAGCGACTGCCCTGGCCGGTGCTGTTGCAACACGAGCTACCGCTGCCGAAAGTGACGTATCGCCATCGTTCGATGAGGTTCTTCAAGAGTACAATCTAAACAACACAGAAAGGACTAGATCAAAGCTGGCGATCTATGTCGTCCTTTCTCATCTGCACGCCAGCCTCGAGAAGGAATTTAGTGACCTTGGGCTAGAGCTGCCTCTAGGAAAAAAGGCCTTGCCATCGAATCTGCCGGCCAATTTCGAAGACGCGCAGGTTGCACCCCTTCCGTGGCTCTTCAAGCCCTCGGAAGTTACCGACCACGAACGAAACGGCTATGCGACGATTGCAATGCGAATGAACGCAGTGATGGCAAGACACACCGCTGACGTGAGTGTCGGGGTTTCGCATATCATGTCGCACAAGGGATAACCGCGACCTTGCCGGCGAGCACGGCACGTCAGGCGAGCACAACGCCGGCCGGCGATTTGTTGTTGCGGGCGAACCGATTACCTGTTTTCGCGAGGCGACTGCGCTGCGAGAGTCCTCACAATGGATAAATCCTTCCGGGACGCGCCGCGCGAGATAGCAAAGCTCTCGGCACCCCGGCCAGTGGGAATTGTCAGCCGTCCGCGCGTAGTGGCGCTGCTTTCGCAGGCCCTCGACAGCGGTGCATGCTGGCTGGCTGCGCCTGGTGGATACGGCAAGACCACCGCGGTGATCGACTTTCTGGAACACGGCGGGCTGGAACAAGGCGGGCTGAAGCAAGGCGAATCGGCGTACAACTGGTATCGGGTCGACACCGAGGACCAGGACGTTGCGCGGCTTTTCCATTATCTGACGCTGTCGCTCGACGGCAGGCATGCCGGCATGCCGGTCTTTGGTCCGGAATATGCCGACAATTCCGACGATTTCGCGCGGCTGTTCTTCCGCACCTATTTCTCGCGGCTTGATCCGGGCACGATCCTGGTCCTCGACGATCTGCATCGTGCCGATGCACCAGGCTTTCGCCGGACGCTGGCGATCCTGTTACGCGAACGCCCCAATACCGTCCGCTGCATCTGCACATCGCGGATGCTGCCCGAGGGCGATGTCGCCGACCTCGTGCTGTCCGGACAGTTGCCGGTCCTCAACCAAACGCTGCTGGAGTTTTCGCCTGCGGAGGCTCGCAACCTCGTCACCGCCCGCTCGCAATCGCCGTCCGAGGTCGGCGACATTTCGGAGGCGCGCGGCTGGGCGGTGGGCCTTCTCCTGCTGGCCAACGCCGGAATGTACTACCCGCTTTCGCAGACCGGCCTTGCCGGAGGCGCCGGCCTTCGGGAGATTGTCGGACGTTATTTCCTGCGCGACATCGCGCCGGAGGACCAGGATCTGCTGATCAGGCTCAACCTTCTGCCGGAGATCAGCACGGAGCTTGCCGATGCGTTCCTGGGTTCGCCGCAGGCTGCCCGCCTGCTGGTGCGGCTGCAGCATCGCCAACTGCTGATCACGCGCGACGGTCCGGGCGGCGCCGCCTTCCAGCTGCATGACTTGTTGCGCGAATACCTTGCCGGCCTACTGGACCGGCGCGTGACGGACGCGGACCGTTCCAGGCTGCGCGAGCAGGCAGCAAAGGTCTTGCACGAGGCCGGCAAAACCGACGCGGCAATCGTGCTGGCGTTGCAGGCGGGCGCTTGGCCGCTGGCACGCCAGCTCATTCTGGAGTGCGCTAACGGCGTTCTCTCGCAAGGGCGCAGGGCCAGCTTCGTCGAATGGTGCAACAGGCTGCCCGCCGACGAGATGGACGGGTGGGTCCATTATTGGCTGGGGGTCGCCTTCGCGTCGGACGATGCGAAGGCCGAGCCGCACTTCTCCAAGGCATGGCAAGCATTCGAGAACACCGACATGCGCGGCCAATGCCTGACGGTCGCGCGGGCGGTCGTAGTCAAGACGGCCAGCTGGCGTACGCATGAGGGGCTGGCGGATTGGACGCGCCGAGCCTCACAGGTTCTTGCCAAGGGGTTGCCGGAATTGGATCCGGAGGAACTCATGATGGTCAGGCTCGGCATCCTGCGGGCCGTCGATTTCGCCGAACCTGGCGAATTCGACGCCCATGACGCGAAGCGCCTCGTGAATGATATCCAGCAGCGCCTGACACATTTGCCGATCGAGGATTCGGTCGAGTTGCGCCTGCTGGCAAGCGAAGCGCTCATCGACTACGCGACCTCGTCGGGGCAGCGCGACATTTTTGCCAATGCCGTGGACAGCGTTGCCGCCGACCTCGAACATCCGGATATCCCACCGCTGGTGCTCGGCATGTGGCTGGTGTCCTTTGGCTCGGCCAGCGGCCGTTACTTCCCCTATTCGCGGCGCGGTTTTGTCTATGCCTCGGCCGAGGATGCGTTGCGACGCGCAACGGCGATAGGCGAGCAGCACGCCCTACGGGGCGTCGAGTTCAGCGCCCTCTACCAGCTCCAATTGCTGATGAAGCTTCACAACAGGTTCTCGGAGTTCAATGCGCTGGTCTCCCGACTGGGCGAGATCGCGGACAGCAGGTTCACCACCCAGGTCGCGGTCGTCGCCGACTGCCATGCGGCGATGCACACGCGCAACGGCGACTTCGCCAAGGCCTATCTCGACTGCGATGTCTTCATGGATGCGATCGAGCGGGCGAACGAGCCGATGATCGAGCGCTGGCCGCATTACGTCACCAAATACCAGGTCCTGCTGGCCGACCGGCGTCCGGCGGAGGCGATTGCGCTACTTCAGGGGATCGCCGAAAGGCTGAGCGGCGGCCCTCGCCAGCGTGTCGAACTCAGCATTCTAGCCGCCCGGGCCTTGGAGCAGAAGTGGAACGGCGGCGCGTCCTATGGCACTCGTCTGGCTGAATTCATGGCGGCATTGCGCGAGGTCAATCCCTCGGCGATCTTGCTCAACCTGCCGGACTTGCTAGCCGAGCTGATCGCCGATGCGCTGGAGCGAAAGATCGATGTCGATCTCTGCCGCCGCGTCGTTCGGGCGCGATATCTGGTCCCGCCCGCTGGCCGCCCCGCCCAGTGGCCTTGGCCGCTCAGGATACACTTGATGGGAGGCTTCCGCCTCGAGATCGATGGCGCCGAGGTCGCGCCCGGTGCCAAACCTACCCGCGCTCTCGACATATTGCGCATTATCTGCCTCTCGAGGGATCAGGTCTGTTCGGTGGAAACCCTGCAGGATTGGCTCTGGCCCGACCTCGACGGCGACCAGGCCAAAGCGGCCTTGGAGCAGGCGCTGCATCGTCTGCGCAAATTGCTCGGGCAAGGCGAACTCGTAACCCTGAGAGAAGGCCGTTTGCGGCTCGCTGCCGACAAGGTCTGGATCGATCTGCAGGATTGGGAAGACCGGCTGAAACCCGTTCTGTCGGGCCAAAGAGACAGCGCAATCGAGGAGCAGGAGATGCTGCTGGAAGGCTTTGTCGGCCCGCTTTTCTCGAATGGCCCGACGCCCGCCTGGTCGAACGCCGCGGCCGACCGGGTGCGGGACGGGTTGGTGGAGCTTGCCGTGCGGATCGCCAAACACTGGCAGAGCCGAGGCAACGCAGATCGGGCACGCCAGGCGTGCCGGCGTGCGCTCGATTTCTACCCGGAATCGGCCAAACTCCATGGCACGCTCATCCAGGAGAGCCTCTCCAGAAACGACCACGCCGGCGCCATCGAGGATTACCGGCGCTATGAACGCGCGCTCGCTTCGACCGGCGATGACGAGCCCTCGCCTTTGCTGCGTTCGCTCGTGCGCCCGTTTCTCTAGACCGGTTCATCGTCTCACGGAAACGCCGAACCGCTCTATCTCTTTATTTTTGCGCAGTTCCGGACGGAAAACCGTTCCACACGTTTCCTGGAATTGCTCTGGCGCAGCTCGGAACTCTGTAAGCCGTCCGTAAGTCGCGGTCTGGGAACCTCGGCTCGTCGATCAAAACCGATCGCCGGAGGCCTGAAGCCCCCGATACCAACACTCACAGGAAGGAAAAGGTCATGCCGTATGCTGCCAGAGCAACTTCAAGAGTGCGTGCCGGCACCATCCGCGCTGGAGCCACAAGACTTTCCGACCAGCTCAGGATCGGGCCTTGGTCGCTCCTATCGCCCGAAGCTGTCATACAGCAAAAGTACAACTCCCTTGGAGGCGCCGGCTTCGCCGAGATCGACAGGAAGGAGACTGGAAAAGCCTGGTATCTCAAGAACGGCTCATGCATTTGTTACAACGATGCCATGCACGACGCCTTTGAGATCCACGGCGACATCTACAGGAAATGGATTGCGCTTGGCGGTCTCGCGTGGGGCATTCCCTGCACCGACGAAACCGGAACTCCCGACGGCGTCGGCCGATACAATCACTTCAACAACAATACCGCTTCGATCTACTGGACACCGAATACCGGTGCTCAAGCGATTTGGGGGGCAATTCGCGGCAAATGGGCAGCAATGGGCTGGGAGCGCTCGGTTCTCGGCTATCCGGTCACCGACGAGACCGGAACTCCCGACGGCGTCGGGCGCTACAACCATTTTGCCAATGCCGGCTCGATCTACTGGACACCGAACACAGGAGCCAACGTGGTGTACGGTGACATCCGCAAGAAGTGGGAAAGCCTGGGCTGGGAACAGTCATATCTGGGGTACCCAACCACCGACGAGACCGAATTCGCCGACGGTGGCCGTGCCAATCTGTTTGAAAACGGCGGCATATATTGGTGGCCCGACACCGGCGCGATCGACCTTCGAGATGTCGTCGTCCACTATACCGGGCTCCATTGCTTCGGCGAGACCGACTGGGATCAGGGGTCGAGTGCGGACGAGCCCTATGTCATCGTCAGCGTGACAACGCCGCAGATCGCCGACACCAAGCGCAGCCAGGTCTATGGCGACGTCGATGCGGGAGATACGAGACCCGACCTGATGGAGGTCTATCGAGGCAAGCCCTACGGCATCAATATCGGTACGGTGCTGATGGAAAACGATTTCGGCGATCCCAACAAGTACAAGGACGAAGTGCAGAAGGTCGTGATGGGCGTCCATACGGCGGGTACGCTGGCTTTGGGCCTCATTCCGGTGGCAGGACCTATCATTGCCGCGATAGCCGGCCCGGCCCTGGGATCGTTGATGCCATCGATCGGCGGCGCCATCAGCGATCTCTTCGATTGGGGCGATGACAGGATCGGGAGCGCGACAGTGACCATCTCCGCAAAGCAGATGGTGTTGCTCGCGGCACGTACGAACAATACCACCTTCAGCGGGATTGGGTTCAAAGTGGAAACGCCCCTGATTTCCGGCGAAGGGGCGTCCTACAAAGCCTATTTTGGCTTTGTGCCTGCCTAGTCTAGGCCAATCGCCCCGGCAAAAAAGCTTGCCGGGACAATCAACTTACCAGCCTCGCCTTCCGTTGGCGGGGCTGACGTTCGCGACTGAGAGATTTATTTCCGTAGCGGTCGTCGCAAGGCGGTCCGGATGCGCCAGCGGCCGATCAGCATAGCGGGCAGTCACCTCAACGACACTGCCGCAGCCAGCGAGGCCGAGCCGGGGCCGACAGAAACCGGATCAGCCGGCGCGCAACCCGACGCCATGACGGCCGACATCAATCAGGATGGAAGAGAACCGTGACAAGAGCGGGCACGCATCACACCAGTCCGCGCTTGGCCATCATTGCTTCCGGTGAAGGCATCTTGCCGCGGAAGGCGGTGTAGAGTTCTTCGGGGTCCTTCGAGCCGCCAGCGGCGTAGATGTTCTTGCGCAGCCGCTCGGCCAGCGCCGGATTGAACGGATCGCCCGTCTCCTCGAAGGCGGCGAAGGCGTCGGCATCGAGCACTTCGGACCACATGTAGGAATAATAGCCGGCCGAATAGCCGTCGCCGGCAAAGATGTGGCCGAAATGCGGGGTGCGGTGACGCATGGCAATGGTATCGGGCATGTTAAGCCGTTCCAGCGTTTCGGCTTCGAAACGAAGCGGCTGGTCCGGTGCATCCGGCCGCGCGTGGTAAGCCATGTCCACCAACGCCGAGGCAGTGAACTCGACCGTGGCGAAGCCCGCGCCGAAGGTGCGCGCCGCCAGCATCTTGTCGACCAGCGCCTTTGGCATCGGCTTGCCGGTCTTGACATGCAGCGCATGTTTTTCCAGCACCGCCGGTACCGTCAGCCAGTGTTCGTAAAGCTGCGAAGGCAGTTCGACGAAATCGCGGCTGACCGAGGTGCCAGCGACCGACGGCCAAGTGACGTCGGTCAGCATGCCGTGCAGAGCATGACCGAATTCATGGAACAGCGTCTTGGCTTCATCGACCGACAGCAAGGCGGCCTCGCCGGCCGGCGGCTTGGCGAAGTTCATGATGTTGTAGATGACCGGCTTCGAGCCAGGGCCAAGCCTATAACCGGATTTCAGCGCGCTCATCCAGGCGCCGGAGCGCTTCGAAGGCCGGGCGAAATAGTCGGCGAGGAACAGGCCGCGCTCGCTGCCGTCGGCATTCTTCACCACGAAGACACGCGCGTCCGGATGCCAGGTGGCAATGCCCTTCTTTTCTTCGAAAGAAATGCCGAACAATCGTGTTGCCACATCGAAACAGGCGTCGATGATGCGGTCTAGCTGCAGATACGGCTTCAGCTCGGCCTCGTCGAAGGCGAATTTCTCTGCCCGCAGCTTCTCCTGGTAGAAGCGCCAGTCCCAGGCAGCGAATTTCTCGTTGCTGCCGGCCTCGGCCGCCAGCCGCTGCAATTCGGCCTGGTCGCTTGCGGCCTTCTCCACCGCCTTTTCCCAGACCGGATCGAGCAGCGCGTGCACCGCCTCCGGCGTCTTGGCCATGGTATCGTCGAGCTTCAATGCGGCGTAGGAAGCATAGCCGAGCAGCTTTGCCTTCTCGGCGCGCAGGCGCAGCATGTCGCGCACCACTTCCGTATTGTCGGTGGCGCCGCCATTCTGACCACGCATGATGAAGGCGCGGAACGCCGTCTCGCGCAGGTCGCGGCGTTCTGAGAAGGTCGAGAACGGCTCGTAGATCGACCGCGACAGAGTGACGGCGTAGCGGCCCTTCTGGCCGCGCATCTCGGCGGCTTCCGCCATCGAGCTTTTCAGGAATTCCGGCAGGCCGGCAAGATCGGCCTCGTCGAGGAACAACGCCCAGTCGCGCTCGTCGGCAAGCACGTTCTGGCCGAAATTGGTGCCGAGCGACGACAATTCCTCGTTGATCGAGGCCAGCCGCTTCTTGCCTTCGGCGTCGAGCATGGCGCCGGAGCGAACGAAGTTTTTCCAGGTCTTTTCCAAGACCCGCAGCGTTTCGGCATCGAGCTTCAAAGCATCGCGGCGCTGATAGAGGTGGTCGATGCGGGCGAATAGGCGTTCGTTCATCGAGATTGCCGAGAAGTGCCGCGACATCTTCGGCGAGATGTCGCGCTCCAGCGCCTGGATCGCCTCGTTGGTGTGGGCGCCGGCGCGGCACCAGAAGATCGACGAGACATGGTCGAGAGCCTCGCCGGCAAGCTCGAGCGCGGCAAGCGTGTTTTCGATGGTCGGCGTCCCGGTGTTGCCGGCAATCGCCTCGATCTCGGCTTCATGCGCCTTCAGGGCCGCGTCGAAGACCGGAGAAAAATCGCCATCGCCGATGCGCGTGAAATCGGGCAGGCCGAGCGGCCCTTGCCATGCGGTCAGCGGATGGGCGGCGAGGTCGACGGCGGATGGCATGGGCAAACTTTCGCTGAGTGGCGGGAGGAGATGGATCGTCACCGATGTAAGGCGCCGGCCGGTTGCGCGCAACAGCGGCCCCAGTTCATGGTTCCGTCAGTAACCGTCGCAATTTTCGGCGATCGCGGCTTGCGAACTGGCGCTGATCTGGTCGTTGGCGACCGCGAAAGTCTCCTGCATCAGCATGTCGTTGCTGGGAAAATCATAGCAGGCGATCACAGTGGTGACGCCGCCCTCCGTCTTCTCGATCCGGTGGCGGATTTCGGCCCCGGCGACGGCGCCCTGCCACTCGGCGATCGAGGCGATGAATTCCTGCTTGCTTTGCACGACGCCGAGGTCGTCGAGCTTGATGCGGACGTTGTCGGCGAGCAGGTCCGACAATTCGGTGCGGTCGGCGACCAGCAGTGCCGAATACCAGCGGTCTATGATCGCGCTATCGTCGGCGCGGGCGATATTTGCTGAGCACAGCAATACCGCCGCCGCGAACGCGAACCGAGCTCGCATCATGCCTCGTCTCCTACTCGGTCTCCGGCCGCTCGAAATCGCCTGTGTCCTTGTTCATCACCCAAAGCTCGCCGGTCGAAATATCGAACCAGGCACCGTGCAGCGACAGCCGCCCCTTGCCTTCGAGGATCGAAATACAAGGGAAGGTGCGCAGATTGGCTATGGAATAACGGATCGAGATGCGCTCCAGCGCCGTCTGGCGCTCGGTCGCGGTCATGAAGGTGCTGGACGATACGGTCTCGGCCGCCGGCGCGATCAGGCTCATCCATTTGCCGATGAAATCGCCCGGCGACAACGGCGCGGCCGTGGTGTCGAGTGCTGCGCGGATGCCGCCGCAGCGGCCGTGACCCATCACCACGATGTTCTTGACCTTGAGGCTCTGCACGGCAAATTCGAGCGCCGCCGATGTCGAGTGGAACTGATCGTCGGGCGCATAGGGCGGCACCAGATTGCCGACATTGCGCAGCACGAACAACTCGCCCGGCCCGGCATCGAAGATCGCTTCGGGTGCGGCGCGGGAATCGCAGCAGGCGACGATCATCGTTTCCGGTGCCTGGCCCTCCCGCGCCAGCGAGCGATAACGGCCGCTTTCGGTGAGATAGCGGCCGCTCATGAAACTGCGGTAGCCGGTGAGAAGATGCTCGGGAAGATGGGGCATGGGCAGCGGTGGGAGCCTTTCCGGGTTGAAGGCAGCTCGGGTCAATCCCGAAAGGCTCTAGCGCATCGGCCCGAAAATCGGAACCGATTTTCGGAAAGCACCGAGACGCAGGTTCAAAGCGTGGAGCTCACTCTGCCCCAAGTGGACGGCACCTCGCTCCAGCCACATCCCGACAGTCGAGGCAACTGAACCCGGCCGGCGTATTCCTAGACTATTCCGCGATCTCCAGCAGGGTCGATATCAGCAGCCGGCGCTCGTCGGCGGAAAGAATATCCGAACCGAACAGATTCATGCTGCGAAGTCCCTCGATGGCGAGATAGCAGACCAGCAGCGCCTTGAGGTTCGGCGTCTCCGCCTTCAGCCGTTCGAACACCTGCCGCCTGAACGATTTTATCGGCGTCAGGAAGTCGGGATCCTCGGCGATTGCCGAAAATATCCAGGATGCCGATGGCTTCGACTCCTCGGCATGCTCGGCCGAAAGCCTGATATAGGCGGCGAGCGGGCTCTCGCCGCTGCCGCTGTTCTTGCGGGCGGCCTCCAGCGCCTGTTGGAATGCGCTGAGATAATCCTCCACCAGCGCCTGCATCAATTTCGCCTTGGTCGGGAAATTGTAGAGAAGACCACCCTTCGACACGCCGGCACGGCTGGCAACAGCGTCCAGCGACAGGCTGCCAGGACCCGTCTCGCGCGCCACCGCGGCGGCGGCAGCGAGAATTTTTTCGCGCGAATTTGCTCTGCGGACCTTCATCAATCGTTCCCCATTCATTAGCTTAGGCGGAATTGACAAGACCGTCCAGACGGTACAGTAAGATCGCCGTCATTTGAAATTGGGACCAGTCACAGGTATGTGTTCCGGTCGTCCGACCGTTATGCTGGGCCATGGCCGAGGGAACTGTTCGTGATCAAGCGCTTCATCATCGCCTTCATTCTGCTCGTGCTGGTGTGCGGCGGCATCGTCGGCTTCAACCTGTTTCGCGACAATGCGATCAAACAGTTCTTCGCCACCATGAAGCCGCCGGCCGCGACCGTGTCGACAGTCATCGTCAAACCGATGTCCTGGACCCCCGGCATCGAGGCGATCGGCACTGTCAGTGCCGTACGCGGCGTCGACCTGACGGTCGAAACTGCTGGCATCGTCAAGGACATCCTGTTCCATGCCAATCAGAAGGTCGCCGCCAACGCCGTCCTGCTGCAGCTTGACGATGCCGTCGAGCGAGCCGACCTCGTCGCGTCGAAGGCGCAAGCCACCTCCGACCAGACGACGCTGATGCGCGCTCTCGAGCTGCAGAAGCGCGGGGTCGGCACCGATGCTACGCTCGACACGGCGCAGGCAGCAGCATCGGTCTCCGCCGCGCAGGTAAACAAGCTGCAAGCGGTGCTCGACCAAAAGCAGTTGACCGCCCCCTTCAAGGGTACTGTCGGTATTCCGAAAATCGACCTTGGCCAGTATCTCACACCCGGCACCGCCGTGGTGACCTTGCAGGACATGGATACGATGCGTGTCGATTTCACCGTGCCGGAGCAGCAGCTTCCGCAACTGAAGATCGGACAGAGGGTGCGGTTGGGCGTCGGCGGCGGCGAAATGCCGTTCACCGGCAGCATCCGCGGCATCGATCCGAAGATCGACCCGACCAGCCGGCTGGTGACGGTAAGGGCGGAGGTCGGCAATCCCGAAGGCAAGCTGACGCCCGGCCAGTTCGTCCAGGTGCGCGTCGAACTGCCCGAGGAGAACGACGTGCTGGCGCTGCCGCAGACGGCGCTGACCTCCAGCCTGTACGGCGACTTCGTCTTCGTGGTGCGCCCGGCCAAATCCGCCGAAGCCAACGGCGCGGCTCCCGAGGCAAAGCCAGAAGAAAAGCCGGCTGCAGATGCTGCCAAGCCGGCGGCCGAAGCACCCGTGGCAAAACCCGACGAAAAGCCGGCTGCTACCCCAGCCAAACCGGCAGCGGAAGCCAAGCCGGCAGCGGAAGAACAGAAACCGCAGCTCGTGCTCGCCCAGGTGTTCGTCAAGCCAGGCCGCCACAACGCCGGCCTGGTCGAGATCCTGGAAGGCATCCAGCCCGGCGACGAAGTCGTTACCGCCGGCCAGAACCGGCTCTCCAACGGCATGTCCGTTGCCGTCGACAACACGATCGATCCGAGCAAGCCGGGGAACCAGCAGGCAGCCCAGCAATGAGCTTTTCCGACCTCTTCATCCGCCGCCCGGTTCTTTCGACCGTGCTTGCCTGCATGATCCTGCTTCTGGGTTTTCAGGGCATCTTCAACCTTTCGATTCGGCAGTATCCAGAGGTTGAAGAAACGGCCATCACCATCACCACGGCTTATCCCGGTGCCAGCGCCGACCTGATCCAGGGGTTCATTTCCGCGCCGATCGCGCGTGCCGTCGCTTCGACCGAAAACATCGATTATGTCACGTCGTCGAGCCGGCCGTCCTCCAGCACCGTGACGGTGCAGATGAAGCTCGGCTCCGACCCCGACGTCGCGCTGAACGAAGTCTTGTCGAAGGTTCAGAGTGTTCGCGGCGATCTGCCGGACGAAACCAAAGACCCGGTGATCGTCAAGGGCACCGGCCAGCAGTTCGCGATGATGTACATCTCGATGCAGAATCCGAACATGACACCGGAACAGCTCACCGAATATATCGAGCGTGTCGTGCGGCCGCGTATCTCGACGGTCGAAGGTGTCGCCGACGTGCAGATTTTCGGCGCCGCCGAATATTCGATGCGTGTCTGGATCGACCCGATCAAACTGGCGGCGCGCGGCGTGACGGCGGCGGAAGTGCTGACCGCCATCAACGAATCGAATTTCCTCTCTGCGCCCGGCGATACCGAAAACGAATATGTGGCTTCCTCGATCACGGTTCGCTCGACCCTGCAGACGCCGGAGGCTTTCGCTGCCCTTCCGCTCCGCTCGAAAGACGGCAATGTGGTGAGGCTGCGCGATGTGGCCCGCGTCGAGCTCGCCGCGGCGAGCACCGACACCAGGGTCACGTTCAACGGCAAGCCCGGCATCTTTCTCGCCATCTTTCCAACGCCGGCCGCCAATCCGCTGACCACGGCGGCGGCGATCCACAAGATCGTGCCGACCATCCAGGAGACGCTGCCGCAAGGCATGACGATGGAGATCGTCTATGATTCGACCGAGCAGATCAGCGCGTCGATCGAGGAGGTGTTCAAGACCATCGGCGAGGCGGTCGCCATCGTCATCGTCGTCATCCTGCTCTTCCTCGGCTCGTTCCGCTCGGTGCTGATGCCGATCGTGACCATTCCGCTGTCGTTGATCGGCGTCTGTTTCCTGTTGTTTTCTTTGGGTTATTCGATCAATCTTTTGTCGTTGCTGGCAATGGTGCTGGCGATCGGCCTCGTCGTCGACGACGCCATCGTGGTGGTGGAAAACATCCACCGCCACATGGAGGAAGACGGTTTGTCGCCGATGCAGGCTGCCTTCAACGGCATGCGCGAGATCTCTTCCGCCGTCGTCGCCATGACGATAACGCTGGCCGCCGTGTTCGCGCCGCTGGCCTTCACCGGCGGCCTGACCGGCGCGCTGTTTCGCGAATTCGCGGTGACGCTTGCCGGCTCGGTGGTGCTTTCGGGGGGCGTTGCCCTAACCGTCACACCGATGATGTCGGCACGTATCCTGAGGTCCGGCTCGCACAGCCGCTTCCAGCGCATTGTCGACAATACGTTCGGGCGCGTCGAACACATCTATGAGCGGCTGGTCACCGGCTCGCTGAAATATCGCCCGGTGACGCTGATGATCGTCGTCGCACTGGTCGCCACGACCGGCTTTATGTTCACCAAGACCTCAAGCGAACTGGCGCCGGAAGAAGACCAGGGCTTCTTGCTGTCTATTGTGAACGCGCCGCGGTACGCGACGTCGGACTACACCGAGACCTATGTGAACCAGATTCTCGGGCTGGTGAATGATATCCCCGAAACCAGGGCGCGGTTCTCCGCCGTCGCGTTCCAAGGCCCGACGAACAGCGCTTTCGTCGGCTTTGCGTTCAAGGACTGGGCCGAGCGCGCGCGCAGCTCGAAGGAACTTCAGCAAGACATCACTGCGCGCCTTGCCAAGGTGGCGGGCGTCAAGGCTTTCGTCTTCGCGCCGCCGACGCTGCCCGGCTCCGGCGGTGGCCTGCCGATCACGATGGTCGTGCGCTCGACCGGCGAGGCCTCCGAAGTCTACGAGGCGGCGGAAAATATCAAGAACAAGGCGCAGGCCTCCGGCCGCTTCCTCGCCGTGGAGAATTCGATGTCCTACGACGCGCCGCAAGTGACGGTGACGATCGACCGCGACCGCGCCGCCGCGCTCAACCTGCCGATCGCCGACATCGGCCGGACGCTGACGCTCCTGGTCGGTGGCGCCGAGGTGGCGCAGTTCGACCGCGAATCCAACAGCTACGACATCATCCCGCAGGTGCCGCAGAGCTTTCGCGACAACCCTGAAAAGCTGGCCGAGTATTTCGTGCGCAGCGCGTCGGGCGAGATGGTGCCGCTCTCGGCGGTGGTGAAGATCTCGACCAACGCGTCGCCGGCCGCCATCGAGCAGTTCAACCAGTTGAACTCCGCCACGATTTCCGCTCTGCCATTGCCCACCGTCACCACCGGTGACGGGCTGAAGACCATCGAGGACATCGCCAGGGAAAGCCTGCCCGACACGTTCTTCATCGACTATACCGGCCAGTCACGGCAGGAGAAGCAACAGGGCTACACGATCATCATCGCCTTCGCTGCGGCTGTGCTCGTCATCTATCTGGTGCTGGCGGCGCAGTTCGAAAGCTTCCGCGATCCGTTGATCATCATGATGGCGGTGCCGCTCTCGATCTTCGGCGCGATCGTGCCGCTTAACATCGGGCTAGGCACGCTCAATATCTACACCCAGGTTGGCCTCATCACGCTGATCGGCCTCATCACCAAGCACGGCATCCTCCTGGTCGAGTTCGCCAACCAGCAGCGTGAAATGCACGGCATGCGGCGGCGCGATGCGATCATCGCGTCGGCCAGGGTGCGGCTGCGGCCGATCCTGATGACGACGGCGGCGATGGCGCTCGGCGTGGTGCCGCTGATCATCTCCAGCGGCGCGGGTGCCGCGGCACGCTATTCGATGGGCTTGGTGATCTTCACCGGCATCCTGGTCGGAACCATGTTCACGCTGTTTGTGGTGCCGATGTTCTACACCTTTATCGCCAGCAAGGACCTGCCGCATCACGCTGAAAAGCCGGATCCGAAGCTGATGCCGGTGATGCCGGATTAGATTGTACTAACCCAGATTAGATTGTACTAACATTGTACAATAAAAAGGCCGGATTTCCGGCCTTTTTGAGCGACACAAGAGCAGCATCGCTCACTTGACGATGACGATGCTGGTGTTGGCCGGGCCGAAGACCTCGACGAGCTGGTAGAAATCGGCGGCGTTGTCCGGATGCAGACGCACGCAGCCATGCGAGGCCGGCTGGCCGAGGCGCTTGATGGCGCTTGTCGCATGTACGGCGTAGCCGCCGCTGAAGAACACCGAATGCGGCATCGGGGCGTTGTCGTATTTCTTCGAATACCAAATTTCATGCATGCGGGTCGGCTTGAACGAACCGGTCGGCGTGACGTGCGTCCTGTCGCCGGTCGAGACCTTCCAGGCGAATGTCGGCCGCCCGTCGACCAGAATTTCCATGGTCTGCTGCGATAGCGACACACGCGCGACGATCTTGTTGGCGGCGGCGTGGGCTGCGCCGTTGCCGGCACTGACAAGCAAGGCAGTACCGGTGATGACGGCGGCGGCGATGTTGATGAGCTTGGCGGAAATGGCAGTGTACATGATGTCTCCCCTATTCTGCCGGTCGGGGCCGGCCCAATTCATGACCGGCTTATCGGGGCGTCATGTTTCAAGCCGATTTCGCAAGATGCTCGTTTGTGTTTCGATTCTGTTTCCCCTGGTTAACAGAAAAGGTCCGTGCAAAGCAGCTTGCAGTTGCACGACGTCGTCATGACGGGTGGCGTGTTTGCCTAGGCGGATCGGCCAAACCGCGGCGCCAATACGCGATTGCCTTTCGTTTGATAGGAATTCACCTGACTCCGAAACCGAGCTGCAACAAAGCGCAGCGTCGGCGGCATGATCCGGATACAGCGAACAGGCAAAGTTGACCTAACGAAAACAGCGGGCAACGAACGATCGGAAGCCAACACTGTTTCGCTACGGCCTGGATTGATCTGGACACTTTCCAGCCTGCGCGTCGACCGGCTCAAGCCCCTCTGGCGGGGGCGGCTTAGGGCCGTTGAGGATGCGCGGCGCCTCCGGCAACTTGCAGCCGAGAGGACCGAAGGCCCGCGCCGCAACGGGGGGCTCCGCTGGCGGCGCGGGCGCTTCGGGGGTTCCCCTGAAGTGCCCGTAAATTCCAATTTTGAGGAACGAACAGGATGAAAACGAAATTCGCCGCTTCCGTGCTTTCCGCCCTGCTTTACGTCCAGGGGCTGCTCGGCATTGCCGCCTCGCCACCGTGCTGCTGAAGGAACGTGCTCATGCCGGCGAGGTCAGTACGAACAGTGACATGCCGTCCGGCCCGTCGCTTCTCGTGGTGCGCTGAAGAGCATCGGAACCCCAAAGTGGAAACCGGTTTTGGGAAAACCCGATGCTCAAGACAAAAGGGTGGCCGTCCTGCCTTCAATCGGCGAATTGCGTCGGCGGATCGAACCGGTAACCGGCACCCCGTATGGTGGTGATGGTTTCGGTATCGAGCTTGCGGCGCAGCCGCACGATGCGCGAATCGATCGACCGATCGAAGGCTTCGGCATTTTCGGCGGGCGCGGCGGCGATGATGTCGTCCCGCGTCAGCACCTTGCGCGGGCTGGCCAGGAACAGCCTGAGCAGCGCCACCTGCCCGGGGGACAGCTGTTCTTCGGTTCCCGAGCGGTGCATGACAATGGCCGATCGGAGATCGACGGTCGCGTTCTCCAGCACGATCAGTTCCCCGGCGCTCCTGCCGCGCCGAGCCAGAAGGCCGCCGACGCGAGCGGCAAGCTCCCTGACATTGAGCGGGCTTTCGACGACGTCGGCGGCGCCGAGTTCGAGCGCCAGAACCTTGTCGACCAGATCGGCCGGGCGGCAGATCAGGATGAAATCCGGGCCACCTTCGCCGCCATGTCGCCTGAGCAGGTCTCGCCCCTCCGCCTGGCTGACGCTGTCGCCGACAACCACGACATCGATACCCTTTTCCGAAAGCAGCGATTCGGCTTCCCACGGCTGTCGCGCCGCACGGACGTCATGACCGCGCCGCTCGAGATGATCGGCGAGATCGGTGGCAATTACTTCAGCGACGGAAACAAGCGCGATAACGGATCGTGCAGCCATGTTTTTCTACCCCGCATACGGCAACCCAAGAAGAGTGCTGGACATCATGTTTATACCCAATCTACTTTCCACTGAAAGCGGGAGCGAAAGCATCGTGCGTGCACGAATTGTCATCGTCGAGGACGAGCCCGACCTCAGGGACGCGGTCGCCGAGTATCTCGGCGCCAGCGGCTATGATGTGGCCACGGCCGAAAGTGCGGCGGCGGCGCGCGACCTCTTGGAAGTGCAGTCCTTCCATCTGGCCATTCTCGACATCGCCATGCCGGGCGAGGACGGCTTGTCGCTCGGGCGCTGGATGCGGTCGAAAATGCCGATCGGCATCATCTATGCGACGGCCGCCGGTACCGCGCTCGACCGCATCGTCGGACTGGAGCTCGGCGCTGACGACTACATCGTCAAGCCTTACGAATTGCGCGAAGTGCTGGCCAGGGTGCGCAGCGTGCTGCGTCGCGTTCCGGAGCCGACCGAGCCACAAAAGGCCAAGGCTGAAACATCCGGCGGCCGCCGGTCCGTGAGCTTCGGACCCTTTCACGCCGATCTCGACGGCAGGCTCGTCACCGGCGCCAACGGCGCGGTCATTGACATGGCCAAGAGCGAGTTCGACGTGCTGGAGGTGTTCCTGACGCGCGCCAACCGGCTGTTGACGCGGGCGGCGATCTCCGAGGCGATCGGTTTCGTCGAGGATCCGGAATCGTCCCGCGCCGTCGACATCCGCATCATGCGGCTGAGAAAGAAGATCGAGGCGGATCCGGCCAATCCGAAATTCCTGCGCACGGTGCGCGGCGAAGGCTATATCTTCTCGCTGCCAGTCGGCGAAAATAACTAAGGCGACGGCTTGAGGAAGCCGCGGCCAGGAAATGACGGCTGATCATGACGGCTGAAACAACACGCGTGGACGTGCAGGGCGCCAGGCAGGGCGCGGCGATGGTGGCCGTGCATGTGGTTCGCCGGCTGCGCGAAGCCGGTGACTGGCAGCGCGAGATGGAGGGTATTCTCCAAACGCTTTGCGAAGCCATGGATTGTCACCGCGGCATCCTGTTTCGCCTGCGCGAACTGCCCGGCCAGGGCTTCGCCCAGTCGGTCGCCGCTTATTGGATCGCCCCCCGGTTTGGCGGCGAGCTGGCGTCACCAACCGTCATCATGCAGTCGGTCGTCGATTCAGACCCATTGCTGGAACGGCTGGCGGAGGACGAGCGTCAAGGCAAGATCTTCGCCGGGCACACACGCGATCTCGAAGGCTTTCTGCGGACGGATTTCGAAAAGCAGAACATCAAGTCGTTCCTGTCGGTGTCGGTCTTTTCGCACGGTAATTTGTGGGGCACGCTGGCGGTCAACGACTGCATCCACGAACGCGAATGGACCGACCAGGAAGAGGCGGCGTTGCACATGGTGGCACTCGCCATCGGCGATGCCATCGAACGGTCGCCGTCCGACGCGCATGCCAGCGACGTCATTCGCCGCACCATGCTGCAGGCCTCGCTCGATGCTATCATCGTCATCGACGAGACCGGCTCGATCATCGAATTCAATCCGGCCGCCGAGAAGATGTTCGGCTATCGGCGCAGCGATATCCTCGGCAAGGACCTGCTCGATACGGTCGTGCCGGAATATTATCGCAAGGGCTATGCGTCTGGCGCCGAATACATGTCGGGCCGCGGCGCGCCGATGGTCGGCCAACGGCTTGAAACGGTCACCCAGAATGCCGCTGGCGAGGTTTTCCCGATCGAGCTGACGGCAACCGAGATGCGGGTCGCCGATCGCCAGCTGATCTTCGGCTCGATCCGCGACCTGCGCGACAAGTTGCGGGCTGAGGAGGAAATCAACCGCCAGCGCGAAAAACTGCACCAGAACGAGAAGATGGCGGCAATGGGCTCGCTGCTTGCCGGCGTTTCGCACGAGCTCAACAATCCGCTGGCCGTGGTTGTCGCCCAGTCGACGCTGCTGCACGAATTCGCCGCCGATCCACAGACCAAAGTGCGCGCCGAAAAAGTGCGCGCCGCTGCCGAGCGCTGCGGCCGTATCGTCAAGAGTTTCCTGTCGATGGTCCGCCTGCACCCGGCCGCACAGGCCGAAACCGACCTCAACCAGGTGATCCGCGCCGCACTCGAAGTGACCGCCTATGGCGCACGGTCGAGCGGCATCATCATCGACACCGATTTCGCCAGCGGCCCGCTGCTGGCCATGGCAGATGCCGACCACGTGACGCAGGTGGCCGCCAACTTCCTCATCAACAGCCAGCATGCCTTGGCCGGCGTTGCCGGCGACCGCCGGATCAAGGTCCGGACGTTTCGCAGCGACCGCGGCAATCCCGGATTCTCGGTCGAGGATAACGGACCAGGCGTGCCGGAAGCGATACGTTCACGCATATTCGAATCCTATTTCACCACCAAGCCGGTCGGTGTCGGTACCGGCATCGGTCTGTCGATCTCGAAATCGATCATCGAGCGGCACAATGGCAATATCTGGTTCGAGGAGGTTTCGCCGAGAGGTGTGCGTTTTGTCGTGCAGCTGCCGGCGATCGCGGCCGGCGCGGCCGCCGCCGGCGAAGCTCCGTCGCGGTCGAGCGGCTTGCGTCACGCGCTGATCATAGACGATGAGCCGGATGTCGCCGCGTCGCTGTCCGACATTCTGGAGTTGATGGGTATCAAGTCGCGGATCGTGCCGGCCTGGGTCTCGGCCGCCGCGACGCTGAGTGGCCATGTCCCGCCGGACATCGTGTTTTCCGATTTGCGCATGCCCGGCACCAGCGGCATAGCCGCCTATCGCGAGCTACTCGGCGAATTGCCGGGTCTGGCGCGGCGCTTCGTGCTTGTCACCGGCGATCTGATCGGCGCGAAAGGCGAGATCGAGGCGCTACCGGCGCCGCAACGGCCGCCAATCCTCGAAAAACCGTTCAGCACGCTGGATGTGCGCGGCGTGCTCTCGGCCATTGCCGAGCAGGCCGCTCTGGGCGGCTAGACTCCGCCATCTCTCCCGGAAGAAAAAAGGGCTCCCGGCCGACATTGCGGCGGGAGCCTGACTGGAGTGCTGGAGGGCGCTCGCAAAAAATCAAAAAACGTTCGGCGTATCGGCCAGCGGGGCGGCGTTGGCGATCATGCGGACCGGCCGTGCCTTGCCCGACTGAGCGGCGATGACGCGCAGGCAGTCCAGGCTCTCGGCGCCCCAGGCCTGCCCCTTGCAGGCGAAATCGATCTCCGAAATCGGCAGGCGCGCCGTCTTGGTGGTAGTCGTCGCGCCATCGATGAGGTTGGCCGGCGGGTTCAGTGAGGCGAAGGCCGGACCGACGGTCGGCGTCAACGCCATGCCGGCAAATGCGGCGGACGCCAGCAGCATGAACATCGCCATTGGATGATCACTGGCGCGCTGGCGCAGCGCCAGTGTCGGGCGCCGGTCGTTACGCCGGGGACCCTGCTGGCGAAGGTCGGTATCGGTGATCTGGATTTTCGTACGCATCGTCGTTTCCTTCGGTCTTCTTCTTTCCTCCGTTGAAACGAACCTAATCGCACCTTGTAACCGACCAACGATGATGGATTAACGATTGTGTAACCGGCATGAAACCAAGCCCGCAGCCATTCCTGGGCAACCGATCAGGCGTAGCTGCAGCACAGGTGGCATTCTCTTTTCCGCTACCCACGGCACCAGATCCACGTCGCCTTTCCAGGCCCACGGAGCGTCGGGCGCTCAACAAGCGTGAGGGGATTAACGTCCGGAATTCCCGGGATTTTCCCGGCTTCGATCGTTCGGACTCGGCTCTCAAATCCGGCTCGATTTCCCGCCAAGAATTCTCCCCATTTTTGCAAGCCATTGCATTTCAACGGAAAATATGCTTTTATTGAACGAGCATTCAATAAATAAAGAGCCTTTATGAACCCGCATCTGCGTGACGTGGCAATTCCCAACGATTGGGATCGGCGGGGGCTGCCGGGCTGGAGCTATCATTCCGACGCCTTGCTCGAACTCGAGAAAGAGCACGTCTTCCGCAATCATTGGCAGATCGCCGGCCATGTCTGCGACGTGCCGAACGCCGGCGACTATCTGACGATGGATGTGGTCGGCGAGCGGGCGCTGATCGTGCGCGGCAAGGATGGCGTTGTACGCGCCTTCAACAATATGTGCCGCCACCGCGGCAGTCGCGTTGTCGCCGACAGCCAGGGCACTTGCAAGAACGCGCTGGTCTGCCCTTTCCATGGCTGGGTCTACAATCTCGACGGCACACTGCGCGGTGCTGCCCGCCCGCGTTCCTTCCCCGACCTCGACAAGACCGAATTCGGCCTGATGCCGCTCGAGCTCGAAATCTGGATGGGCTTCATCTTCATCCGCTTCCGCAAGGGTGGGCCGCAGCCATCCGTGGCCGAGCTGTTGAAGCCGATCGAAGCCGAGATTGCTCATTACGGCGTGGTCGAGATGGTGCCGTCCCGGGGCATCTGGACCCAAAATACGCCGGTCAACTGGAAGTCGGTGCGCGACGTCGACAATGAAGGCTACCACGTCGCCATGGCACATCCGGCGCTGCAGGATCTTTACGGTGCGACCTATTTCGACGAGCCGTTCGTCAACGGCGTGTCGCGCTCGTTCGCCACTTACAATCCGCATGCCGGACGGCGCTGGAGCGTCGCGCAATATATCAAGCTCGCACCCGACGCGAAGCACCTGCCGGAGCACCTGCGCAAGGCCTGGATCTACTACGGCATCTTCCCAAACAACGTGCTGTCGATCATGCCGGAATCGGTGCAGTTCTATCAGGAATTCCCGCTGTCGACGGGTGAGACGCTGCTGCGCGGCGCCATCTACCGCTATCACGACGAGACCAGGCAACAGGCGGCTGCCCGCTACCTATCCTACCGCATCGATCGCGACACGCTGGCCGAGGACGTGCAGCTTTCGATATGGTCCAACGAATCCATGCTGTCCGAAGCCTTCGGAGGTTTTTACCTCTCCGATCTCGAATATGGCGTGCGCACCCACCACGACCATTTGCGTAAGCAAATTCCCGTGCTCGGATTGGAGACCGCGCCCGAGGAGAAGGATATGTGGGCACTCAACGAGGCGCTCAAATCACGCTCCTGACGCCTTGGTCCTCAGGCCCAAATGGCGACTGGAATGCCGAAACGATCGGCGAGCGGCGGATCCGGAAACGGCATTGCCTCGCCTCTGACGATGCGTCCGGCAACCACCATCATCGCCGCGGCGTCGAGGAAATCGTCGGCGGCCGCGCCGCGCGGCGGCGTCTGGTCGAGAAAATCCTCGCTATGACCATGCTGGGCAAGCAGCGCCTTGCGTTCGGCCATGCCGGCCGGATTGATGTTGCCCCTGATCTTCTTGGGCAGGCGCATAGCGCGGTCGCCGTTCAGTTTGCAGAAGGCAACTTCCGGATGCGATTCGAAGACGCGGCTGCGCAATTCGGGCCGCGCGATCAGCAGCGAATCGATCTCGCGGATCTTGGCGAAGATGCCGAAGGCCTGGATCGAGACGCCGCGCGGCGGATCTGATGTCGTCCTGGCCACCTCGCTTGCCTTGCGATGTGCGGCGTACCAGGCATCGACCGTGGTGAAGGCTTCGATCTCGGCGTAGAGCGCGGCGCGGGAGGGGATGGCAAAGACACTGGACTGGCGGGCCCCGAGCAGCGGCCGCACCAGCGCCTCCGGGCCGCGACCGCCTCTTTGCGAGAAATCGGGCAGGCCGATCGGCATGTCGACCGCCACGATCGCATTGACGGGCAGTCGGTCGAGCAACGCCGCGAAGCTTGGGAAAACGGCTGTAGACGGTGCCGCACCGGGATCGCGGCGGACGGCTATCCAGCCAGCCTTGCAACCGTCGACGCCGACAAGCACAACGTCCTCGGGCACAACGTCCTCGGGCACAACATGGCCGGGCGCAACATCCTCGGGCGCATCGTCCTGCGGCACGGCGTTTTCGGCCTGCGTCACGCCCGGCGGTCCCGTTCCGGATGCGGGAGATGGCGAAGCTGCACCATCGCCATCGGGTGCGACAGGCTCTGGGCATCGGTCTCGAGCTGCAACTCGTCGCCGCCGCGCTTGGCGGTGCGCGCCAGGATCTCGTAGACCGCCGCGGTGGTCGATTGCAGAGCTTTGGCGGCCGGCTGGCCGGACAGGATCCGCGCCAGGTAGACGGCAGCCGTCAGGTCGCCGAGCCCATTCGGCGGCTTGTCGATGAGCCGGTGTTCGGCAAGCAGCGCCTCCCTGCCTGTGAGCAGCAAATTGCCGGTGCCGCCGGCCATCATCGCCGGCGCCGATGTGACCAGCATGGCCGGCGGGCCGGCCAGCAGGGCTGCAGCCATTGCCGATTTCAGGTCGGGCAGCGGCGCGCCGGCCATCCATTCCAGCTCGTAGCGGTTGGGCGTTGCGATATCGGCGATCGGCATCAGCCGGTCGCGCATGGCGATAGCGGTCGGCTCAAGTACGTAGAGGCCGCCCGAATCGCCCATCACCGGGTCGCAGATATAGAGGGCTTCCGGTGTCTTCGCCTTGACCGCGCCGACCAACGAAGCAACGGCATCGGCCTGGCCAGCCTCGCCGAGATAGCCGGACAGCACCGCGCCGACCTCGCCCAGCCACGGCGCGCGCTCGAGGTCGGTCATCAGCGCCTTGAACTGGTCCAGCGGCGGCACGATGCGGGTGGCCCGGCCATGGCCCGGATGCCAGGGCAGGATGACGGTCGGCACCGCCCAAACCGGAAAGCCGAGCGTCTCCAGCGCAAAAACGGCAGCACGGTTGCCGACCGAGCCACGTGCGACATGGCTGGAGACGACGATGACCGCGCGCGGCGCGTCGGTTTTTTCGGCACTCATTGATTTTTCCTAACTGCCCCTGGTGACGAAAAGCACGAGCCAGATCAACAGGCCGATGGCAATAAGCAAGCCCGCTGCCCGACCGATGCGGGTGCCCCAATATTCGATCGGATCCGACCGGTCGGCATCGGCCGCGGTGACGCGGTCGCGCGCGCCTTTAGTGGTTCGTGCAAGGAACGAGGTGCCGCCCGGGTCGGTCTCGCGCGCCACCCGTTCGATGATGCGGCGCGATTCCGCGTCGCTGTCGTGGCGTTTCGCCATGGTGATACCCCGTTTCATGCCGAGCTTAACCCGTTCGCCTTGTCTGTCACAGGGCCTGACGGTGAATGGCAGAAACCAGTAACACTTCTCGGCCGAAGTCATTTTCTTACGCAAGGATTGTGCTAATGCTTCGCCTGCCAATGCTATCGAGGGGACCTTATCATGCTTGCCCAGCGCCTTTCTTCACCGCCAATCTTCCGTAATATAGCTGCGTTCCTGGTCATGGCCGTCATGCTGCCGCTGCTTGCGGGCTGCGGCTACAACACCATCCCGACAGCTGAGGAAAACGCCAAGGCAGCATGGAGCGAGGTGTTGAATCAATACCAGCGCCGCGCCGATCTCATCCCCAATCTTGTCAACACGGTCAAGGGATACGCCGCGCACGAGAAGGATACGCTCGATGCCGTGGTCGAAGCGCGCGCCAAGGCGACGCAGGTGACCGTGACGCCGGAAACGCTGAACAATCCGGAAGCCTTCAAGAAATTCCAGGACAGCCAGGCCGGCTTGACCAGCGCGCTGTCGCGCCTGCTGGCGGTGGTGGAGAACTACCCCGATCTCAAGGCCAACCAGAACTTTCTGGCGCTGCAAGCACAACTCGAAGGCACCGAGAACCGCATCACGGTCGCCCGCCGCGACTATATCCAGGCAGTGAGAGAGTACAATCTGACGCTGAGGACCTTCCCGTCGGTGATCTGGGCGACCTTGTGGTTTCGCGGCAACCAGCCGTTTGCGAATTTCACCATCGAGGAGGATAAGATGCAGCCGCCGAAGGTCGATTTCGGCACCAACACCACGCAAGGCGGGTGAACGGCGCCTGTTGAGCCTGGGCCTGTTGGCCTTGTATTCCTTCGCGCCCCCCTCTGTCCTGCCGGACATCTCCCCACGGAGGGGGGTGGGAAGAAACGCAGCCCTGATTTTTCTTGGCTTCGTTCTAACCTTTCTCCTGCTCCCTCTAATCGTTCTCGCCGCCGAATTGCCGGCGCTGACCGGACGGGTCGTCGACAATGCCGGCATCATCGATGCCGCGACCGAGGCGGCGCTGACGCAGAAGCTTGCCGATTTCGAGACCAAAGGTTCGGACCAGATCGTCGTCGCGACCATCCCCAGCCTCGACGGCGAGGAAATCGAGCCTTACGCCAACCGGCTGTTCCGCGCCTGGAAACTGGGCCAGGCGAAGGAGAACAACGGCGTCCTGCTTCTGGTGGCGCCGAACGACCGCAAGATGCGCATCGAGGTCGGCTATGGGCTGGAAGGCACGCTGACCGACCTGCACACCAAGTTGATCATCGAAAACGACATGGTGCCGGCCTTCCGGGCCGGCGATTTCTCTGGCGGCATCAGCAAGGCCGTCGATGACATGATCATGGTGCTGGAAGGCAATCCCGAAGAGCTGGAAGCCCGCGGCAAGCGCAACCAGCAGGCGCCGTTCAACAGCGACGATCTGTTCTTCACGATCTTCATAGCCATCTGGGCAATCATCTTTTTCGGCGGCCTCGCAGCCTCCATCCTGCCGCCGATCTTCGGCCAGAAGATCGGTCCCGGCCGCTATCGCTGGCTGGGCATGACCTTCGAGCCAAACCGGCGGTCGTCCGGCGGCTGGTCGGGAGGTTCCGGCGGGGGATGGTCGTCGGGTTCAAGCGGTGGCGGGTTTTCCGGCGGCGGCGGTTCGTCCGGTGGCGGCGGCTCCTCGGGAAGTTGGTGACGAGATGACAAGACACGCCATCAGCCCGGTGGAATTCAGCCGTTTCATCAAAACGATCGGCACCGCGCTTATGGCCATGGCGGTGCTGCTGGTCGGCTTCGCGGTCATTGCCGCCGAATTGCCGGCGCTGACCGGACGGGTCGTCGACAATGCCGGCATCATCGATGCCGCAACCGAGGCGGCGCTGACGCAGAAGCTTGCCGATTTCGAGACCAAGGGTTCGGACCAGATCGTCGTCGCGACCATCCCCAGCCTCGACGGCGAGGAAATCGAGCCTTACGCCAACCGGCTGTTCCGCGCCTGGAAACTGGGCCAGGCGAAGGAGAACAACGGCGTCCTGCTTCTGGTGGCGCCGAACGACCGCAAGATGCGCATCGAGGTCGGCTATGGGCTGGAAGGCACGCTGACCGACCTGCACACCAAGCTGATCATCGAAAACGACATGGTGCCGGCTTTCCGTGCCGGCGATCTCTCTGGCGGCATCAGCAAGGCCGTCGATGACATGATCATGGTGCTGGAAGGCAATCCCGAAGAGCTGGAAGCCCGCGGCAAGCGCAATCCGGCGAATGACAATCCTGTCGATCCCATCTTCGTTCTGTTCATCGTCCTGTGGGCGACGATGTTCTTCGGCGGCCTGGCAATGGCATTCCTGCCGCCGATCTTCGGCACGAAGCTGTCGCCGGGCGTGTACAAGTGGCTGGGCATGACGTTCCGCTACGGCCGTGGGCCAGCGTCGTCATCCTCCGGTGGCGCTGGCTGGACGTCGGGGACCTCGTCCGGCAGTGGCTGGTCGTCTGGAAGTTCCGGCAGCGGTTGGTCGTCCGGAAGTTCGGGCGGTGGGTTTTCAGGCGGCGGCGGTTCGTCCGGCGGCGGCGGTTCTTCAGGAAGCTGGTGAGACATCAATCATGGCAACACGACCGATCAGCCTCGAGGATCATGAGCGCATCGCCGATGCGATCCGCGCTGCCGAAGCAAAGACCGACGGCGAGATCTACTGCGTCGTGGCGCATGCCAGCGACGGCTATTTTTTCCCGGCCGCTTTCATGGCGATGCTCGGCATGCTCGTCGTCAGCCTCGCCGTCGGTTACGGGCTGGAAGCCTGGTGGCTGTCGATCCGCTTGCCGCATTTCGTCATCGCCGAGCTGCTGGCGCTTGCCAGTGTGCTCATCCTGTTGTGGGCATTGCCCGCATTGCGCATCCATTTGGTGCCGAGGCGTCTGCGCTACCAAGCCGCCCACGCCAATGCGATGAAGCAGTTCCTCGCCCGCAACGTCCACCGCACCACGGCGCGCACGGGCGTGCTGGTGTTCGTCTCGATCGCCGAGCGCTATGCCGAGGTGGTCGCCGACAGCGGCATCGATTCTCGTGTCGGCCAGCATGTCTGGGACGGTGTCGTCCGCGACCTTACGGCGCATGCCGGCGACGATCGGCTCGCCGACGGGTTCGTCAAGGCGATCGAAGCGGTCGGTGCGGTACTGGCCGAGCATTTTCCGGTCTCGAGCGGCGACAGCAACGAGCTGGACGACCATCTGGTCGAAATCTAAGGGCCAGCCTGCAAACGCTACTCTGCCGGACGACTGACGCGGTTTTCTGCGCTTCCGATGCTCACGGACTCAAATGTGCGCTGCGCTTCGGTTCTCGAAAATCACGCCATTCGCCTCGGCAGAGCGCATTTTCAGGCAGGCCCTTTCTGTGTCGCGGTTCGGCTGTGTGAAAGCATCGCGGCGGCTGACCGGACTCTTGCAATCGGGCGCGGCGGGTTTATGGTTAACCAATCATGAATACGCTGAGCATCGACATCAGGAAAGCCGAACCACGCGATGCAGCCGCCATTGCCGACGTGCATCTCGAGGCCTGGCGCGGCGCCTATTCGGGCATCATCCCGCATCGTACACTGACATCGATGATCAACCGCCGCGGTGCCGATTGGTGGGCGAATGCCATTCGCCGGGCCGCCACCGTCCTGGTCGTCGAAATCGGCGGCAAAATTGCCGGCTACGCGACGATCGGCAAGAACCGAGCACGTGAACTCAGGCAGCAGGGCGAGATCTACGAGCTTTATTTGCGGCCGGAGTATCAAGGCATCGGGCTCGGCAGCCGGCTGTTCGCAGCCGCACGGGCACGGCTGGCCGACCATGGCCTGAAAGGCATGGTGGTGTGGGCGCTGGAAGACAATCAGAACGCACTTGCCTTCTATGCCGGCGCCGGCGGCCGCGATGTGGCCGAGGGCGTCGAGATATTCGAGCAGAAGGCGCTGAAGAAGGTCGCTTTCGTCTGGGAATGACGGCCAGCGCATGATCCGGCCGGTTTCGGTTTCGGACGATCCCCCCAGTACCATTCGCCGCATTGCACCATTCGCCATCGGCCGCTATCGATCTTCAATCGAGAGAGGGATAAAGCGATGCGGATCGAAGCAATTGCCAGCGGAAAGAACCCGCCCGAGGACGTCAACGTCATTATCGAGGTGCCGATCGGCGGCGAGCCGATCAAATACGAGATGGATAAGGAGGCCGGCACGCTGTTCGTCGACCGCTTCCTTCACACTTCAATGCGCTATCCCGGCAATTACGGTTTCGTACCGCACACGCTATCGGGCGACGGCGACCCGATCGACGTGCTGGTCTGCAACACGCGCGCGCTGGTGCCAGGCTGCGTTATCAATGTGCGGCCGATCGGCGTGCTGGTGATGGAGGACAATGCCGGCCAGGACGAGAAGGTCATCGCGGTGCCTTCGCCCAAGCTGACCTTGCGCTACGAGGACGTCCACGAATACACGCAATTGCCTGACATTACCCGCCAGCAAGTGCAGCATTTCTTCGAGCACTACAAGGATCTCGAACCCGGCAAATGGGTCAAGATCGAAGGCTGGTACGATGCGGCCTATGCCAAGAAGATGATCGTCGAGGCAATCGAGCGGGCCAAGCGCAAGTAATTATCGGGCGCAAATAATCAGTTGTCGACGCGGCCGAAAGCGGGCGCGTCGCCGATCACTACGCGCTTGTCCTTGCCGCAGGCGAAGGTGCGTGCCTTCTCGTCGGCAAGCTTGCGCGCCTGATCGTTGGCGGCGGGATTGCCGGTGGCGAGCACAAGGCCGATCGTGCAGCCTTCGTGGGTGTCAGGCTGGGCAACCTTGGCGACGATCAACACTTCCGTCGACTTGTTCTCGCCCTCGGTATCGCTGATCGAGCGACGATGAATGACGGCGAACGGAATGGTAGTTTTGCCGTTGGTTTCGATCCGCCACTCGACTTTAGGTCCAGCCGAGTTGAGGCCGGAAAAGCTTTCCCAGACCGTGGTCATATCGCCGGGTGGAAAGCCGTAGAACAGCGATTCCCGCGCGTCGTCGTAGGAAACCATCACCGGGTAGCCGCCATAACCCGAACAGGCGAGGTCGGCCCAGTCGCCGTCGCCTTCCTCCGCCTGGGCATAAGTCACGCAGTCCTTCTCCCAGACGAGATCGGTATAGACGCTGGATATGTCGCCAGCCCGGGCGGCGTTGCAGAAGCCGGCGAAGGCAAGCGGGATCAAAAGAGCGCGCATGGCGGACAACTCCGTTCGGGCTGCCGCAGCGTACCGTCAAATCTAGCAGCAGCCTAGACGAACTCAGGCTGCTCACAGTGATCTGGTAAACGCAACGCTATTTCTTCAAGCTTGCCTCGATCAGAAGGTCGGCGTTGCGGGCTACCGACTGCGCCGGCCCGCCGACACCGAACAGCTGGCCGCTGATATAGGCGCCCTCGATCAGGAGCAGCAGCCCGTCGCCTAGCGTGTCGGCGTCGCCGGCGCCCATCTCTGCCGCCATGGCACGCAGGCGCCGGCGCAATTCCCGCTTGTTGGCTTCGCTCACAACGCGGGCTGGATGGCCATGTTCGGGATATTCGACTGCGGCATTGGTCATGCCGCAGCCGCGATAATCGGGCCTTTGCGTACGCTTGCCGACACGCGTCAGGAAGGCGAGGATCTGCGCGCGCGGATCGCCGGGATGGGCATTCACCGCCTCGTCGAAGCGCTCCCAAAATTCGAGATCATAGTGCCGGAGATAGGATGCGGCCAACTCATCCTTGGACGGAAAGCTGCGGTAGAGGCTGGGCTTGGTGACGCCGGCACGCCGCACGATCTCGTCGACGCCGATCGCCCTGATGCCTTGCCGGTAAAACAGGTCGCGCGCCACCTGGAGAATCCGTTCGGCGGCGCGAGGCGGCGGTGCGTCATTCGCCTTGATCGTTGGTTCAATGCTTTTCATGTCTGGTGTACCGATTAGCTGGTTGACAATGTTACCGGTCGGTACGTATGTTTCGCGCTCCTGCAACGTACCGGTCAGTAACATGATAGCTCAATCCCGCCCGTTTGGCCAGCGCTACGCTTTCGTCGTGGTCGCCGTCATCTTCCTTTGCCTGCTGATCGCAGCGGGCCTGCGTTCGGCGCCGGCAGTCATGATGCTGCCGCTGGAGAACAGTTTCGGCTGGCGGCGCGACGTCGTCTCGCTGGCCGCTGCCACTGGCATCTTCCTCTATGGCCTGACCGGGCCGTTTGCCGCGGCGCTGATGGAGCGGATCGGGCTGCGCCGCACCTTGCTTGCCGCGCTGCTTTTGATGTCGGTATCGACCGCGCTCAGCCTGTTGATGACCAAGCCCTGGCATCTGCTCCTCACCTGGGGCGTGTTTTCCGGCGTCAGCTCGGGCGCCGTCGCCACCGTGCTCGGCGCAACCATCGTCAACCGCTGGTTCAAGACCAATCGCGGCCTGGTGATGGGACTGATGTCGGCGTCCAGCGCCACCGGGCTGCTGGTCTTCCTGCCGCTGCTCGCCTCGCTCGCCCAGTCAGGCGGCTGGAAGCCGGTCGCCATCGCCATTGCAGTGGCCACCGCCTGCCTGGTGCCGCTGGTCTATATGCTGGTGCCGGAGCGCCCGGCCTCGATCGGCATGGTCCGCTATGGCGCCGATGCCGACGACGTGCCGCCGGCGCCGCCGGCCGCGCAAGGCAATTTCCTTTCGCATACGCTGAGCACGCTGCGCCGCGCCGCCGGCACGCGCGTGTTCTGGTATCTGTTCGCCACTTTCTTCGTCTGCGGCTTCACCACCAACGGGCTGGTCGGCACGCACCTGATCGCCTTTTGCGGCGACATGGGCATAGGCGAAGTGCAAGCCGCCGGCCTGCTGTCGATGATGGGCATCTTCGACCTGATCGGCACGACGCTATCGGGCTGGCTCACCGACCGTTTCGACCCGCGCAAGCTGCTCGGCGTCTATTACGGCATCCGTGGCCTCTCGTTGATCTATCTGCCCTATTCCGGCTTTTCGGCAACCAGCCTGATCATCTTCGCCGTGTTTTACGGACTGGACTGGATCGCCACGGTGCCGCCGACGCTGAGGCTTTCCAACGAGGCGTTCGGCGACCGCAGCGGACCGATCGTCTTCGGCTGGATCGTCGCCGGCCATCAGGTTGGCGCCGCGACAGCGGCCTTCTTCGGCGGTACCATGCGCGAGTTGCAAGGCAATTACGAGCTTGCCTTCCTGATCGCCGGTATGACGGCAATAGCCGCCGCCTGCATCTCGCTGCTGATCAACACCAGCCGCCCGGCCTTCGAGCCGGAACCGCAGGCGGCTTAGGGTGCGACAGTTGAGTGCTAATCTCCCCCGTTGAGGGGGAGATCGCCCGCCTGTTCACTGTTATCAAACCTTCATCGTTTCGAAATGTGCCTGAAACATTGAAGCTGGAGCTTGGCGGCGACGTTCAACGCCATCCAGGAGACAGCCATGAACAAGATTTCGATGACGCGGCGCGCTTTCGTCACGTCGGCCAGCGCCGTTGGCCTGGTCGGCGCGTCGGGCCTCGCGCTTCCCTATTACTCGCGCGCCAATCAGCGCCCGGCCTTTACCCACGGTATCCAATCCGGCGACGTCGACGCGACCAGCGGCATAGTCTGGGCTCGCACGGACCGGGCGTCGCGCGTCATGTTCGAAGTGTCGCCGACGGAGAGCTTCGCCAATGCCGTCCGCCTGGCGCCGCTCGACAGCTCGCCGGCCAGCGACTATACGGTGAAGCGGCTGCTTACCGATCTCGCCTCCGACCAGGACATCTTCTACCGCATGGTCGCGGCCGATCTTTCCGATATCAACGCCGTTTCCGAGCCGATCGTCGGCCGCTTCCGCACGGCACCTGCCTCGAAGCGCGACATTCGTTTCGCTTGGTCGGGCGACACCGCCGGCCAGGGCTGGGGCATCGACGACACCGGCATGAAGACCTACGCCACGATCGCCAAGCACACGCCGGACTTCTTCCTGCATTCGGGCGATACGATCTATGCCGATGGCGCGATGAAGGACGAGGTCGACCTGCCCGGCGGCGGCAAGTGGAAGAACACCGTGCTGATCGACGAAAAACGCAAGGTTGCCGAGACGCTGGATGAATACCGGGGTCAGTGGAAATACAATTTGATGGACAGGAACGTGCTGGCGCTGAACGCCATCTGCCCGACGTTCTACCAGTGGGACGACCACGAGGTGGTGAACAACTGGTCGGATTCGAAGGATCTGAGCGCCGACGACCGCTACACCGAAAAATCCATCCATATACTGGCGGCACGCGCAGCGCGCGCCTTCCACGAAATGACGACGATCCGCTACGAGCCGTCTGAGCCCGGCCGTGTCTACCGCAAAATCGCCTATGGGCCGCTGCTCGATGTGTTCTTCCTAGACATGCGTTCCTATCGCGGCCCCAACGGTCCGAATATGCAGGAGACGATGACGCCGCAATCGCGCATCCTCGGCGAACAACAGACGAAATGGCTGAAGCGCGAGCTGGCGAATTCCAATGCAACCTGGAAAATCATCGCCGCCGACATGCCGCTCGGCCTCGTCGTCTGGAACGACGGCACCAAGAAGGTCGGGGCCGAGGCAATCAGCAATGGCGACAATGGCGCGGCCAAGGGGCGCGAGCTGGAAATTGCCGACCTCCTTCGCTATATAAAGAACGCGGGGATCAGCAATACCGTCTGGCTAACCGCAGACGTGCATTACACAGCCGCGCATTATTACAATCCGGACAAGGCGCAATTCCAGGACTTCAATCCGTTCTGGGAATTCGTTTCGGGTCCGATCCACGCCGGCACGTTCGGACCGAATGCTTTCGATATGACTTTCGGCCCGGAGCTGAGGTTCATCAAGGCACCGACCGCCGAACAGGGTCAGAACCTGCCGCCGTCGGCCGGCCTGCAGTTCTTCGGGCTCGTCGACATCGATGGAGCCACCGAGCAGTTGACGGTGCGGCTGATGGATCGTGACGACAGCGAACTCTACAAGGTCACGCTCGATCCGGCGCGATCGGCGTGAGATTGCCTTTTAGGACCACCCGGAAGGTGGATGTGCATCAATCGGGATAGCAGACGACGGGAATCTTGGGCCAGACGGCTCTGTCGCATCCGGCGTTTTTTTGCCTTTGCTTGAAGGCGGTGCTGACCGGTCCGGTCACCACCGGGTCGACGCCGTCCGGAGCATCGGCAAAAAGCTGCTCTGCCGAGCGCTTGTCGAACGGCAGAGCAGACCGCGTCTCCTTGGGCGGCGCGGCCGATTGCGCCGCGCTTGCCGCGAGGAGGACGGCGAGCGCGGTACATGCCAAAATCGGCCGGAGTTTGATGCCTGTCTCGATCATGAAATTCGAACTGTCCGGACCACGAAAGGTTCCGCCTTGGTTAATAATTCCACTTCACACCAAGACATTTAAGATTTGGTGACTTTATTTGGTGGCTCGCCTCCTCTTTCGCAAATGCGAAAAACCCTGTATGAGCCGCCCAACCGAAAGAGGCAGCGCCTTTTGGCCTGCTGCCTGCAACGCTCCCGAGACCGAAACATGAAAATCCGCAATATCGCGATCATCGCGCACGTCGACCATGGAAAAACCACCCTCGTCGACCAGCTCCTGAAACAGTCCGGCTCGTTCCGCGACAACCAGCGCGTCGCCGAGCGCGCCATGGATTCAAACGATCTTGAAAAGGAACGCGGCATCACCATCCTGGCCAAGGCGACCTCGGTCGACTGGAAGGATACCCGCATCAACATCGTCGACACGCCCGGCCACGCCGATTTCGGCGGCGAGGTCGAGCGCATCCTGTCGATGGTGGATTCGGCCATCGTGCTGGTCGACGCCGCCGAGGGCCCGATGCCGCAGACCAAATTCGTCGTCGGCAAGGCGCTCAAGGTTGGACTGAAGCCGATCGTCGTCATCAACAAGATCGACCGGCCGGATGCCCGCCATGTCGAAGTGGTCAACGAGGTGTTCGACCTTTTCGCAGCACTTGACGCCACCGACGAGCAGCTCGACTTTCCTATCCTTTACGGTTCAGGCCGCGACGGCTGGGTCTCAGAAAACCCCGAAGGCCCGAAGGACCAGGCTCTGGCGCCGCTGTTCGACCTCGTCATCAAGCACGTGCCGGCGCCGACCGTTCATCCCGGCCCGTTCCGCATGATCGGCACCATCCTGGAAGCCAATCCGTTCCTCGGCCGCATCATCACGGGCCGTATCGAATCCGGCACGCTGAAATCCAACCAGGCGGTCAAGGTGCTGCACCATGACGGCACCCAGGTCGAAACCGGCCGCATTTCGAAGATCCTCGCCTTCCGCGGGCTCGAGCGCCAGCCCATCGAGGAAGCGCAGGCGGGCGACATCGTCGCCATCGCCGGCCTGTCGAAAGGCACTGTGGCCGACACCTTCTGCGACCTGTCGGTGACCGAGCCGCTGCACGCGCAGCCGATCGATCCGCCGACGGTGACGATGTCTTTCCTCGTCAACGATTCGCCGCTGGCCGGTACCGAAGGCGACAAGGTGACCAGCCGCGTCATCCGCGACCGCCTGCTGCGCGAGGCCGAAGGCAATGTCGCGCTGAAGATCGAGGAATCACCTGACAAGGATTCGTTCTTCGTTTCCGGCCGCGGCGAATTGCAGCTGGCCGTGCTGATCGAGACGATGCGCCGCGAAGGTTTTGAGATCGCCGTGTCGCGGCCGCGCGTCGTCATGCAGAAGGGCGATAACGGCGAATTGCTGGAGCCGGTCGAGGAAGTCGTCATCGACGTCGACGAGGAGCATGCCGGCGTCGTCGTGCAGAAGATGTCGGAGCGCAAGGCCGAGATGGTCGAGTTGCGCCCTTCGGGCGGCAATCGCCAGCGCATCGTCTTCCACGCGCCGACGCGCGGCCTGATCGGCTACCAGTCGGAACTGTTGACCGACACGCGCGGCACCGCCGTGATGAACCGGCTGTTCCATGCCTATGAGCCTTATAAGGGTGAGCTGCCGGGCCGCACCAACGGCGTGCTGATCTCCAACGAACAGGGTGAATCGGTGGCCTATGCCATGTGGAACCTGGAGGACCGCGGCCCGATGGTCATCGATCCCGGCGTCAAGGTCTATCAGGGCATGATTATCGGCATCCATTCCAGGGACAACGACCTTGAGGTCAACGTGCTCAAGGGCAAGAAGCTGACCAACATCCGCGCCGCCGGCAAGGACGAGGCGGTGAAGCTGACGCCGCCGATCCGCATGACGCTGGAACGCGCGCTGGCCTGGATCCAGGATGACGAGCTGGTCGAGGTGACGCCGAAGACCATCCGCCTGCGCAAGCTCTATCTCGACCCGAACGAGCGCAAGCGTTTTGAAAAGTCGGCGAAAGTGGTCGGCGCGGCATAAAGGGCAATACCGCGCAATGAGCGGTAAACTCGTCACGGCTGTCATATACGACAATCGACCCGAGGCCGAAGTTTGCGTGTCGATGCTCGGCGCGTATGGAATTTATGCTCTCGCGAATTATCTTCTCGACACGGGCTCGGCTTGATCCATGTGCAAGTCGCCGACAGCGATCTCGATGCGGCCAAGGGTTTGATTGACTCGGAGCGATTGACCCCTGGCCGCAACTGTCTCCGATTGCGGATGCCCTTGCCGTTGCCTCATCCGCCGGCAGCCGAGATGATGGCTTCCCGGTCGGGCTCGCCGACGAGATAGACGCGGATCGTCGTTCCCGCTCGAGCCGGCTTGCGCAAGGCTTTGCCCCCGTCCGGACCAACCACCAGCAATCGCTTCTCTTCCCAAACCTGAAGCCGCGATCGCGAGACACCGAGTTCGCTGGCGAGCAACCGGTCGAGCCGCAGCGCTGTCGGCGTTTCGAGCCAGAGCTGGAGTTCGAGAGCGGTGGTGTTTCTCAGCCTGTCGCCGAGCACCTCCTTATGAACGGCGGCTTCGGGAAACTCCTCGACGCGCCCGATACTGCTTCGCAATGCGGCAACATCGAAGGCATGGCGCCGCGCCAGGACCGGATCGTTGCTTTCGAGCGCCTGCAATATTGCCGGTTCGATATCCCGGCGGCTGCAGCGCTCCAGAATGCCGAAATTCCAGGAATTGTCGCAGTCGATGCAGCGGTAGATCAACCAGGCGTCAATGCGCTTGCCATTGGCATTGACGCGGAATTTGCCGCTGCAGCGATAGGCTTTCAGGCCGCCGCAGCGATTGCAGTTGAGGTGAGGTCGAGGTGCGGTTTTGGGCGCGATCGCCCAGCGGATGCGCAGTATCGAAGGCATGCCGAAAAGCCCTTCCCGTCGGGAAGTTCGTCAGATCGGCGATATCGAGAACCCCTTGCGGGCACGGCGTGGCGAGAGACTGCGGCAGTTGGAAATCAGGTGTCGCGGGTGGTTATGCGCGACAGCGGTTCAGCAGTGCCAAACCGGTCTCGAACCGCCACCCTGAAGAACAGGTCATGTGAAAACAGGCACCGCGACTGCGACGCCCTGCTCTGTGTTGGGGGAGTTGACGAGACCGGCGGTTACGTAGGCAAAGTGAAGCTCGGAAAGGATTTCGGGACGACATCTCTAGCCGTGAGGTGCCTGGTCGACAAGCCTTCTTTCGGTAGACGCTACCGTCGCCGGAACAGTTGGGTTATGTTGAACACCCCAAACACTTCAAACGAGACCGCGTCATGCATTTCACGTCGCTGCTGATTTTTGCCGGCGCCCTGCTTGTTGCCGCCGGCTCGCCCGGCCCGTCGATCGCCGCTCTTGTGGCGCGGGTCATCGCAAAGGGCTTCCGCGACGTGTTTCCGTTCCTGCTTGCGATGTGGATCGGCGAAGCGATCTGGCTGTCTCTGGCGGTGTTTGGCCTCGCCGTGGTGGCGCAGACGTTCCATTATGCCTTTGTCGTCGTGAAGTGGGTCGGCGTCGCCTATCTCGGCTGGCTTGCCTGGAAGATGTGGACGGCACCGGTCGAGGCGAAGGAAGGTTCGCTGCCGCGCGAAGATTCTCCTGCCAAGCTGTTCTTTGCCGGCATGGCTGTGACGCTCGGCAACCCCAAGATCATGATGTTCTATCTGGCGCTGCTGCCGACCATCATCGACCTCGGTTCGGTCAGCGTGGTCGGCTGGGTCGAGCTGACGGCGACCATGGCAGTGGTCCTGGTCGCCATCGATTTGACCTGGGTGCTCGCCGCATCGCAGGCGCGCAAGCTCTTGAGAAGCAAGCGGGCGATGAAGATCGCCAACCGCATCAGCGCCGGCACCATGGCCGGCGCTGCGGCGGCGATCGCGGCGCGGTCCTGAGCCAGCGCGTCAACCCATTTCGATGATCGGCGCGATCTCGATACTAAAGGCTGGGTCGGTCAAGATAGGACAATCCTTGGCCTTGCCGACGGCATCGTCGATGTCTTTTGCTTCGATGATGGTGTAACCAGCGGTCGGATTGCTGCCGCCGTTGTTCTCGACCTTGCCGCCAGGCAGCACGGTCTTCGACATGCCGACTGGATTGCCACCGTCGACCACCGCTGAGCCGAGCTTGCCGTACCAGCCGGTCCAGGCATCCATCGCTGCCTTCCGTTCGGCCTCCTCGGTCGGCATTTTGCCTGAGCCATGATAGACGTAGAGAAATTTCGCCATGTTCTCCTCCTCTGATCGGCGGCATCGAACCGGCATGCGGTTATGCCGCATGCCGATCATCTGACCAAACCGGCAAACAAGCAACGAGAATGCGAAGTAGCTAATATAATGTGCGGTTGGCCCGCAACGGCGGCGCCCTATCGAGCCATCGCGTGGTATTCATCGTTCGGCCGCATATCGATTGCCGATGCCAACCGGTTCGACATGTTGAAGAATGCCGCGGTCGAGGCGACATCCCATATGTCGCGGTCGGAAAAGCCGACTTGCCGCAGCGCCGCCCGGTCCGCTTCGACGATCTTTGCCGGCTGCTCGGTCAGCTTCACCGCGAATTCGAGCATGGCGCGTTGCCTGTCCGACAGCTTGGCGGCGCGAAAATTCATCACCATCATCTCGCCGAAGGCGGGGTCGCCGGAAAGCTGGCGCACCGCCGCGCCATGCGCGGCCAGGCAATAGTAGCAATGGTTGACCGAAGAGACGGCCACCGCGATCATCTCGCGCTCGAGTTTCGACAGGCCGGATTCACCCAGCATCAAATCATTGTACATGTCGGTGAAAGCGCGCAGCTTCTTCTCGTCGAAGGCATAGGCGAGTAGCACATTGGGAACGAGGCCGAGTTTCTCCCGGCATTGGCGAAATACGCCTTGGTCGCGTCGCTCAGCTCCGCCGGTGCCAGGTCAAGCGCGGTGATTTTGTCCGTCATGGCGGATTTCTCCTCGTTTTTCGCTAGGCTGCCGGTGAATTCCGACATTTCGTCGCAAGCCGTCAAACCTTTGTCGCCAAATACCCGTCATCTGTTAGCATAGCCGCAAAAACATGCGACGGGAGGGACTCATGGCCAGTGTAAAGTCAGCGGGCCGGTTGAAAAAAGCCGGCCTGACGAGGGGTGAAGCCGCGGGTGGCGAAAAGCCCGGCAGGCTTGCCGACTACCTGCTGGCCCGAGCTCCGGCCGAAGATGTCGCCGCCTACGACGTCATCGATCTCGAACGTGCTGCCGAACTCGCTGGCCGCGCAGTGGCCAGGCACAAGAAGGACGACTGCGTCGTTGCCATAGACGTCGATTCCGGTGTCGTCCGCCAGGGCCGGCCGATGACGGTGATCACCGTCGTCAACGACAACATGCCGTTCCTGTTTGATTCCGTCCTCGGCGAAATCACCGAGAGCGCGGGCGAGCCGCTGCTGGTTACCCACCCGGTCATAGTCGTCAGGCACGGCAAAAACGGCGTCGAGGAAATCCTCGGCGACGGGGGTTATGCCAAGGGCGACCACAGCCATGACCGGCTGAGCGTCATTCATGTCCATATCGGCCGCCTTTCGGCCGAGCAGGCTGAAGGTCTGGCCGCACGCCTGACCAAGCTGCTCGGCCAAGTGCGCGCCGCCGTCACCGACTGGAAGCCGATGCTCGCCCGCCTCGACCAGGCGATCTCGGAATTCCGCTACTCGCCAGTGCCGCTCGACAAGGCCCATGTCACCGAGGCGATCGCCTTCCTCGAATGGCTGCGCGACGACAATTTCACCTTCCTCGGCATGCGCGAATTCAACTACACCGGCGGCGAGACGAGCGGCATGCTCGAGCGCGCCGAAAAGCCCGGCCTCGGCATCCTTTCCGATCCCGACGTGCTGGTGCTCAGGCGCGGCACCGAAGCGGTAAGCACGACGCCGGAAATCCGCGCCTTCCTGCATGGGCCGGAACCGCTGATTGTCACCAAGGCCAACGCCAAGTCATCGGTGCACCGCCGCATCTACCTCGACTACATCGGCGTCAAGACCTACACCGGCAAAGGCGTGCTTTCGGGCGAGCTCCGCATCGTCGGCCTGTTCACGTCGACCGCCTATACGCGCTCGGTGATGAAAATCCCCTATCTGCGCTCGAAGGCGGAAACCGTCATCGCCAAATCCGGCTTCAATCCAAGCGACCATTCCGGCAAGGCATTGATCAACGTGCTGGAGAGCTATCCGCGCGACGAGCTGTTCCAGGTTCCGGTGCCGATTCTGCGCAAGCATGCCGAAGCCATCCTGGGCTTGATCGAGCGGCCGCGCGTCAGGGCATTGGTGCGTGTCGACCAGTTCGACCGCTTCGTCTCCGTGCTCGTCTTCGTGCCGCGCGACCGCTACGACAGCGTCGTGCGCGAGAAGATCGGCACGTATCTGAAGACCGTTTTCGAAGGCCGGCTGTCGGCCTATTATCCGGCGTTCCCGGAAGGCGGGCTGGCGCGTGTCCATTTCATCATCGGCCGCTCCGGCGGCAAGACGCCGAAGGTCGAGCAGGCGACGATCGAGGCGGCGATCCGCGACATCGTACGGACCTGGGACGATGCACTGCGCGAGACCGCGACAGAGACCGGCGCCGATGCGAGACTCACTGCCATCGCCTCACGTTTTTCGGAAAGCTATCGCGACAGTTTTCCGCCGGCCGTGGCGCTGGCCGACGCCGGGCGCATCGCCAAGCTCGATGCGTCAAATCCGATCGCCATCGACTATTACCGTCACGCCGTCCAGAAGCCGCATCAGGCGGCGCTGAAGATCTATCACCACGGCAGCCCGGTGGCGCTGTCGCGGCGCGTGCCGGTGCTGGAAAACATCGGTTTCCGCGTCATAAGCGAGCGCACTTTCGAGGTCGGCGACAATCAATCCGGCATGGTCTTCATCCACGACATGGAACTCGAGAACAGCTACGGCAGGCCGATCGACCTCGGTAATGGCGGCGCGCTGTTCGAGGATGCGTTCCTTTCCGTCTGGCGCGGCGATGTCGACAATGACGGCTATAACGGCCTTGCCCAGACCGCCGGCCTGTGGTCGGGCGAGATCACCGTCCTGCGCGCCTATGGCCGCTATCTGCAGCAGGCCGGTATCCCGCAGAGCCAGGATTTCATCGCCGCCGCGCTCAATCGCTATCCCGAGATCGCCCGCGGCCTGCATGCGCTGTTCGTCGCCCGCCTCGGCCCGACGGCCGAAACGGAAGGTGTCGTCCAGGCCAAACATTTGAAGGCCAAGATCACGGATGCGCTGGAAGACGTTCCCAACATCGATGACGACACCATCATCCGCCGTTATCTGAACCTGATCGAGGCCTCGCTGCGCACCAACCATTTCGTTGCCGATACGAAAGAGAAAGGCCAATCGCTGGCGATCAAGCTCGATTCGCAATCGGTGGACGGGCTGCCGGCGCCGCGGCCATGGCGGGAGATCTTTGTCTATGGTTCTGAGGTCGAGGGTGTGCATCTGCGCTTCGGCCCGGTCGCGCGCGGCGGCCTGCGCTGGTCGGACCGTGCCCAGGACTATCGCACCGAAGTGCTCGGCCTGGTCAAGGCACAGCAGGTCAAGAATGCGGTGATCGTGCCGGTTGGCGCCAAGGGCGGTTTCTACCCGAAAAAGCTGCCGATGAGCGCCGGGCGCGACGCCATTTTCGAGGCCGGCACAGCCGCCTACAAGAATTACGTTTCCAGCCTGTTGTCGATCACCGACAATATCGGCCTAGACGGCGTCATCCCGCCGGCCGGCGTGGCGCGGCGCGACCAGGACGATCCGTATTTCGTCGTCGCCGCCGACAAGGGCACGGCGACCTTCTCGGACATCGCCAACGCCATCAGTGAAAAGCACGGCTTCTGGCTCGACGACGCTTTCGCCAGCGGCGGTTCGGCCGGTTACGACCACAAGAAGATGGGCATCACCGCCAAGGGCGCCTGGGAAGCGGTCAAGCGGCATTTTCGCGAGATGAACCGCGACATCCAAACCACTCCGTTCACCGTCGTCGGCGTTGGCGACATGTCGGGCGACGTGTTCGGCAACGGCATGCTGCTGTCGGAGCAGACCCGGCTGATCGCCGCCTTCGATCATCGCGACATCTTCATCGATCCCGATCCCGACATGGCGGCTTCGATGGCCGAGCGCCGGCGTATGTTCGCTCTCGCCCGCTCAAGCTGGCAGGATTACGACAAGACGAAGCTGTCCGAAGGTGGCATCATCGTCTCGCGCAGCCAGAAGTCGATCACCTTGCCGGCCGCCGCGGCTGCAGCGATCGGCCTCGGCAAGACAACGGCCACGCCGGTCGAGATCATGAGTGCCATCCTCAAGGCGCCGGCAGATCTTTTGTGGTTCGGCGGCATCGGCACCTATGTCAGGGCATCGGACGAGACCAACCAGGACGTCGGCGACCGTGCCAATGACGCGATCCGCATCACCGCGCTCGACCTGCGCGCCAAGGTGATCGGTGAGGGTGCCAATCTCGGCGTCACGCAGCGGGCGCGCATCGAATTCGGATTGAATGGCGGCCGCTGCAACTCAGATGCGATCGACAATTCGGGCGGCGTGAACTGTTCCGACGTCGAGGTCAACATCAAGATCGCGCTGGCTTCCGCGATGCGCAAGGGATCGTTGACCCGGCCGGCGCGCAACAAATTGCTGGCCGAGATGACCAATGAGGTCAGCGCCCTGGTGCTGTCCAACAATTACCAGCAGACGCTGGCGCTGTCGCTTGCCCGCAAGCGGGGCCTCGCCGACATCGCCCATCAGAGCCGCTTCATGGCGGCGCTGGAGGCGCGCGGACTGCTCGACCGTGCCGTCGAGGCGCTGCCGTCGCCGGCGGCCCTTGTCGAGCGCGAGACGCGCGGTGAACCGCTGACCCGGGCCGAGCTCGGCGTGCTGCTTGCCTATGCCAAGATCGTGCTGTTTTCCGATATCGTCGCCAGCGACGTGCCCGACGATCCGCATTTCGACCGTGATCTCATGGGCTATTTCCCTGATCGCATGGCAAAGAGATATGCGGGAGAAATCCACGGCCATCGGCTGCGCCGCGAGATCATCGCCCGTGTCGTCACCAATGATCTGGTCAATCGCGGCGGTCCGTCCTTCGTCAACAGGCTGCAGGAAACAACCGGCCGCAGTGCCGCCGATGTCGTGCGCACCTTCGCCGTGGTTCGGGATGGATTTGCGCTGCCGGCGCTCTATCGCCAGATCGACGCGCTCGACAACCAAATCGACGGGCAGATCCAGCTCGACCTTTATCAGGCGGTCAGCCGGCTGATCTATGTGACGAGCGGCTGGTACCTGAAGAATGATGCCGGCACCGCGCCGCTCGGGCAGCGGATCGCCGAGTTGCAGGACGCGCGCAAGGCGCTGGAGCCGAAGCTGGTTTCGCTGCTGCCGGCCTTCTCGCGCGAGCGGATCGAAGAGCGGCGGCACAATCTGTCGAAGGGCGGCGCGCCGGGGAGCCTTGCCGAACAACTGGCGTTGACCGATGTGGCGGAACTCATCCCCGACATTGCCCTGACGGCGCGGACGGCGAATGCTGGCATCGTCGCTGCTGCCAAGGCGTTTTTCGCGGTCAGCGATGTCTTCCGCATCCCGCGCGTCGAAGATGCGGCGCGCTCGATCACCCCCTCGGATTATTACGATCAACTGGCGCTTTCCCGTGCCACCGACACGATCGGCGCGGCCAGGCGCGGCATCGCCGTGGCGGCACTCACCAGCCATGCCGAGGCGGCGGATCCGGTGACGGCATGGCTGGAGGCCGGCGGCGAACGGGTCGGACGCATCCGCGAGCGGCTGCAGGCGCTGACCGAGGGCGGCGACATCACCGTGTCGCGGCTGTCGGTGGCGTCCGGCCTGATGAGCGATCTGACGGGGCTGTGAGACGTCTTCCATATCGCGCGGGATTGCCGGGAAGAACTGCGCAATAGAGCGAACGGCGCGCTGCTTTGGGGAGCGCCGGAGCATGATCCCGAACCTAACGATCGGCTTTTGGACAAGATCGTGCTCAACAACAAGACGGAGCGTCATTCCGATTCGATCGGCATTGAGCAAGCTCCAGCGGAGGGGACATGGCTGAGATGGCAGTGCAGCGGGCGTCGGGACGCGGCATCTGGGGATGGATGCTGTTCGACTGGGCGGCACAGCCGTTTTTCACGGTCGTCACTACCTTCATCTTCGGTCCTTATTTCGTCTCGCGCATGGCCAGTAATCCCGAGACCGGGCAAGCGGCCTGGGGCTACGGCATTGCCGCCGCCGGCCTCGTCATCGCCGTTTTGTCGCCGGTCCTCGGTTCGATCGCCGACCAGACAGGACCGCGAAAGCCATGGATAGCCTTCTTCGCCGCGGTCAAGATCACCTGCCTCACCCTGCTGTGGTTCGCCGCGCCCGGCTCTGATCTTTTTCTGGTCGTGGCGTTGTTCTCGCTGGCGTCGGTCGCGGCGGAATTCTCGACCGTGTTCAATGATTCGATGATGCCCCGCCTGGTGCCGAAGAGCGACATCGGCAGGATCTCGAACATGGCCTGGGGGCTCGGCTATCTCGGCGGCATGATCGCACTGATCTTCGTCGTTACCGTCATGGCCGGCTCGCCTGAAACCGGCAAGACCGTCGTTGGGCTGGACCCGATCTTCGGCCTCGACCCCAGGCTCGGCGAGGACGCGCGTGCCACCGGACCGTTGTCGGCGGCCTGGTATTTCCTGTTCATCCTGCCGATGTTCTTCTTCACGCCGGATGCAATCAAAGGCATTCCAATCGGGCCGGCGGTGCGCGAGGGACTGTCGGAACTGAAGTCGACGCTGGCCGAAGTGCGCAAGCGCAGCGGCATTTTTCGCTTTCTCGTCGCGCGCATGATCTATCAGGACGGCGTCAACGCGCTGCTGGCGTTGGGCGGAACGTTTGCGGCGGCAATGTTCCATTGGTCGATTACCGAGATCGGCCTGTTCGGCATCATCCTCAACGTCGTCGCCATAGTCGGATGCCTGGTCGCCGCACGCCTCGACACGGCGCTCGGTTCCAAGTCCATAGTGATGATTTCGCTGGTCATGCTGAGCATCGCCACGCTCGGCATCGTCTCGACCGGCCCGGGCTATACGCTGTTCGGCGCTTGGGTGATGCCCGGACTGGACGGCGGCGGATTGTTCGGCACGGCGGCGGAAAAAGCCTACATTTTCTACGGCCTGCTGATCGGGCTTGCTTTCGGGCCGGTGCAGGCTTCGTCGCGCTCCTACATGGCGCGCAGCGTCTCCGCGGCCGAATCGGGCCGCTATTTCGGCATCTATGCACTGGCCGGCCGAGCAACCAGTTTTGCCGCACCCTTCATGGTGGCCACGATCACCCTGGCCAGCGGCTCGGCGCGGGCCGGCATGGTGGCGATCGTGCTGTTCCTCGGAGCGGGCATGGCGATCCTGATCGGCACGCCCTATCCGGCGGATCGGCCGGCGGAGTGATCTGCTCGTCCCTTCTCCCACAGAGGGAAGGGAGGGAGTTCAATGCCTGAAATGCCTCACGCCGGTAAACACCATGGCGATGCCGTGAGCATCGGCGGCGGCGATGACATCGTCGTCGCGCATCGAGCCGCCGGGCTGAATGACGGCGGTGGCGCCGGCTTCGATTGCCGACAAAAGCCCATCCGCGAACGGGAAAAAGGCATCCGAGGCGACGACCGAGCCCTTGGTCAAAGGCTCCGTCAGACCGGCAGCCTCGGCCGCGTCGAGCGCCTTGCGCGCGGCGATGCGCGAGGAATCGACCCGGCTCATCTGGCCGGCGCCGATGCCGACTGTAGCGCCATCCCTGGCATAGACTATGGCGTTCGACTTGACGTGCTTTGCCACGCGAAAGGCGAATTTCAGATCGGCCAATTCGGCCGGCGTCGGAGCGCGGCTGGTCACCACTTTCAGGTCGAGGTCATCGACCACCGCATTGTCGCGGCCCTGGACCAGCAAGCCGCCGGCAACCGATTTCAAGCCAAGGCCCGCCGCGCGCGGGTCGGGCAGGCCGCCGGTAACCAGCAGGCGTAGATTCTTCTTGGCGGCAATGATACGGACTGCTTCCTCGGACGCCTCCGGTGCGATGATCACTTCGGTAAAGGTCTTGACGATCTCTTCGGCGGTTCCGGCGTCGAGGATGCGGTTCATGGCGACGATGCCGCCGAAGGCAGAGACCGGATCGCAGGCCAGCGCCTTGGCATAGGCCGCGTGCAGCGAAGCGGCTTCGGCGACGCCGCACGGGTTGGCGTGCTTGATGATGGCAATTGCGGCGGAGCGGGTCGGATCGAATTCGCCGACCAGCTCGAAGGCGGCGTCGGTGTCGTTGATGTTGTTGTAGGAAAGCTGCTTGCCCTGGAGCTGGCGCGCCGTAGCGACGCCCGGCCGCCTGTCGCCATTGACATAGAAGCCGGCGCCCTGATGTGGGTTTTCGCCATAGCGCATCACCGATTGCAGCTTGCCGCCGAAGGCGCGCCATGTCGGATGCTCGATCTCGAGCGCCTCGGCGAACCATCCCGAGATCGCCGCGTCGTAGGTGGCAGTACGGGCAAAGGCCTTGGCTGCCAGCTTCTTGCGGAAATCCAGCGACAGCGAGCCGAAATTCATCTCCAGCGCGTTGAGCACCGAGGCATAGTCGTCAGGGTCGGTGACGATACCGACATAGGCGTGGTTCTTGGCCGAGGCACGGATCATCGCCGGGCCGCCAATATCGATGTTCTCGACGATCGCCGCGTAGTCGGCGCCGGAGCGGCGCACCTCTTCGAATGGATAGAGATTGGAGACGACGAGATCTATGGGCTCGATGCCGTGGTCGCGCATCGCAGCGGCGTGCTCGGGATCGTCGCGCACGCCGAGCAGTGCGCCATGCACCGACGGGTGCAGCGTCTTGACGCGGCCGTCCATGATCTCGGGAAAGCCGGTGAGCTCGGATACGTCGCGCACGGCCATGCCGGCCTCGGCGATCGCCTTTGCGGTGCCGCCGGTCGAAACCAGCTCGACGCCGGCCGAAGCCAGCGCCTTGGCGAAGTCGATCAGGCCGGTCTTGTCGAAGACGGAGAGCAGCGCGCGACGGATCGGAACAAGGTCGGGCGCGGGAATGTTCTTGGCGGCGACGGCCATGGGCTGGCGGCCTTTCCAGTTCTGGTTGGTGAGCGTCCGCGGGCCGTAGCACATGAGGCCCGGAAATCAAGCAGCAAGGCTTGATCAGTGTTTGCCGTTGCCGCTGGCTTCGGCTTTTTCCGGATGACCACCGATAGTAGTCCGCGTGAATTGCCAGTGGACCTCGAAAATCTCCGAGGCTTTGAACGCAAGCACGATCTGCCGGCTGCGGCGCGGGCCGCCGAGCCCGGCGAAATAGATCGATTCCTCGACCTCGGGTGCCACTTCGGTGGAGGTAAACACCCAGGTGTCGGCATGGTCGGCGGCCAGCACCAGACGGTCATGCTCATCCTGGAGCAGGTTTATGTCGGGATGGACATGGAAACGCACCGTGACGAAATCACGGCCATTGTTGCGGATAGAGGCGCCGCCCGGCCGCAGGAAGCGGTCCCTGCCGGCAAGCACATTGCCTTCGGTCGATAATTTCAGCTCGCGCTCATGCAGGAAGCCGAAGCGCGCGACATAGCCGTCATGGCGGGCGATGAAGCCCTGGCTGCCCTTCTGGTCGGTGCGCTTGCAAGGCACGTGCTGCGGCCCGCCGATCAAAGGCGTGCCGAGCAGGTCGTTGACGCGCAGGGAGTGGTTGAAGCGCGCCGACGACGTGTCGTTGATGGTGGCGGTCGAGTGGGCGGCGGTGGCGCGGGCAAGCGGCCGGAACTCGGCGGCGCCATAGGTGTCTATGCCGGCGTTGACGATATAGTGCTGGCGGCCCGACGACAATTCGAAGGCGAGGCACCCGGCGTGAGCGGCATTGGACACGTCGACGGGCGGCGGCGGTCCGGTATCGGCGATCACGGTGACACCCCCCATCGACAGGCGCTCATAACCCGAATGCGGCGCGTGCAGCAATGGTGCGCCGGCGGTGTCGTCGTGATGCAGGATGCTGGCGATACGGTCGTGGATGGTGGCGCCCATGCCGTTGAAGCGGGCAAGGCTGCCATCCTGATGGCGAAAGAAGCGCAGCGCCGGCAGCATCCGGTCGATGGCGCCGATCAGGGCGGCCGGCGGTGTCTCGGCCTGATTGGCGTATGTCTGGCGCAACGGCAGAAGGTCGGCGAGTATTTCAAGCACGGCCATCGGATTGCGCGAGATATGGCCGCCGTCAGGCAGGATCTGGCGGTCGATCTCGTCGGCGAGACTGCGGGTGGCACCGCGCAGCGCCGAGGCCGGCGCCGGCAGCGACAAAGCGGCAAAGGCCAGCGCAATGCGCGCGCGCAGCCTGTCCTTGCCGTCCGGCATCTCGCGCGCCATGGCGCGCAGATAGCGGATCTGGACGGCAAGCGATTTCAGGAAGGCGCGGTAGAACGGAAATTCGGCGCCCTGCAACACGATCGAGGAATGCTGCAGCCAGGCAATGACGCGCTTGGCCGTCGTGCCGGGCTCCCAGGCGACGCCGGAAATATGGCTGCCATGGATTGCAATCCAGTCGGAAACCAACGCCCGCGCGTTGGCGGCGGCGAGCTCGGTACCCGCGGCACGCATGTGGCGCAGCCAGCGAAAGCCATGCAGCGTCTTTTGCCAGCCGGGATTGGGCACGTCGATCTGGAAGGGCGATTTGCCGCCGGTCTCGACCAGATGCCCCGAAAGCGGATAGCGGCCGTAATAGATCTCGAGCGCGATCTGAGGATCGGCGAGGCGCAGGTCCGGCGGGGCGATCAGGACGCGCTCCGGCGTGCGGCCTGAGTAGCGCCAGCGATAGAGTGGTCCGGCACGCAAGCGCCGGCGCGCCTTGCGCCAGAACTCCCTCGCGACAAGCGTCCACAGACGCGTCGTGTTACCGGCAGCGATTGCCAAAATCTCTCCTGATCGTCCTCACCCAGGCACAAGTTTATATGATTCAAGAACTTGTGCGAAGGCGAATTCCGCGGCAGCGTGGCCGTTCAGCCTGTTTTCCGTGCCTCTTCGCCCCACAAGGCCGGACGCGCTTCGAGATCGGCCCTTAGCCGGCTCTGCGCATGCGGGCGGCGAAGAAGCCGTCCAGCCCGGAACGGGCAGGGGAGCCAAGCTCCAGGTCGGCAGGCGTGGTGCGCAACGTGCCTTGCAGCGTCAGGAACGGGTCGATGCCGGCGATCTCACCCGGCCGAAGCGGGTCGTCGATGATTTCCGCATTGCCGGCGAGAAAGCCGCGATAAAGCTCTTCGCCTTCGAGCGGATCGAGCGAACAGTTGGAAAAGACGATGCGTCCGCCAGGCTTGACCAGGGTGACCGCCCGGGCAAGCAGCCGGCGTTGCAGGTCGGCCAGTTTTTCGACGTCGGCCGCCGTCTTCGTCCAGGGGACGTCGGGATGCCGGCGCACCGTGCCGGTCGAAGAGCAAGGTGCGTCGAGGAGGACGGCGTCGAAGCGGTCCTTCGGCTCGTATTTGAGCAGATCGGCCTGCACTATCTCCGCGGCCAGGCCGAGCCGTTCGAGGTTCTGCGTCAGCCGTGCCAGCCGCGTTTTGGACATGTCGAGGGCGGTGACGTGGGCGCCGGCGAGGATCAACTGGGCGGTCTTGCCGCCCGGCGCGGCACAGAGGTCGGCGATTCGCAAACCATTGATGTCGCCGAACAGCCGGGCCGGCAGGCTGGCCGCCGCGTCCTGAACCCACCAGGCGCCTTCCGCGAAACCTGGCAGTTCGGTCACGGAAGCGCTGAGCTTTTCCACGCGCACCGTGCCGGTCGGCAAGACGAAGCCGCCGAGCCGTTCGGCCCACAGCGCCGGGTCCGACTTGACCGAGAAATCGACCGGCGCCTCGTGGCGATGGGCGAGCAGTATCTGCCTGGTCTTGTCGAGGCCGTAGACCGTTTTCAAACGGTCGGAAAACCATTTTGGCGCCTCGTCGGTGGCCGCAACCGCCGCCGCGAGCTCATCCTGCTTGGCCCGCGCCAACGTACGCAGTACGCCGTTGACGAGGCCGGAAAAGCGCGCCGTGCGCGCATCGGACTTGGCGTGGGTCACGGCGAGGTCGACGGCGGCGCTGTCGGGAACATCGAGGAACAGGATCTGCGCCGCCGCCACATGCAAGATGTGCGAAAGCGCCGTGGCGTTGGGCGGCAGCGGCTTTTCCAGGCGGCGGGCCAACAGGCCTGATATGGTCATGCGGTAGCGCAGCGCGGTGACCAGAATGGCGCGCACCAGGGCGCGGTCGCGCAGGTCGAGCGCCTTGTATTGCGGATGGCCGTTTTCATGGTCGGTCAGCCCGTCGAGCGGCGTTCTCGCGTCGATGACGGCGGCAAGCAGCCGCGCGGCTGCCTTGCGCGCGGCGAGGCCAGCAACGGCCTCGCTGCCCGAATTGTGTTGACGATCGCCTGGAAATGCGTGCCGGCGTTGCCCGGCGCTCACGACCACGGACCTTTAGGCCCGGTCGGATTGCGCCCCCAGGGATTGGGTTTCGGCCTGGCCGGCTCGGCCGGCCTTTCGGGCCGGGCGGCCCTTTCCCACGGACCCGACGGCTGCTGCCCGATCCCGTCCGGCTCCGGGCTTGGCGTCGCGGCCGCTTCGGGTGCGCCGGCCATCTGTTGCGCCATCCGCTGCAGGGCGGCGATGCGGTTTTCGGTGCTCGGGTGGGTGGAGAACAAATTGTCCATGCGCTCGCCGGAAAGAGGATTGATGATGAAGAGGTGGGCGGTTGCCGGATTGCGCTCGGCATCCGGGTTGCGGATGCGTTCGGCGCCACGGGCGATCTTGTCAAGCGCCGAGGCGAGCCACAGCGGGTGTCCACAGATTTCGGCACCGCGCCGGTCGGCCTCGTATTCGCGAGTGCGGCTTACCGCCATCTGCACGATCATGGCGGCCAAAGGCGCGACGATCATTGCCACCAGCACGCCGACGATGCCGAAGGAATTGTTGTTGTCGCGGTTACCGCCGAAGAAAAAGGCGAAATTGCCGAGCATCGAAATTGCGCCGGCGAAGGTGGCGACGATCGTCATGGTCAGCGTATCGCGGTGCTGCACATGGGCGAGCTCGTGCGCCATCACCGCCGCGACTTCTTCATGCGATAGCCGCTCGAGCAGGCCAGTGCTGGCGGCGACAGCGGCATTTTGCGGATTGCGGCCGGTGGCGAAGGCATTGGGCTGCGGATTGTCAATGAGATAGGTCCTCGGCATCGGCAGACCGGCGCGTCGGGCGAGGCCCTGCACGATGGCGTAATATTCAGGCGCGTTGCCTTCGTCGACCTCGATCGCTCGGTGCATCGCCAGCACCATCTTGTCGGCGTTCCAATAGCTGAACAGATTGGTGCCGGCAGCGATCAGCAAGGCAATCATCATGCCGCCGGATCCGCCGACCAGATAGCCGACGCCCATGAACAAGGCCGTCATTGCGGCCAAAAGCATGGCGGTGCGAAGGGTGTTCATTGTCTGCTCCGTTCTGCCCAACAAAGGGGTCGATCCCTTGTGGACCCATCGCTATATGATGGGAAACAGCGGTTCTCGTTTCAATCGGGGCCCTGTTTCAATCTACCGGAAGATCGCATGATCGACGAATCCAACAAAACACAGGCTCACCACGCGCCGCAAAAGGCGCTGACGCCGGCAGCCCGGCGCGCTTTGGCGGAGGCCGAGGCCCGGCGGCAAAAATATCGCGAGACGGAAGCCACGCTGCCGAGGGAGATCGGCGGGCGCGGCGGCAAGGAGCCTGGCCGCTACGGCGACTGGGAGGTTAAGGGCCTGACCAGCGACTTTTAGCCCAGGCAGGGGCGCCAAACTATACAGGCTGCGCCGTCCGCTCCGCTTCGATGGCAATCCAGCCGCTGGCATCGACGGCGATGCCGATCGCGTCATAGCCGGCGATAGCGGCATGCGGCGTCTGCAAAGGATGCCGGTGCGTGGCGCTGATCACCACGATTGCGGCGCCCGCGGCTTCGGCTGCCGCTATGCCGGCCGGCGCGTCCTCGAAGACAAGGCAGTCGCGCACATCGACGCCGAGCCGTTCGGCCGCCAGCCGGAAGCAGTCGGGCGCCGGCTTGCCGCGGGCCACGTCCTCCGCCGCAACGATCACGGCGGGAGCCGGAATGCCGGCGGCCTGCAGGCGCAGCAGGGCGAGTTCGCGCGGCGCGGAGGTGGCGATCGCCCAACTCCCAGGCGGCAGCGATGCGAGGAACGCCGCGGCGCCGGCGATCGGGCGAATGCCCTCGACATCGGCTGCCTCGGCCTGCAAAAGCGCATCCGCTTCGCGGGCAGGATCGACGCCTGGCAGCGCCAGCCGGCCGATGGTCTCGATCGCCCGCACGCCGTGGATGGTCGGCAGGAATGCGGCGACGTCAAGACCTTGCCGATGCGCCCAAGCTGCCCAGACCCTTTCCGCCGCGGCAATCGAATTGAGAATCGTGCCGTCCATATCGAACAGGAAGGCCGCAAATTTTCTGCCTGCAAACATCGGTCATCCTGGAGGGATTATTTTCGAAGGACGCGTGTCGATCGACCGTAACGTTGCCGCGTCCGTATGGGAAGCCGCGAGGCGTCGTTTTCGACGTTCGCAAGGAACCGCCGCGCACTCTCCTGCGTTGACCAGCACTATCTTCCATGACGATCGTAGGGGGACGGCGATGCTGATCAGGCTCGGCTATGAAATTGGCATTGAATGCGCTGCAGCCACGCCGATTGTTTCGCTGCTCGAGATCCACAGGGATCGCCAGGTCGACATCAAGCGGCAGACGCGCGTGCTGACCTCGCCGTCGGTCCCGACCAGGGTCTACCACGATCTTTTCGGCAATAGCTGCCGCCGCTTCACGGCGCCGGCCGGAAGCTTTCGCATCCTCTATGACGCGGTGGTCGAGGACAGCGGTGAGGCGGACGAAGTCAACACGCTGGCCAGGGAAGTTCCGGTCGCCGAATTGCCGGACGAGGTGCTCGGCTATCTGCTCGGCAGCCGTTACTGCGAGACCGACCATCTCGGCGACCTGGCCTGGCAACTGTTCGGCCAACTTCCGCCGGGCTGGGCGCGGGTGCAGGCGATCGTCGACTATGTCCACAACCGCCTGTCCTTCGGCTACGGTTATGCGCGCTCGACCCGCACGGCGGCGCAGGCGCATGAGGAACGCGTCGGCGTCTGCCGCGACTTTGCCCATCTGGCGATCACGCTCTGCCGCTGCATGAATATCCCGGCTCGCTACGTGAACGGCTATCTCGGCGATATCGGCGTGCCCGCCGATCCGGCGCCGATGGACTTCTCGGCCTGGATGGAAGTGTTCCTCGACGGCAAGTGGTACACGTTCGATCCTCGCCACAACGTGCCGAGAATCGGCCGTGTCGTCATTGCGCGTGGCCGCGACGCCACCGACGTGCCGCTGTTGCACAGTTTCGGCCCGCACCGGCTCAGCCTGTTCAAGGTCTGGACCTACGAGCAGGAAGGCAACCTGTTCAAGCCGCCCTATCGCGGCCTCGACAGGACCGTCACCGCACGGGTGCTGGCCTAATCCTCCCGGAAACGTTCACAGCTCATGTTTCCACGTCCCGCCATCACGGTCGTGCTGATCCGGTTCGAGACATCTCGTCTGTACCGGATCGGGACGCCATCCGGCCGTTCCGAAATGCGAGCCGGATCGTGGTAAGCGCTTTGTGAACAAAGCCGCGCCGACGCGGCTTTCGTTTACCCGCTGTTTACCTTGTCGCTGCTCGAAACCGTTTGGAAACAATGGCCTGAGCGGGGGGCGCTCGCTTTCCCGCGCCGGCGGCGCGATCCGGCCGGATTCCTGCAATGCGCGTTCGGACAGCTGCAGGCTGTAGCGAATGGAGGCGTAAGGAATGCGGCGTTTCGGGGGTCTTGTTCAGGCGATCGGCGGCTTTGCCGGGGATCGCAGCGGAAATTTCGCGGTGCTGTTTGGTATAATCGGCTCAGTACTGGCGCTGAGCGTCGGCTTTGCCGTCAACGTCTCCCAACTCTACAATGTGAAATCGAGCCTGCAAGGCGTCGTCGATGCTGCGGTCACGTCGACGGCCCGCGACCTGACGACCAGCGTCATCAGCGAGGCTGACGCCAGCAAATCGGTGCAGGCCTTTCTCGATGCCAACAGCACGGCGGGTATCCTGCAGGACAATCAGATCGTTCTCGACAAACTGACTGTCGACCGAATCGCCAAGACCGTTCAGGCGGACGTTCATGTCAATGTCAGCTATTATTTCCCGCTTTTCAGCACGGGTAGCATGCAGCGCGTTCCCGCATCGACGACGGCTCTCTATTCGGACAAGCAGATCGAAGTCGCGATGATGCTCGATGTTACCGGCTCGATGGCAGGCCAGAAAATCATCGATCTGCGGACGGCTGCGGCGAATGCTGTCGACAGCTTCCTGGGCGGTCAGGACCCCTCCAAACCGCGCGTGCGTGTTGCCATCGTGCCTTATGCCAATTCGGTGAATGCCGGTACACTTGCCGCCAGCAGCGTCTATGTCGAAACCTCCACCAGCCAGCGCAAGCAGGCGCCCGGCAATGGCGCCATACAGTATGTCTCGGGCTTCATCCGTCCCGATAATTGCGCCACAGAACGCAAGGGGACCTACCAGTATTCGGACGCAGGCCCCGACGCCAGCATGGTCAACCGCGACTACCTGCTGTCGTCCTTCGCCTGGCAAACCGGCACCGCCGCCTGCCCGGCCGCCACGCTGATGCCGCTGACGGCGGATGCGACGGCGCTCAAGACGGTCATCAAGAATTTCGTCGCCTCCGGCGGCACTGCCGGCCATATCGGCGTGCAGTGGACCTGGTACATGCTCTCGGAGAGCTGGGGGAGCATAATGAGGACTTCGCAGCGGCCGGCCAAGATGGATCCAAAAAAGGTCGCCAAAATCGCGATCCTGATGACCGACGGCGAATTCAACCTGTCCTACTTCGATGCGAGCACGGTGAGCGACGTTTACAATGACGCCGGCAAGGAGCCGACCCGCACGGCAGCCAAGAAACTTTGCGCTGCCATGCGCGACAAGGGCATCGAGATCTTCACTATTGGATTTGACCTAAACGAAACGAATGCCAAGGCGACGCTCCAGGATTGCGCGAGCCCGGACACCACCAAGATCAAGCACTTCTACCAAGCTGCCAATGGAACCGAACTCAACCAGGCTTTCCAGGACATAGCGCGCAACGTCGAGATGTTGAGCGTAACCAAATAAGGGACAACAGCCCAAAAAGGAAAAGGCCGCCGCTTCTTGCGAAGTAGGCGGCCTTCCGTGTTTCCGTCCATGGCGCGGCTCCTGGCGGCGACGGTTGGTCGCCAGCCGCGCATCTCGCGCCTTAACGGGAAGACTGCTTCCCGAAAGTGCGATCCGCTGAGGCCACGTTCTGGAAAACGAAATCACTCGACATTGGATCACCTCCTTTCGATTTGTTGAACACTTGCTCATGATGGGGTGTCATCCGGCAAATGGCAAGGCGCGGCACTCGAAAATCCTGAACAAGCGTGCTTGTGCACTCGGGCGGCTTGCGGCCGGCCGATCCGGCAGGCAAGATCGAGCCGCGATTGTTCCGGGCCGCTTTTTGCCGGGTAAGGGAGGATGGGGATGGAGGCAGCCGAAAGAGCGGCCCGGATTGTTCGGACGGTCATCGAAACGCTGAAACCGGGTTTCGCGGTGAGGCTGTGGACAGGCGAGCGGATCGGCCCGGCTACCGGCCCGGTGCTCACTATCAACGACCAGGACATCGTCTGGCAGATCGTACGTCGGCCCTCTTTATCGACGCTGATCGAGATGTGGATTGCGAAGGCGGTCGACGTCGAAGACGGATCGCTGTTCGATTTCTACGCCTTGCCCACACACGGCAAGCTCAGGACGAAGCTCAAGACCTTGCCGAAGCTGGCGATCCTGCGCGACCTGCCGGCGGTGCTGTTTTCGCGAAAACAGATGACGGCGCGAACCGATCTTTCCGGCCGCAATCCTTACGTCAGCGGGTCGAGCAAGGAGGCGATCCAGCATCACTACGACATTTCCAACGCATTCTACCGGCTCTTCCTCGACGAGCGCATGGTCTATAGCTGCGGCTATTTCAAGGATTTCGCCAACGATATCGATCAGGCCCAAAGAGACAAGCTCGACCATATCTGCCGCAAGCTTCGGCTGAAGCCCGGCGAAAAACTGCTCGACATCGGCTGCGGCTGGGGAGCGATGCTCATCCATGCGGTGAAGAATTATGGCGTCGTCGGCCACGGCGTTTCGCTGTCGGAGGCACAGACCGAGCTCGCCCGCGAGCGCATCCGCGCCGCGGGGCTGGAGGACCGCATCACCATCGAGATCAAGTCCTATGCCGAGCTGTCCGGCTCCTTCGACAAGATCTCGTCGATCGGCATGTTCGAGCATCTGGGGCTTGCCAACCATGCGGCCTATTTCTCGAGGATCCATCGCCTGCTCAAGCCCGGCGGCATCTATCTGCACCACGCCATCACCCGGCGCGACAAGGGCAGCTTGAAGAAGACGCTGCGCAAGGGGCCGGAATTCAAGGCGCTGATCAAATACATTTTTCCGGGCGGCGAACTCGATACGATCGGCATGACGCTCGGCAATCTCGAGGCGCACGGCTTCCTCGTCTACGACGTCGAAAACTTGCGCGAGCACTATGCGCGCACCTGCAGGCTATGGGCAGAGCGTCTCCACGCGCGCTTTGACGAAGCCATCGCTGAGGTCGGCGAAGCCAAGGCGCGGCTCTGGCTGCTTTATCTCACCGGCTGCTCGATTACTTTCGAACGTGCATCGGCGCAGGTTTTCCAGACCGTCGCCACAAGGCGCGCGCGTGGGCCGAGCGGCCTGCCGCCGACGCGGGCGGATTTGTACCGATAGCTACAGGAGGCGCATCGTGGCGCCGATCTCGACGCGGGCCGGTCGGTCGACAGTGCAGTAGACGCCGAGATTATGGGCGTTGTGGCGGACCAGGCTGCGCAGGATTGCCGGGTCGTGGTCGAACCCGTCCTGGCCAATGATGGTGAAGCCGCAGCGGCGGCACGGCTCGGAGATGGTCAGGAGCAGGTCGCCGATTGCCAGCTTGCGCCCGATCCATTCCGTCTCGGGGAACGACCCCTCGACCTCCGGCATATCGACGACGATGTTGGGGCGGAAGCGGCGCGCGTCGGCGGTGCCCTCTGGATGCAGCACTTTCAAACGCGCCAGTGAGGCGGTGGTCAGCAGATGAATAGGGGCTTTGACGTAGCGTTCGGTCAGCAGAGGGCCGGCATAATCCGGAGCCGCATTTTCCCGGCGGAACGGCCGGATGGAAGCCGCAAAGCCGAGATACGCGGAAACCGCGCGATCACTTTGCGCGCCAGGTGCCGAAAGCCAGCGTCCGTCGGGGATGGCGACCTCCAGCCTGCCGGACTGCGACAGCCGGGTGCGGATGCGGGGCACCTTGTGCCATTTCGCTTCGCGGTCGGGCCGTGCGATTTCATCGGTCGAGGTATCGACAAGACCAAACAGGCGGTCGCCTTCGACGGTATACCAGTCGACGGAGATCGCCTCCTGAAACTCGCCGGCGAGCGAGCTCGCGGGATAGCGCCAAAGCTCGGTGACGGCGCCCAATGCGGGTTGCATCAGCCCTTCTTGTTTTGCCGGTTGGCGATCAGGTCGTCGACGACTGCCGGATCGGCGAGCGTCGAGGTGTCGCCGAGCGCGGCAAAATCATCCTCGGCGATCTTGCGCAGGATGCGCCGCATGATCTTGCCGGAACGGGTCTTCGGCAGGCCGGGCGCGAACTGGATCTTGTCGGGCGAAGCGATGGCGCCGATCTCCTTGCGGACATGGACGACGAGCTCCTGGCGCAAGTCCTCGCTTGGCGTCTCGCCGGCCATCAGCGTGACATAGCAGTAGATGCCCTGGCCCTTGATATCGTGCGGGTAGCCGACGACGGCGGCCTCCGAGACCTTCTCATGCGAAACCAGCGCCGATTCGACCTCGGCGGTGCCCATGCGGTGGCCAGAGACGTTGATGACGTCGTCGACCCGGCCGGTGATCCAGTAGTAGCCGTCAGCATCGCGGCGGCAGCCGTCGCCGGTGAAGTACCTGCCCTTGTAGGTCGAGAAATAGGTCTGCACGAAGCGGTCGTGATCGCCATAGACGGTGCGCATCTGGCCCGGCCATGAGTCGGCAATGCAAAGATTGCCGCTGGCTTCGCCTTCGAGCACCTTGCCGTCGGCGTCGACCAGCTGCGGCTTGACGCCAAAGAAGGGCCGCGTCGCCGAACCCGCCTTGAGGTGGGTGGCGCCCGGAAGCGGCGTAATCATGATGCCGCCGGTCTCGGTCTGCCACCAGGTGTCGACGATCGGCACCTTGCCGTTGCCGACGACGTTGAAATACCACTCCCAGGCTTCCGGATTGATCGGCTCGCCGACGGTGCCGAGCACGCGCAGCGACTTGCGCGACGTTTTGGTGACATGGGCATCGCCGGCGCCCATCAGTGCGCGCAGCGCCGTCGGCGCCGTGTAGAAGATGTTGACCTTGTGCTTGTCGATCACGTCCCAGAAACGCGACTGCGACGGGTAGTTCGGCACGCCTTCGAACATCAGCGTGGTGGCGCCGTTGGCGAGCGGCCCGTAGACGATATAGCTGTGGCCGGTGACCCAGCCGACATCGGCGGTGCACCAGTAGATGTCGCCGTCATGATAGTCGAAGACATATTGGTGGGTCATCGAGACATAGACGAGATAGCCGGCTGTGGTGTGCAGCACGCCCTTCGGCTTGCCGGTCGAGCCGGATGTGTAGAGGATGAACAGCGGGTCCTCGGCGTTCATCTTCTCGGGCTTGCATTCGGCCTTAACCGTGGCGACCTCGTCATGGTACCAGACGTCGCGCCCGGCGGCCCAGCCGGTCTTGCCGCCGGTGCGGCGCACGACCAAGACCTTTTCGACTTTCGTTCCGGCCTTGGCGGCGATCTCGATCGCCTTGTCGGTGTTGTCCTTCAGCGCGATAGTCTTGCCGCCGCGCAGGCCTTCGTCGGCGGTGATGACGAAGGTCGACTTGCAGTCGTCGATGCGTCCGGCCAGCGCGTCCGGCGAAAAGCCGCCGAAGACGACCGAATGAATGGCGCCGATGCGCGTGCAGGCGAGCATCGCATAAGCGGCCTCCGGGATCATCGGCATGTAGATGGTGACGCGGTCGCCCTTCTTGACCCCGTGCTTCTTCATCACATTGGCGAGGCGGCAGACATGTGCGTGAAGTTCGTTGTAGGTGATCTTCCTGTCGTCGTAGGGATTGTCGCCTTCCCAGATGATGGCGGTCTGTTCGCCGCGCTTCTTCAGATGCCGGTCGATGCAGTTCCAGGAAACGTTTGTCTGGCCATCCTCGAACCATTTGATCGAAACCTTGCCGTCGAAGGACGTGTTCTTGACCTTGCTGTAGGGCTTGAACCAGTCGATGCGCTTGCCGTGCGTGCCCCAGAACTTGTCCGGGTTCTTGACGCTGTCGGCGTACCATTTCAGGTAGGTGTCATTGTCAATCAGCGCGTTCTTCTTCCACGCCGGCTGGACGCGATGGACATGAACATCGGACATTTCTTCGCCTTCCTCCCCAAAACCAAACCGCCGGCTTGACCGCCGGCAGGATCGCAGCGATGCGGCCGCGAATTCGCGCGCATTATTAACAGTTCGGCGGTGACGGCAACATTAGACGTTGGATTCGCGCGGCGGGATGCCGCAGGTGCCTTGCCGGGTGGTGTCAGCACTCTCGTGAGGCGGCTGCTAAGCGCATGTTTTTGCGGGAGGAATCTGGTTTGATCGCAGAAATATCAATAGACGAATAAGCAAATGGGGTGCACAATTTCAGGCTGGGAGGAAGGAGAATCAACCAGGGGACCGCAATGCGCGACCATTCAGAAATGGACCTGATGCTCAAGGGCTATGGCTTGACCACGGCCAAGATTCTTTATCACTTTCCCGATCATCCGCATCTGCTGCAGAGCTTCATCTGGCAGGACTACGACATCGCCCCGAAATTTCCGGTGCTGATCCGCTTCATCGAGTTCTGGAAGGCCGAGCTCGAAGGCCCGCTGCATTCGGTGAGCTACACGCACCAGAAGCTGATCGCGCCGAACGAATGGCGCAAGGTCGACGGCGAGTTCGTGCTGCATTAGCCGGGGCGGCAGCCCGGGAGCCGCCGCCAGCTTTTGGAGCGTCAGACTGCGGGTGCGTTCAGCCGGGCAAACCCCTCCTGCCGGCGATAGGGAAAATACGGGTAGGGTGCGGTGACCTCACTTGCCGTGTCGAGCTTCTTCATCTGCTCGGCTGTCAAGGACCAGCCGACGGCGCCGAGATTCTGGCGCAACTGCTCCTCGTTGCGCGCGCCAATGATGACGGAGGCGACGGTCGGCCGCTGCAGCAGCCAATTGATGGCGATCTGCGGTATGGTCTTGCCGGTTTCCTCGGCGACAACATCAAGCGCGTCGACGACCCGATAGAGATGCTCATCCTCGACGGGCGGTCCGAAGCTTGCCGTGTCGTGCAGCCGGCTTTTCTCAGGCAGCTTCTGGCCACGGCGGATCTTGCCGGTCAGGCGGCCCCAGCCGAGTGGGCTCCACACCAGCGCACCGACACCCTGGTCGAGGCCGAGCGGCATCAACTCCCATTCATAATCGCGTCCGACCAGCGAATAGTAGACCTGATGGGCGACGTATCGGGGATAGCCATATCTATCCGCCAGGCCGAGCGACTTCATCACTTGCCAGCCGGAAAAATTGGAGACGCCGACATAACGCAGCTTGCCGGCGCGCACGAGACCGTCCAGCGTCGACAGCACCTCCTCGATCGGTGTTGCGGCATCAAAGGCGTGCAGTTGCAGCAGGTCGATGTAATCGGTGCCAAGACGCTTCAGCGCGTCTTCGACGGCCTTGATCAGGCGTGAACGTGACGAGCCGGCATCGTCGGGACCGTCGCCCATCGGCAGCGAGGTCTTAGTCGAGATCAGCACGGCGTCGCGGCGGCCCTTGATGGCAGCGCCGAGCACTTGTTCGGAAGCGCCAATCGAATAGACATCGGCGGTGTCGAACAGGTTGACGCCGGCCTCCAGGCAGATGTCGACCAGCCGCCGTGCTTCCGTCGCATCGCTGTTGCCCCAGGCGCCGAATAGCGGGCCTGAACCGCCGAAGGTTCCAGCGCCGAACGAGAGTGCCGGGACCTTCAGGCCTGATGCGCCAAGATTTCGATAATCCATGGGTTTGCTCCTTGTGGAAGGATGGCTGTTTCAAAGATTGGTTGAGGTTTGCCGTTCTATGACGGCGCGATTTCCGGTGTGGAGAGGGCAGGGTCTCGGTCGAGGCGCAGAGCAAACGCCGCCACGGCAAGCGCTGAAAGCGGCAACAGGGCCGCGACCCAGGTGACGGCACCGAGACCGGGACCGTGCGCGATGACCACGCCACCGAGCCAGGCGCCGGCCGCGTTGCCGAGGTTGAAGGCGGCGATGTTGAAGGACGAGGCGAGGCTCTGGCCGGCGCCTTGTGCCTTTTCCAGCACCCACATCTGCAGTGGCGCCACGGTGGCGAAGGCGGCGGCGCCGAGCAGGCCGACATAGATAACGGCCATGACCTGGCTTTGCAGGGCGAAGGTCATGGTGCCGAGCACCAGCGCCAGGACGACGAGACTGCCGAGAACGGAAGGTAGCAGCCGGCGGTCGGCGAACTTGCCGCCGGCGATGTTGCCGGCGATGAGGCCGCCGCCGAAGACCAGCAGGATAGGCGACACCGCTGCTTCCTCAAAACCGGTGATCTCGGTCAGCAACGGGGCGATGTAGGTGAAGACGGCAAAGACGCCGGCATAGCCAAGCACGGTGGTGGCAAAGCCAAGCAGGACGGGCGTGCGGCCGAGCACGGCGAGATCGGCGCGCAAATTGCTCTTTTCAGGTTCTGTTCGGCTGCGCGGCACCACCAGGAGAATGATGGCGAAGGCGGCGATGCCGACCAGGGTCACCGCCCAGAACGTCGCGCGCCAGCCGAAGACCTGGCCGAGCCAAGTGCCGAAAGGCACGCCGAGGATGTTGGCGATGGTCAGGCCGGTGAACATCAGGGCGATCGCCGAAGCTTTCTTGTTGGGCGCCACCAGCCCGGTCGCCACGACCGAGCCGACGCCGAAGAAGGTGCCGTGGGCGAAGGCGGTCAGCACGCGCGCACCCATCAGCGTCCAGTAGTCTGGGGCAAGCGCACAGGCGAGGTTGCCCAGCGTGAAGATCGCCATCAGCGACAGAAGCACGGTCTTGCGCGGCCAACGGCCGGTTGCGATCGTCAGCAGCGGCGCGCCGATGACAACGCCGAGCGCATAGCCGGAAATAAGCTGGCCGGCAGCCGAGATCGAGACGTCGAGATCGGTGCTGACGTCGAGCAGCAGGCCCATGATGACGAATTCGGTGACGCCGATGCCGAACGCACCGGCGGCAAGAGCGTAAAGAGCAAGGGGCATGGCGGTTCCCACATCGATGACGACCAGTTTTGACGACGGGCGCCGTGTTCCTCCCACGCCCCAATTCGGAAGATCGTGTCCCGATGTGCTGTGAACCAGCCTTGCATCGGGCACATCGTCTGTGAAATAGATTCACCAATGGCCAGGCCCGACATCAACCGCTCCGGCGAGATCGAAGTGTTCGTCCGCGTGGTCGAGGCGGGCAGCTTTTCGGCCGCTGCCCGTGCGTTGCGGATGACCCCGTCGGCGGTGAGCAAGCTGATCGCGCGGCTGGAGGCACGGCTCGGCGCGCGGCTGGTCAGCCGTTCGACGCGCAAGCTGCAACTGACGCCGGAGGGGGCGGCCTTTTTCGACAGCGGCGTGCGTATCCTGGCCGACATGGCAGCGGCCGAGCGTGAGGCAGCGGCGGGTGCCGCGCCGCGTGGCCGGCTGCGGATCAACAGCTACGTGCCTTTCGGGCAGCATCGGCTGATCCCGCTTTTGCCGCGTTTTCTGGAGCGCTACCCCGAAATCTCGGTCGATCTGGTGTTGACCGACGATGTTATCGACCTGATGGAGGAGCGTGCTGACGTCGCCATCCGGGCCGGGCCGCTCGGCGAATCACGGCTGGTGGCGCGCAAGCTCGGGCAGAGCCGGGTGGTCGTCGTTGCGGCGCCATCGTATCTCGAAGCGCGTGGCACGCCCATGACGCCCGCCGATCTCGATCGTCACAACCGGATGGGCTTCCGTTTCGTACGCCACCTCGAGGGCTGGCCTTTTATCGATGCGGCCGGCAAGCCGATCACCCTGTCGATCGCCGGAAATACGCTGGTCAGCGACGGCGAGGCGATGCGGCTGATGGCGCTCTCGGGGGCGGGCATCGCCCGGCTGGCAAGCTGGCATGTGGAGGCCGACATTGCCGCCGGCCGGCTCCTGCCGCTGCTGGAAGAGTTCAACCCCGGCGACGAGGAACTTACCCACGCCGTCTATGTCGGCCAAGGCAAGCATCTGCCGGCGCGGGTGCGGGCCTTTTTGGACTTTTTGGTCGAGACTGTCCGGCTGAACTGAGCTCAAAACGATCGGGAGCCTGCCGGCTCCCGAAGCAACGAAGGTAAGAAGGTAAGATTGAGTTACTTTTTCGGAACAAAGGGCGCCGGGCGCCGGCCGGCTGCCTGACGCTCCAGCATCCAGCCCGGGTATTCGGCGGGCAGGGCACTGACTTCGTCGAGGCGAACAAGATCATCGGCATCGAGCTGCAACTCGGTGGCTGCAAGGTTCTGTTCCAGCTGCTCCATGCGGCTGGCGCCGATGATGACGCTCATCACGAATGGCTTGGCCAGGACATAGCCGAGCGCCACCGTAGCGACGCTGACGCCGTGCTTGGCGGCGATCTCGCGCATAACGGCGACTGCTGCCCAGGCACGGTCCTCATTGACCGGCGGGAAATTGAAGCTGGCGCGGCGGCCCTCGCCATTGCCGGGGGCGCCCGGTCCGTATTTGCCGGAGAGCAAGCCGCCAGCCATCGGCGACCAGACCATCAGCCCGAGCTTCTCCTCGCTGAGCAGCGGCACGATCTCGCGCTCGAGATCGCGGCCGGCGATCGAATAATACGACTGCACGGTCTCGAAGCGGGCAAAGCCTTTGCGCTCGGCAATACCCAGCGCCTTGGCGATGCGCCAGGCCTGCCAGTTCGAGACGCCGACATAGCGGACCTTGCCGGCGGCAACCAGGTCGTCGAGCGCCCGCAGCGTTTCGTCGATCGGCGTCACCGTGTCGGTGCCGTGCAGCTGGTAGAGATCGATATGATCCAGCTGCAGCCGTTGGAGGCTGCCTTCGACCGAATCCATGATGTGGCCGCGCGAGGAACCACGCTGGTTCGGGCCTCCGCCCATGGCGCCATGAACCTTGGTGGCGATGATCACGTCCTGCCGGTTGACGCCAAGGTTCCTGAGCGACTGGCCGAGAAGCCGTTCCGAGGCACCAAAGGAATAGACATCCGCCGTGTCGAAGAAATTGACGCCGGCGGCGAGCGAGCGGGCAACGATCTCGTCAACGCCCTTCTGGTCGAGGCTGGCGATCAGGCCCCATTGGGCGTTCTCGCCGGCCGCGCCGAACGTCATCGTGCCGAGGCAAAGTTCGGAGACGAACATCCCCGTATTTCCAAGTTGATTGTAACGCATGGTGGCTCCAGACGGGTTGAGAATAACTCGACCCATATAGGAACGAAACGTTCCGTTTCTATACACTGGCTTAGTCGATGTCAGCCTGTGGCCTAAGGCCGGCTGCGCCTCATCTGGCGCCGAAAATCGCCGATCCAACCCTGACACTGGTCGCGCCGAAGGCGATCGCGGTTTCGTAGTCGCCGGACATGCCCATGGAGAACTTGTCGACGCCGGCCTCAAGCCCAAGCTTTTCCAGCAGCGCGAAATGCGGACCGGGGTTCTCGCCGGCCGGCGGAATGCACATCAGCCCTTCGATGGCGAGGCCGTGAACCGAGCGGCAGCGGGCCACGAAGGCGACAGCCTCGCGCGGCTCGATGCCGGCCTTTTGCGGCTCGGAGCCGGTGTTGACCTGGACATACAGCCTTGGTGACCGGCCTTGCCTGGCGATCTCCTTGGCGAGTTCGGCGGCGATCTTTTCACGGTCGACGGTTTCGATGACGTCGAACAGCGCGACAGCTTCCTTCGCCTTGTTCGATTGCAGAGGACCGATCAGATGCAGCTCGATCTCGGGGAAGTCATGTTTCAGCACCGGCCATTTGGCTTGTGCTTCCTGGACCCGGTTTTCGCCGAAGACGCGCTGGCCGGCCTCGATGACGGGGCGGATATCGGCGGCGTCGAAGGTTTTCGAGACCGCGACCAGCGCCACCGCTCCGGCGTCGCGTCCTGCCTCGCGCTCGGCGGCAGCGATCCTTGCCTTGACCGTGAAAAGCTGTTCGACGGCGCTCGCCATGCCTATATCCTGCCTGTGTTTGGCTTTTCGCCGGATCGCCGCAGTTGACGGGTCCGGCAATCCATGGTGAACACCGCGACGACATTTCCTGAGCCGCCCGGGCATTGTCCGGCGGCTCGCGCATGCTTTTAAGTGAAAAACACCCGATGGCAACCGAACGATACAATCCGCGCGCGTCAGAGCCCAAATGGCAGAAGGCCTGGGACGCCAAGAAGCTGTTCGAAGCCGACAATGACGACCCGCGCCCGAAATATTACGTGCTGGAGATGTTCCCCTATCCGTCGGGGCGCATCCATATCGGCCATACGCGGAACTATACGATGGGCGACGTGGTGGCGCGCTACAAGCGGGCCAAGGGGTTCAACGTGTTGCACCCGATGGGCTGGGACGCCTTTGGCATGCCAGCCGAAAACGCGGCGATGCAGAACAAGGTCCATCCCAAGGACTGGACCTATCAGAACATCGCCGCCATGCGCGAGCAACTCAAGGTCATGGGCCTGTCGCTCGATTGGGCGCGCGAGTTCGCCACCTGCGATGTCGATTACTATCACCGCCAGCAGATGCTGTTCCTCGATTTCGTCGAGAAGGGGCTGGTGACGCGCAAATCCTCCAAGGTCAACTGGGATCCGGAGGACATGACGGTGCTTGCCAACGAGCAGGTCATCGACGGACGCGGCTGGCGCTCGGGCGCGCTGGTGGAACAGCGCGAGCTGACGCAGTGGTTCTTCAAGATCACCGACTACGCGCAGGACCTGCTGGATTCGCTCGATCAACTCGACGACTGGCCGGAAAAAGTGAAGCTGATGCAGGCGAACTGGATCGGCCGTTCGGAAGGGCTGCTGATCCGCTGGCCGCTGGCCAAGACAGTCGCCGGCGAGCATGAGCTCGAAATCTATACGACAAGGCCCGACACCATCTTCGGCGCCTCCTTCATGGCGATTGCCGCCGACCATCCGCTGGCCAAAAAGGCCGCCGAAGACAATCCGGCGCTGGCAAAGTTCATCGACGAGGTCCGCCATATGGGCACCTCGGTGGCGGCCCTGGAGACGGCCGAGAAGAAGGGCTTCGATACCGGCATTCGCGTCGTCCATCCGTTCGACGAGAAGTGGACGCTGCCCGTCTACGTCGCCAATTTCGTGCTGATGGACTACGGCACCGGCGCCATCTTCGGCTGCCCGTCCGGTGACCAGCGCGACCTCGACTTCGCCAACAGATACGGCCTGCCGGTCATTCCGGTGGTGATGCCGGAAGGCGAGAATCAAGGAAGCTTCCAGGTCATCGATGAGGCCTATGTCGGCGACGGCGTGATGATCAATTCGCGCTTCCTCGACGGCATGAGGCCGGATCAGGCGTTCGACGAGGTGGCGAAGCTGCTGGAACAAAAGACCATCGGCAACCGGCCGATGGCCGAGCGCAAGGTGAACTTCCGCCTGCGCGACTGGGGCATTTCGCGCCAGCGCTATTGGGGCTGCCCTATCCCGATGATCCATTGCGAGGATTGCGGCGTGGTGCCGGTGCCGAAAGCCGACCTGCCGGTCAGGCTGCCGGATGATATCGAGTTCGACCGGCCGGGCAATCCGCTCGATCGCCATCCGACATGGCGGCACGTCAAATGCCCGCGTTGCGGCAAGGACGCGCGGCGCGAAACCGACACGATGGACACGTTCGTCGATTCTTCGTGGTATTTCGCGCGCTTCACGGCGCCCTGGGCAAACGATCCGACCGATCCCAAGGCCGCGACTGAATGGCTGCCGGTCGACCAGTATATTGGCGGCATCGAGCATGCGATCCTGCATTTGCTCTATTCGCGCTTTTTCACCCGCGCCATGCGCGAGACCGGCCATGTCGATCTGGCCGAGCCGTTCAGGGGCCTGTTCACGCAAGGCATGGTGGTGCACGAGACCTATCGGGTTGGCGGCGCCTCGAACGGCCGCTGGCTTGCGCCCAGCGAGGTCAGGCTGGAAGACGCCGACGGCAAGCGCCGCGCCTTCGAAATCGCCACCGGCGAAGAGGCGGTGATCGGTCCGCTCGAAAAAATGTCGAAGTCGAAGAAGAATACGGTGAGCCCGGAAGAGATCACCGACGGCTACGGCGCCGATACGGCGCGCTGGTTCATGCTGTCGGACTCGCCGCCCGAGCGCGATGTCGAATGGACCGACGAGGGTGCGGCCGGCGCGCATCGCTTCATCCAGCGCATCTGGCGCCTGGTGTCGACGGCTGCCGAATCGCTCGCCGGAGTCCGGCCAGAGGCGGCGAAGGACGGCGAGGCCGGGACAGTGTCCAAGGCCGCGCACAAGATCTTGAAGTCGGTCGGCGAGGACATCGAAAAGCTCGCCTTCAACCGCGCCATCGCCCGCATCTATGAGCTCGCCAATGCCTTGACCGTACCGCTCAACGAGGCGGCAGAGGGCAAAGCCGGTCCGGCGCTGCAAGCGGCCTGCCGTGAGGCCGTCGAGATCCTGGTGCACCTGATCGCGCCGGTCATGCCGCATCTGGCAGAGGAGTGCTGGCAGACGCTCGGCGGCACCGACCTTGTCGCCGAACGGCCCTGGCCGGACTACGATCCCTCGCTTGTCGTCGACGCCGAGATCGTGCTGCCGGTCCAGGTCAACGGCAAGAAACGCGGCGATTTGACAATTGCCCGCGACGCGGATCAAGGTGCGGTCGAAAAGGCGGTTCTGGCTCTCGACTTCGTTCAGAAAGCGCTCGAAGGTAAGGCGCCGCGCAAGGTGATCATCGTGCCGCAGAGGATCGTCAATGTCGTTGCCTAAGCCGCGAAAGACAGAGCTGACGGTGCGCCGTATCGTGCTTTGCGGGCTGCTCGCCTCGGTGGCGCTGGTTTCCGCCTGCACGGTGCGGCCGCTCTATTCGAGCGCGCCGCTGGTCGCCGGCTCGCAGATCGGCGCTGCTGCCGAGCTGGCATCGATCTCGGTCAAGCCGGTCAAGACCCGCTACGCCCAGCAGGTCCGCAACAATTTGATCTTCGCACTCGGCCAGGGCGCCGGCGAGCCAGCTTCGCCGGTCTATTCGCTTGATCTGGGCGTCTCCGAACTCGTCGAATCGGCGGCAATCGAGCAGGTCACGACCGACGAGGACGAGCCGACCGCCGGCACCGTGACGCTGACCGCCAACTATGTGCTCAGCGATGCCAAGACGGGCACGGTCATAGCGAGGGGCAAGCGCACGATTCCGTCGTCATACGACAGGCCCCGCCAGGAATTCGCGTCATACCGAGCCCAGATCGACGCCGAGAACCGTGCGGCGCGCGAACTGGCGGATGTGCTGCGGCTGTCGATCGCCCAGGATCTGATCAAGCACGGCAAGCCGGCGGCAAGCTAGGTGTTTCCAGAGCGCGCAATCTGCAAAAAAGGCCGATTGCTCGGCCTTTTTTGTTCGCAGGATAGTCGCTTCAGCCGATCTTCTGCCCGGTCTTTGCCCAGTCGGCGAGGAACAGCTCCAGGCCCTTGTCGGTCAGCGGGTGCTTGACCAGTGCCTTGAGCGTCGCCGGCGGCGCGGTGATGACGTCGGCGCCGATCAGCGCCGCCTGCTTGACATGGTTCACGGTGCGCACCGAAGCGGTCAGGATTTCAGTCTGGAAGTCATAATTGTCGTAGATGGTGCGAATATCGGCAATCAGCTCCATGCCGTCCCAGCCGCTGTCGTCGATGCGGCCGACGAAGGGCGAGATAAAGGAGGCGCCGGCCTTGGCGGCGAGCAGCGCCTGGGTGGCCGAGAAGCACAGCGTGACGTTGACCATGCGGCCGTCCGACCGGATGTCCTTGCAGGCTCTCAGGCCGTCGAGCGTCAGCGGCACCTTGATGCAGACATTGTCGGCGATCCTGGCCAGGATCTTGGCCTCCGCCATCATGTCCTTGTATTCGGTGGCGACGACTTCGGCCGAGACCGGGCCCTTGACGATCTCGCAGATCTCTCTTGTGACGTCGGCGATCTTGCCGCCGGATTTCAGGATCAGCGACGGATTGGTGGTTACGCCGTCGAGTAGCCCCAGATCGTTCAGCTCGCGGATTTCCTTGACATCGGCGGTGTCGACAAAAAATTTCATGGCGGTCTCCTGAAGATTTTTCATGTGCACGTCATGCACATTTGGGGTCGGACTTTGATCTAGACCAAAGTCGGGGCAAGGTCACGCCTCATGATCGAAGATTCGCCCTTTGTCGCGGCCGCACCGGTGCTGGTGCCGATGCCCGCCGAGCGCCCCTACACCTATGCCGTGCCGGCTGGCATGCGCGTGGTGCCGGGCTCGATCGTGCGCGTTCCGCTTGGGCCCCGCCAGGTCGCCGGCATCGTCTGGGACGGCGTCGTCGAAAAGGTCGACGCGAAGAAATTGCGGCCGATCGAGCAGGTTTTCGACTGCCCGCCGATCGACCGCGCGATGCGGCGTTTTGTCGATTGGGTGGCGCAGTACACGCTGTCGCCGCCCGGCATGGTGGCGCGCATGCTGCTCAGGGCGCCAGAGGCGTTCGATCCGGAGCCGTGGATCGAAGGGCTGCAGCGCACCTTCGCCAGACCCGACCGGATGACGGAGGCGAGGACGCGCGTGCTGGAGACAGCCGAGGGCGGACTGGCCTGGACGCGGTCCGGCCTGGCGCATGCGGCAGGCGTGTCGTCGACGGTGGTGGACGGGCTGCGGGCGCAGGGCGTATTCGAGACGGTGATGATCCCGCCGCGGCCGGTAGTCGCAGCACCCGACCCGGGCTACGCCCAGCCTTCACTGATGCCGGACCAGAGCGATGCCGCCGAGACGCTGCGCGCCAATGTCACGACGGGCACATTCGGGGTCACCCTGCTCGACGGTGTAACCGGATCCGGCAAGACGGAGGTCTATTTCGAGGCGGTCGCGGCCGCGCTCGATCGTGGCAAGCAGGTGCTGATCCTGCTGCCGGAAATTGCGCTGACCCACGCTTTTCTCGAACGCTTCCAGGAGCGGTTCGGCGCCAAGCCGGCGGAGTGGCACTCGGACCTGCCGCCAAGAATGCGCGAAAAGGTCTGGCGACAGGTGGCGGAAGGCGGCGTGCGGGTCGTTGCCGGCGCGCGCTCGGCGCTGTTCCTACCGTTCAGGGAGCTTGGACTGATCGTCGTCGACGAAGAGCACGATCCCGCCTACAAGCAGGAGGATCGCGTCTTCTACAACGCGCGCGACATGGCCGTGGTGCGCGGCCATATCGGCGGCTTTCCAGTCGTGCTCGCTTCGGCGACGCCGTCGGTCGAAAGCCGGGTCAATGCCAGCCAGGGCCGCTACAGCAGGGCGGTGCTTTCGGCGCGCTTTGCCGAGGCGGCACTTCCCGATCTCCAGACGGTCGACATGCGCCGCGCGCCGCCGGCACGTGGCGGCTTCCTGTCGCCGGTGCTGCTCGGCCATATGCGGCAGACGCTGGAGAGAAAGGGACAGTCGCTGCTGTTCCTCAACAGGCGCGGCTATGCGCCGCTGACGCTCTGCCGGGTCTGCGGCCACCGCTTTGGCTGTCCGGTCTGCTCGGCCTGGCTGGTCGAGCATCGCTTTCGCGGCCAGCTTGTCTGCCACCACTGCGGGCACAATGAACGCCGGCCCGAAGCCTGCCCGGAATGCGGCACGCTCGACCATCTGGTTGCCTGCGGGCCGGGCGTCGAGCGCATCGCCGAGGAGGTCGTCGCGCATTTCCCCGATGCCCGCACCATCGTCTTGTCGTCCGACCTGATGGGCGGCGTGCGACGGCTGCGGCTCGAGCTTGAAGCCATCGCCAATGGCGAGGCCGACATCGTCATCGGCACGCAACTCGTCGCCAAGGGCCATAATTTCCCCAACATGACGCTGGTCGGTGTGGTCGATGCCGATCTCGGCCTTGCCAATGGCGACCCGCGCGCCGCCGAGCGCACCTTCCAACTGCTCAGCCAGGTGACCGGCCGCGCCGGCCGCACCGGCAAGAAAAGCCTCGGCCTGCTGCAGACCTTCCAACCCGACCACCCGGTGATGCGCGCGATCGTCTCCGGCGACGCCGAGGCCTTCTACGAGCGCGAGATCGCCGAGCGTGAGCGGGCGGGGCTGCCGCCCTTCGGCAGGCTCGCCGGCGTCATCGTCAGCGCGGCGACACGGGCCGAAGCCGAAGGGCACGCCCGTGGCCTGCGTCGCGCCGCGCCACAAGCCACCGACGTGTTCGTGCTCGGCCCGGCCGAGGCGCCGCTGTCATTGATCGGCGGCCGCCATCGCTTTCGCCTGCTGATCCAGGGCGAGCGGCGCGCCGACATGCAAGGGTTCATTCGCACCATGCTGGCCGAGGGACCGAAGATAAGGGGCTCGGTGCGAGTCCAGGTCGACATCGACCCGCAGAGCTTCTTGTAAGCTGTCGAATTACCCTTTCGAGATGCCTTCGGTGAATGGGTTAAGGTAAGGCACGTCGAGAATCGCAAAATGCCGGGTGTTGGCCGTCAAAACTGACAGGCCGTGCAAACGGGCAGTAGCTGCGATCAGAACGTCCGCCAGACCCGGATTGGCGCCTCTGGCGATCGTGGCATCTTCGAGTTTCCAGCTTCTCGCGCGATAGCTAAATCGATGGGAAGGATGCGCTGGTTGAACTCCAGAAGCAACCTTTTGAACCACTCATTGATGCGCTCTGCCTTCATATGTCCGCCCGCCCGCTTCAGTTTCGCAAGATAACTATCGACGAGAGCTGCCAAGAGCCGCGTTCTCTTTGTTCGGCAAGCCAGTTCTGCACGTGTGACGGAAGCAGAGGCCGACCAGGTGCAAATGCCGAGAGAAAAGACTTATCAAGCAGATAGCCGGTCAAAACTCCATTTACCGCGACGGCGATTCGTTTCGCTCAAGCTCGATGCCGCCTGGATACCGAAGCAGGAAATCCACGAAGTCTTTTTGGCTGTTCTGCGGATAAAGTTTCCGTCCCTCACCGATTGGCACCACCATGACTGCGGGCTTGCCGTGCTTGGTGATAACCGTGGGCTCACCGTTCTCAGCAGCCTCCACGAGCGCGGAAAGGCTGGCCCTTGCCTCTCGTAGTTGCATCGTCCTCATGCGCGGAACCCCTTGTGGTCTCATGTAGCCACAAATAGGAATTGTGCAGAAAAAAACAGCCGGTCGTGTAACATCCTGTTAGCCCGGTCGAGACAACGGCGCGCGCGTTGGGCTGACGCGCCCTGCATATTGCCGACGGCCATCTGGCGCATGTCAGTTGCTTCGCTAGAATGTCCGAAATTTCGACCATGCATTTACGAGGGGACAAGATGGAATTTGCGTTTCCATGGCCGATGAGCCAGGGCGAGTGGCTGGCATGGTCGAGCGCGGTCGCGACCTTATTGCTCGGCCTATTGCTATTCCTGGCGCCACAGCTGGCATTCCGCATCCTGCGGCTGCAGGTCAGACCGGAGAAGGCAGCGGCGATCGCCGAGGGGCGCGGCCGGATGTCGGGCTTCTATCTCGGCGTCAGCCTGTGCTGCATCCTCCTGGCGCAGCCGCTGCTCTACATGGCGCTCGGCTTCTCCTGGCTGTTCACCGCCTTCGGCCGGCTGCTGTCGATGATGTCGGACGGCGCCAATACGCCGTTCAACTGGGCTTCCATCGTCGTCGAGCTGGTGCTGGCGGCGCTGCCGCTTGCCTTCGCCTTCGGCTTTTTGCCCTGAATCAGGGATCAATCCGGGGTTGGTTGCTGAACTCCGCCAGCGGATGCGACAATAGTGCCTGAAAACCATGCCGGACGACGCATTGCGGTCTGAAAATGCCTGTGCTAGACGGCAATCGACTTTCGACCGGGGATAGCGGAAGCCGCGCCTCCGTGCTTGGAAAAATGCAGTAAGGTCAAAGATTTAGCCAGAGTTTTTGCTCGCGCCAACAATCTGCGGCCTGTCAGACAAGAGAAAAGACGGTCCGTGGCCCAATCGTCATCGCCAATCTCAGGTGTCGCAGAACGCTATGCGGGTTCGCTGTTCGAACTCGCGCTGCAGACCAATTCGGTCGCGAGCGTCGAGGCCGACCTCAACAGGTTCGAAGCCATGCTCGAAGGCAGCGCTGACCTTTCGCGGCTGATCAGGAGCCCGGTCTTCTCCAGCGAGGACCAGGCCAAGGCGATCGCCGCGATCGCCGACAAAGCAGGGATTACCGGCCTCACCGGCAATTTCCTGCGCGTCGTTGCCCAGAATCGCCGGCTGTTTGCCGTGCCCGGCATGATCAAGGCGTTCCGCCAGATCGCCGCCGAACACCGTGGCGAGACCGCTGCCGAGGTCACCTCGGCGCATGCGCTGACGCCTGCCCAGGAAACCGAACTGAAAGCGGCGCTGAAAAGCGTCGCCGGCAAGGACGTGGCGATCACGGTCACCGTCGATCCGTCGCTGCTCGGCGGACTGGTGGTCAAGATCGGCTCGCGCCAGATCGATACGTCGCTCAAAACCAAACTCAATTCGCTCAAGCTTGCACTGAAAGAGGTCGGCTGATGGACATCCGCGCCGCGGAAATTTCCGCAATTCTGAAAGACCAGATCAAGAATTTCGGCAAGGAGGCCGAGGTCTCCGAAGTCGGCCAGGTGCTGTCCGTCGGTGACGGTATCGCCCGCGTCTACGGTCTCGACAATGTCCAGGCCGGCGAGATGGTCGAGTTCCCCGGCGGCATCCGCGGCATGGCGCTCAACCTCGAAGCCGACAATGTCGGCGTCGTCATCTTCGGCGCTGACCGCGACATCAAGGAAGGCGACACCGTCAAGCGCACCGGCGCCATCGTCGATACGCCCGTCGGCATGGGCTTGCTCGGCCGCGTCGTCGACGCGCTCGGCAACCCGATCGACGGCAAAGGCCCGATCCAGGCCACCGAGCGCAAGCGCGTCGACGTCAAGGCGCCCGGCATCATCCCGCGCAAATCGGTGAACGAGCCGATGTCGACCGGCCTCAAGGCCATCGACGCACTGATCCCGGTCGGCCGCGGCCAGCGCGAACTGGTCATCGGCGACCGCCAGACCGGCAAGACCGCGATCATCCTCGACACCATGCTCAACCAGAAATCGGTGCACGACAACGGCCCTGAGAAGGAAAAGCTGTACTGCGTCTATGTCGCCGTCGGCCAGAAGCGCTCGACGGTGGCGCAGTTCGTCAAGGTCCTGGAAGAGCGCGGCGCGCTCGACTATTCGATCATCATCGCCGCGACCGCCTCCGATCCGGCGCCGATGCAGTTCCTGGCACCGTTCACCGCTTGCACCATGGGCGAATATTTCCGCGACAACGGCATGCATGCGCTGATCAGCTACGACGATCTGTCGAAGCAAGCCGTCGCCTATCGCCAGATGTCGCTGCTGCTGCGCCGTCCGCCGGGCCGCGAGGCCTATCCGGGCGACGTCTTCTACCTGCACTCGCGCCTGCTTGAGCGCGCCGCCAAGCTCAATGACGAAAATGGCGGCGGTTCGCTGACGGCGCTGCCGATCATCGAGACGCAGGCCAACGACGTTTCGGCCTACATCCCGACCAACGTCATCTCGATCACCGACGGCCAGATCTTCCTGGAAACCAATCTGTTCTTCCAGGGCGTCCGTCCGGCGGTCAATGTCGGCCTGTCGGTGTCGCGCGTCGGCTCCTCGGCGCAGATCAAGGCGATGAAGCAGGTTGCCGGATCGATCAAGGGCGAGCTTGCGCAGTACCGCGAGATGGCTGCTTTCGCGCAGTTCGGCTCCGACCTCGATGCCGCCACGCAACGCCTGCTCAACCGCGGCTCGCGCCTGACCGAGCTGTTGAAGCAGCCGCAATTCTCGCCGCTCAAAGTCGAGGAGCAGGTCGCGGTGATCTTCGCCGGCGTCAATGGCTATCTCGACAAGCTTGCGATCAACCAGGTGGGCAAATTCGAGCATGGCCTGTTGTCGCATATGCGCTCGGCCGGCAAGGACGTGCTCGACGGCATCCGCAAGGAGAAGGCGCTGTCCGACGATCTGCGCGCCAGGCTGAAGGCAGAAATCGACGCCTTCGCCAAGACCTTTGCTTGAGCAGGACGGACGGGATCAGGTTTGAAGCATGCCTTCGTTAAAAGACCTTCGTAACCGTATCGCCTCGGTCAAGGCGACGCAGAAGATCACCAAGGCGATGCAGATGGTCGCCGCGGCGAAGCTGCGTCGCGCGCAGGAAGCGGCGGAAGCGGCGCGTCCCTATTCGGAGCGCATGGGCGCGGTGCTGGCCAACATCACCCAGGCGATCGGCGACGGCGGCGATGCCCCGGCGCTGATGACCGGCACCGGCAAGGACGACGTGCATCTGCTTGTCGTCTGCACGGCCGAACGTGGTCTGTGCGGCGGCTTCAATTCGCAGATCGCCCGTTTTGCCCGCGACCACATCCGCAAGCTTCTGGCCGACGGCAAGCAGGTCAAGATCATCTGCGTCGGTAAGAAGGGGTTCGACATATTGCGCCGCGACTACGGGGCATTGATCATCGAGCGTGTCGATCTGCGCGAGGTCAAGACGCTGGGCTTCGTCAATGCCGATGCCATCGCCAAGAAGGTGATCCACCTGTTCAACGAAGGCGGCTTCGACATCTGCACGCTGTTCTATTCGCAGTTCAAGTCGGTGATCAGCCAGATCCCGACCGCGCAGCAAATTATCCCGGCGGGCGCGCCTTCGGCTGCCGCGGAAGTGAAGGATGGCGGCAGCGCTGTCTACGAATACGAGCCGGAGCCGGGCGAAATCCTCTCCGATCTCATCCCGCGCAACATTTCCGTGCAGGTTTTTCGCGCGCTGCTCGAGAATGCTGCCGGCGAGATGGGCGCCAAGATGAGCGCCATGGACAATGCGACGCGCAACGCCGGCGACATGATCAACAAATTGTCGATCACCTACAACCGCCAGCGGCAGGCGCAGATCACCAAGGAATTGATCGAAATCATTTCGGGCGCCGAGGCGCTCTAGGCACGCTCGCAAGGAGGTCATCGACCTCAAGCGTGTGAGAAACAAAGAGACGAAAAGGGTAAAGACGATGGCGAAAGCAGCGACCCCGAAGACGGCAGCCCCTAAGGCCGCGGCACCAGCAAAGGCTGCGGCGGCAAGCAAGGCCGCTCCGGCCAAGAAGGCGGCAGCAACCAAGGCCGCCGCTGTGAATACGCCGGCCGCCACCATCAAGAAAACCGGCCTGGCCGGCAAGGTTCGGCAGGTCATCGGCGCCGTTGTCGACGTCCAGTTCGGCGAACATCTGCCGGCGATCCTGAACGCGCTTGAGACGATCAACGTCGGCAATCGCCTGGTGCTCGAGGTTGCCCAGCATCTGGGCGAGAACACTGTGCGCTGCATCGCCATGGACTCGACCGAAGGGCTGGTCCGCGGCCAGGACGTCTATGACACCGGTGCACCGATTACCGTGCCGGTCGGCCCGGGCATGCTCGGCCGCATCATCAACGTCATCGGCGAGCCGGTCGACGAGGCAGGCCCAGTCGACGGCATCGAGATGCGCTCGATCCACCAGCCGGCGCCGACCTATGTCGAGCAGTCGACGGAAGCGCAGATCCTGGTCACCGGCATCAAGGTGCTCGACCTGCTGGCCCCCTATGCCCGCGGCGGCAAGATCGGCCTGTTCGGCGGCGCCGGCGTCGGCAAGACGGTGCTGATCCAGGAACTGATCAACAACGTCGCCAAGGCGCATGGCGGCTTCTCGGTGTTCGCCGGCGTCGGCGAGCGCACCCGCGAAGGCAACGACCTCTATCACGAGTTCATCGAGTCCGGCGTCAACAAGAAGGGCGGCGGCGAAGGATCCAAGGCGGCGCTCGTCTATGGCCAGATGAACGAGCCGCCGGGCGCCCGCGCCCGCGTCGGCCTGACCGGCTTGACGGTTGCCGAATATTTCCGCGACCAGGGCCAGGACGTGCTGTTCTTCGTCGACAACATCTTCCGCTTCACGCAGGCGGGTTCGGAAGTGTCGGCGCTGCTCGGCCGCATTCCTTCGGCCGTGGGCTACCAGCCGACGCTGGCCACCGACATGGGTGCGCTGCAGGAGCGTATTACCACGACGACCAAGGGCTCGATCACCTCGGTGCAGGCGATCTATGTGCCGGCCGACGACCTGACCGACCCGGCACCGGCGACATCGTTCGCCCACCTCGACGCGACGACCGTGCTCAACCGCGCGATTTCGGAAAAGGGCATCTATCCGGCCGTCGATCCGCTCGATTCGACCTCGCGCATGCTCGACCCGATGGTCGTCGGCGAAGAGCATTACCAGGTCGCCCGCCAGGTGCAGTCGATTCTCCAGCGCTACAAGTCGCTGCAGGATATCATCGCCATCCTGGGCATGGACGAGCTGTCGGAAGAGGACAAGCAGACGGTTGCCCGCGCCCGCAAGATCGAGCGCTTCCTGTCGCAGCCCTTCTTCGTCGCGGAAGTGTTCACCGGCGCACCGGGCAAGCTGGTCGACCTCGCCGACACCATCAAGGGCTTCAAGGGCCTTTGCAACGGCGATTACGACCATCTGCCGGAGGCTGCCTTCTACATGGTCGGCGGCATCGAGGAAGCGGTCGAGAAGGCACAGCGCCTGGCCGCCGAAGCGGCGTAATTTAGGGAATAGGGAGTAGTCAGTAGTGGTAGGGAATAGCAGTTGCGTGATGTGAGCCGGTTAGGGCCACTTGCTACTGCCTAGTTCCTATTCCCTACTCGCTAAATTGATCATGCCTGAAGCTTTCAAATTCGAACTGGTCTCGCCGGAGCGCCTCTTGGTTTCCGAGCAAGTCGAATCCGTCGTCATCCCGGGCGCCGAAGGCGAGATGACTGTCATGGCGCATCACGCCCCGGTCATGACCACAATCAAGCCGGGCGTCGTTACGCTGAAGACCGCGCAAGGCAAGGAAGAGCGCTATGTGGTGTTCGGCGGCTTTGCCGACATCGTTCCGGCCGGCTGCACGCTGCTGGCGGAATCGGCTGTGGCCGTCGGCGACATCGACCGCGCCGACCTTGCCCGCCGCATCCAAGAGGCCAGGGAAGACGCCGCCGACGCCAAGGACGATCAGACCCGCAGCAAGGCCGAGCAGTTCCTTAGCCAACTCACCACGCTCGAAGGCGCCATCCTGCCGGCTTGAGGTTCGCTCAAATGACCGACTGAAAAAGCGGGGTTGCCCCGCTTTTTTGTTTGGTGGACAGTCTGGCTGCCTGGGCATTGAGGGGTGGCCGTGACGGAAGAAACAGCGCAACGAGAAACAGCTTCGCGATCCCTGTGGTCGACGGCCTTGGTGTCAGCCTTTGGCGGTCCGTTCGGCGGCTTTCTGTGGATCGGCAGCGGCAAACTGGCCGTCGTCAGCCTGGTGGTGATCAGCGTCGTCGTTTTCGCGCTTATTTACATCGGCTTTCCGGTATTGCCTGGCGTCGATCTTGGTTGGTGGGCCAATTTTTCAGGGATCGGGTTGATGGCCCTGTGGGCAGCGATCGTTGTTCCCTTCGCACACCGGTTCAAGCCGGACAGATGGTACGCGCACGGGCTTTCGGTGCTGGTGCTCGTCTTTCTGACCTCGTATCCGGCTGCATTCGCAATACGCGCGTTCCTATTCCAGCCGTTCTCCATGCCGTCCAGCAGCATGGTTCCAACGCTGGCGGACGGGGATCATTTCTTCGTTTCCAAATTCGCCTACGGCTACAGCCGCTATAGCGTCCCGTTTGGACTGCTGCCTGTTGACGGCCGGATATTCGGCGCCGAGCCAAGGCGAGGAGATATTATGGTGTTCAGGCTGCCATCTGAACCGGACATAGACTACGTCAAGAGAGTCATCGGCTTGCCCGGCGATAGGATTCAGATGGTCGGCGGGGTGCTCCACATCAATGGCGTGCCAGTGAAGCTGCAGGATGTCGGTGACTATTCCTCCGGCGAAGTACAGTCGGCCAAGCTCCAGTGGGAGACACTGCCGGAGGGCATTTCTTATTCGGTAATCGACTTAGGCAACTCGATCGGCGACGACACACGCGAGTTTGTGGTGCCTACGGCAGAGTATTTCACATTGGGGGACAATCGCGACAACTCCAACGATAGCCGCTTCCTGGTGGGTTTTGTCCCCTATGAAAATCTGGTCGGCAAGGCCGTGCGGCTGTTCTGGAATTCCAAGGGCGTCGACTATTCTTCCCGACAAATATTGGATCCTTCAGGCAAATAGCTCAAACTGTCAGCGCCTCCACTGCGCGCATGACGCCGCGCAGTTCGGCGAGGCCCTTCAGGCGGCCGATGCAGGAATAGCCGGGGTTCACCTTCTTGCCGATGTCGTCGACGATGGCGTGGCCATGGTCGGGGCGCATCGGAATCTGCCAGTCCGCCCTGCCTGCCGCCTTGCGCCGGCGCTCTTCGCCAATCAGCGCCGACACGACCGCCACCATGTCGGTGTCGCCGTCGAGGTGCTCGGCTTCGTGGAAGGAGCCGTCTGGCTCCTTGGTGACGTTGCGCAGATGGGCGAAATGGATGTTTTCGGCGAAGGCCTTGGCCATCGTCGGCAGATCGTTCTGCGCGCCCGCCCCGTAGGAGCCGGTGCACAGCGTCAACCCGTTGGCCGGCGAAGCGACGGCGTCGAGCAGCGCGCGGGCATCATTAGCATTGGAAACGATGCGCGGCAGGCCGAACAGCGAAAAAGGTGGATCGTCGGGGTGGATCGCCATCCTGACCCCGGCCTCTTCGGCCACCGGCACGATCTCGCGCAGGAAGGCAAACAGGTTTTCGCGCAGGCCTTCGGTGGAGACGTCCTTGTAGAGGTCGAGGGCGCGGCGGAAGCTTGCCCGATCGAAGATGAATTCGCGCGCCGGGACCCAGCCGATCAGGTTGCGCTCCAGCCTTGCCTTGTCGCTGTCGCTCAGTCCTTGCAGTCGCACACGCGCGGCTTCGACGCGGGCCGGCGGGTGATCGGCCTCCGCCCCTTCTCGCTCAAGGATGAAGACGTCATAGGCGCAGAGCTCGACGACATCGAAGCGCAGCGCCGTGCCGCCATGCGGCATGGGATAATCGAGGTCTGTGCGCGTCCAGTCGGTGATCGCCATGAAATTATAGCAGACGGTATTGATCCCGGCGGCGGCGACGGAGCGGACCGACGCCTTGTAATTGTCGATCAGGGTGCGCCAGTTGCCGCTGCGGGTCTTGATGTCCTCATGGACGACAATGCTTTCGACCACATCCCAGGTCAGGCCCGCTGCCTCGATGTCGGCCTTGCGCCTGGCGATCTCGTCCGCCGGCCAGGCGCGGCCGTCATTGAGGTGATGCAGCGCGCTGACGATGCCGACGGCGCCGGCTTGACGGACATGGGCAAGCGTCACCGGATCGTCTGGCCCGAACCAGCGCCAGGTTTGTCTCATGGCTTCTCACTCCGTATGCCAAGCGCCGCGAAGGCAGCGGCAGGTCCGCCCCGCCGCAGGCGCTCGAGATGGGCTGCCGTCAGATCGATCAGTGTCATGCGGTGGGAATGGTCTTTGGCGAAGCCGGCGAGATCGAATATCGCTGTCACCGTTTCATCAGCCGGCCGGCTGCCGAGCGCCGTAAGCGGAGTGTCGATCGGGTCGGTAAAATGGGCTTCCGGCAAGGTTTTGCCGCGCGCCTCGCAAGCGGCGATCCAGGCCGCCACCACCAACATGAGATGCGCGGGCGGGTCACCGGCGCTCAGTCGATCGAGGGCCGAGGCGACGATGCGCTGCGGCAGCTTCTGGCTGCCGTCATTGGCGATCTGCGCCGTGCGATGGGCGAGCGCGGTGTTCGAATAGCGTTCGGCGAGCTGGGCCGTGTAGCCGGCCGTATCGAGCCCGGCGTCCTGCGGCAGTGTCGGGATAGCCTCGGCCCATAGTCCGTCGACGAATTGCCGGATCGCCGGATCGGCAAAGGCGCGGTCGACCGTGTCGAAGCCGCTGAGCAGGCCGAGATAGGCGATTGCCGAATGCGAACCGTTGAGCAGCCGCAGCTTCATGTCTTCGAAGGGCCCGACGTCGCCGACCATGGTGACGCCGAACTCTTCCCAGACCGGCCTGCCTGCCGGGAAATCATCCTCGACCACCCATTGGCAGAACGGCTCGGTCATCACCGGCCAGGCATCCTCGACGCCGAGCTCGACGGCGATACGCGCCCGGTCGGCATCGGTGGTCGCCGGCACGATGCGGTCGACCATGCTCGACGGGAAGGCGACGCCGTCGGCGATGTGCCCGGCAAGGCCGGGATCGCGCAGTGCTGCGAATTCGACCAGCAGGCGGTGCAGCGTAGCGCCATTGGCCGGAAGGTTGTCGCAGCAGAGCACGGTGAAAGGCTTGATGCCGGCGAAACGGCGGCGCGACAGCGCTTCGGTGAGAAAACCATGCGCCGTCCGTGGCATTTGCGGGTTAGCCAAATCATGGACGATGTCCGGATGGGTGCTGTCCAGACCGCCGCCGGCTGCTCTCAGATAAGCCTTTTCTGTGATCGTGAGCGTGACGATGCGGGTGCGCTGATCCGTCAGAGCGGCGAGCACCGCAGCCGGATCTTCCGGCGCCACCAGCAGCGACAGGATCGAACCGATGACGCGCAGCTCTTCGCCGATGCTGCTCCTGATCGCCAGCGTGTAGAGGCCATCCTGCGGCGCCAGTGCGTCGCGCGTGTCTGGACTGCGCAAGGACACGCCGACAATGCCCCAGTCCGCCTCGCCCGCCGCCAGGCAGTCGTCGACATAGGCCGCCTGATGGGCGCGATGGAACGCACCGACGCCGAGATGGACGATGCCCGGTGCGACGCCGCCGCGGGCGTAGCGCGGAACCGCGACCGAAGCCGGCAGTGCCTTCAGCGTACTGTTGGAAAGGCGTCTGTTGGTCATTGCGCCACGTGTCTGATCGAGATTGTTGGGTCCCTGCTGGCAGGCGGCGTAACACCCGATGCCGTCACGCACAATGGGCAATGGCCGACGAAAAGTCATCATACAACAACCCAGTTTTTGTATGTTGACATTATTTCTTTCCAACCCTACCGATGTCCGGGTTGGGAGGATCTACGTGGCCGCATTGACGGATCCGGACTTGCTGTTTGCCGCCGAGGCGCGCCCGCTTTCGCTGGCCCGCGATCTCTACGCGGCGGTCAAGGATCTGCCGATCGTCAGCCCGCACGGCCACACCGATCCGCGCTGGTATGCGCTCAACGAGGCGTTTCCCGATCCGGCGCAATTGCTGATCGTGCCGGACCACTACATTTTCCGCATGCTGTTCAGCCAGGGCGTTCGGCTTGAGGACCTTGGGGTGCCAACGCTTGACGGCTCGCCGGTGGAGACCGACGGCAGAACGATCTGGCGGCGCTTCGCCGAGCATTACTACCTGTTTCGGGGTACGCCGACCCGGCTGTGGTTCGACCATGTGCTCGCCCATCTGTTCGGCATCGGCGAGCCGCTGAATGCCAAGACAGCCGACCGCCATTACGACACGATCGCGACGCTGCTGCAGCGTGAAGACTATCGCCCTCGGGCGCTGTTCGAGCGCTTCAACATCGAGGTCATCGCGACGACGGAGGGCGCGCTCGACGATCTCCAATGGCATCGAACGATCCGCGACAGCGGCTGGCAGGGCCGCGTCGTCACCGCCTACCGGCCGGATGCGATCGTCGATCCCGATTTCGAAGGTTTTTCGGCCAATCTCGACCGGCTTGGCGAGATCACCGGCTGCGACACCGGCACTTGGGCCGGCTATCTCGATGCGCATCGCCAGCGGCGCGCCTTCTTCAAGAGTTTCGGTGCGACGTCCTCCGATCACGGCCATCCGACGGCCGACACCGCCAATCTTTCGGATGCCGCCGCCGCGGAGCTGTTCAACCGTGTCCGCCGGGGCTCGGACGACGAGCGCGAGCGAAAACTGTTTCGCGCCCAGATGCTGACCGAGATGGCCAAGATGAGCCGCGACGACGGGCTGGTCCTGCAGATCCATCCCGGCTCCTGGCGCAATCATTCGCCTTCTATCTTTCAGAAGTTCGGCAGGGATAAAGGCTTCGACATCCCGACCCGAACCGATTATGTGACGGCGCTGAAGCCGCTGCTCGACTGTGTCGGGCTGGAACGCGACCTCACCGTCATCCTCTTCACCCTCGACGAGACCAGCTATGCGCGCGAGCTGGCGCCGCTCGCCGGCGTCTACCCGGCATTGAAGCTCGGGCCGGCCTGGTGGTTCCACGACAGCCCCGAAGGCATGCGCAGGTTCCGTGAGATGACCACCGAAACCGCCGGTTTCTACAACACCGTCGGTTTCAACGACGACACCCGCGCCTTCCCATCCATACCGGCCCGCCATGATGTGGCGCGCCGGGTCGATTGCGCTTTTCTGGCGCGTCTCGTCACTGAGCATCGGCTCGGCGAAGACGAGGCGCACGAGCTGGCGCAGGAACTTGCCTATACGCTCGCGAAAAAGGCGTACCGGCTCTAACGGCGCTTGCCGCCATCGTTTCAAAACGGGAGGAAACCAATGCTGCATTTTTCTAGACTGGCGGGAGCTACGCTAGTTGCCGCCGCACTGCTGGCCGGATCGGCAAGCGCCCAGACGGTCCTGCGCTCGTCCGACACCCACCCGGATGGCTATCCGACGGTCGAGGCGGTCAAATATTTCGGCGAGCTGGTGAAGGAGCGCACCGCCGGCCGCTATGTGGTCGAGATCTATCCTTCCGCGCAACTTGGCGAGGAAAAGGACACGATCGAGCAGGTGCGCACCGGCGTGATCGATCTCAACCGTGTTTCGATGGCGCCGTTCAACGGGCTCATCCCCGAGACCACCGTGCCCTCGCTGCCCTACATCTTCCGTTCGGAAGAGCATATGCACAAAGTCATGGACGGGGCGATCGGCGACCAGATCGCGGCGGCGTTCGACCAGGTCGGGCTGGTGCTGCTCGCCTTTTACGACGGCGGTGCCCGCTCCTTCTACAATTCGAAGAAGCCGATCAACACTGTAGCCGATATGGCCGGGATGAAGTTTCGCGTCATCCAGTCCGACATCTTCGTCGACATGGTGGCGGCACTCGGCGCCAACGCGACACCGATGCCTTATGGCGAAGTGTATTCGGCGATCGAGACTGGGGTCATCGACGGCGCGGAGAATAATTTTCCGAGCTACGACACTGCCAAGCACGCGGAAGTCGCCAAGTATTATTCGCTCGACGAGCACACGATGGTGCCGGAAGCCTTCGTCATGGCGAAGTCGAGCTGGGACAAGCTGACGCCGGAAGACCAGGCGATCTTCAAGGCGGCCGCCAAAGAAAGCGTCGCCAAGCAGCGCGAGCTGTGGACCGCCAAGGTCAAGGAATCGCGCGCCAAGGTCGAGGCAGCAGGTTCGCAGATCACGACGCCGGACAAGCAGCCCTTCATCGACGCGATGGGGCCGGTCTACGAGAAGCACGTCAAGGACGACAAGCTGAAGGCCATGGTCGAAGCCATCAAGGCCGTGCAGTGATCAGGCGGCGGCGCGGACATTCCGCGCCGCCATCCTCTTGCGGAGAAAACCGGTGACTTCCAGCCCAAAACCAAGACCGCTCCTGTCCGGCGTCGCGCAAGTGATGTCGCGCGTCAGCACGGCGGCGCTGTCGATCGCCGGCATCGGGCTGGTGCTGATGACCGCCTTCGTCGCATGGCAGGTGTTCGGCCGCTATGTTCTGAACCGCTCGCCGAGCTGGACCGAGCCGGGCTCGGTGATGCTGATGAGCTGGTTCATTTTCCTCGGCGCCGCCGTCGGTGTGCGCGAGAACTACCATCTTGGCTTCGACGTCCTGCTCTACGTGCTGCCGAAAGGCGGCAAGCGTTGGCTGCGGATGATTTCGGACCTCGTCGCGCTCGCCTTCGGCATCGGCATGATCTGGTATGGCAGCCAGCTGGTCGCATTGACCTGGGGCTCTACCTTGCCGTCACTCGGCATATCGGGGGGCTGGGATTACGTCCCGCTTGTCGCGGGAGGCGCGCTCATCGTGCTCTTCACGCTGGAGCGCATCGTGCTTCGCCTCTCCGGTGCGCCGATCGACGATGCCCTCGATGAACTGCCGCCGGCCGAAGTCGCGGCCGAACTCGACACCGCGAACGTGAAGGTCTGACGCCATGGAACTGTGGATTCTGTTCGGCGTCTTCACCCTGCTGATGCTTATCGGCACGCCAATCGCTTTCTGCCTCGGCGTCGCAAGCCTTGCCACCGTCCTCTATATGGGCCTGCCGCCGCTCATCGTGTTCCAGCGACTGAATTCCGGCATGAGCGTCTTTTCGCTGCTGGCCATTCCGTTTTTCATCTACGCCGGCGACTTGATGGTGCGCGGCGGCATCGCCAGCAAGATCGTTGCCTTCGCCGGCTCGCTCGTCGGTCATTTGCGCGGCGGCCTCGGGCAGGTCAACATCGCCACCGCTACACTGTTCGGCGGCATTTCGGGCTCCGCGGTGGCGGAGGCAGCGGCGGTAGGCGGCCTGATGATCCCGCAGATGAAGGCGCGCGGCTATGGAGCAGACTACGCCGTCAACGTCACATCGATGGCGGCGCTGATCGCGCTGCTGCTGCCGCCGTCGCACAACATGATCATCTATTCGATCTCGGCAGGCGGAAAGATCTCCATCGCCGATCTGTTCACGGCCGGCATCATCCCGGGCCTGCTACTGGCCCTGTCACTGATGATCACCGCCTATTTCGTGGCGCGCTCCCGCGGCTATCCGACCGAACCGTTTCCCGGCTTCACCGCCGTCGCGCATCTCTTCGCCGTCGCGGTGCCCGGCCTGCTGCTGATCGCGATCATCTTCGGCGGCGTACGATCGGGCGTGTTCACGGCTACCGAGAGTTCCTGTATCGCCGTCATCTATGCGTTGCTCGTAACTGTCTTCGTTTACCGGCAGATGACCTGGGAAGGTTTCGTTCATGCCACCTACGGCGCCGTGCGCACCACGGCCATGGTGCTGCTCATCATCGGCATGGCGGCGGCGTTCTCCTGGTTGATGGCCTTCCTGAAAGTGCCGGCAGCGCTGATCGCCTCCATGAACGCGATCTCGGACGATCCGCTGGTCGTGCTTCTCCTGCTCAACCTCCTGATGCTGTTCCTCGGAACCTTCATGGACATGGGGCCGACGATCATCATTTGCACGCCGATCTTCCTGCCCGTGGCGCAGGCCTACGGCGTCGATCCGGTGCATTTCGGCGTCATCATGATCCTCAATTTCGGCATCGGGCTGAACACGCCGCCGGTGGGCGCGGTGCAGTTCGTGGCGTGCGCAGTGGGCAAGATATCCGTCTGGGAATCGATGCGCTCGATCTGGCCATTCTATGGCGCAGGCCTCGTGGTGCTGGGGCTCGTCACTTACATTCCGGCCATTTCGCTGTGGCTGCCGAGCGTCTTCAAATAGGAGGTGCGACATGGCCTCGGACACCGCAGCCGGCCTCCGCGTCGAACGAAGACCGAAACTTTCGGAAACCGTCGTTGCGGCGATCCGCAAGCAACTGCAGGCGGGCGAGATCCAGCCAGGGCAAAAGCTGCCGACCGAGGGCCAGTTGACCGAGACCTTCGGGGTCAGCCGCACGGTGATACGCGAAGCGCTGGCCAAACTTGCCGCGGACGGCCTGGTCGAGCCGCGCCAAGGCGCCGGGGTCTTCGTCACCGAGCATATCTCGACAGCATTCGGTGCTCTTGCAGCGGAGATGGGCAGCAAGGATTCGATCGCCCTCAACGTGCTCGAAGTCAGGTTGGCGATCGAGATCGAATCCGCCGGGCTCGCTGCCATCCGCCGCAACGCCGCGCAGGAAGCGGCGATCCAGGAAGCCTTCTTCGAATTCGAACGGCTGCTCCTCAACAGCGAGCCGACGGGACCGGCCGACCTTGCTTTCCACCGCGCAATCGCCAGCGCCACCAACAATCCGTTCTATGTCGAGATGCTCGACGTGCTCGGCCGGCGCGCCATTCCTTGCGACGTGACCTCGCCATGGTCGACCGAGATCGCCCAATCGGACGCCTACCAGCGCGGCCTGCAACGTGAGCATCTGGTGATCCTCAAGGCCATCTCGGCAGGCGATGCCGAGGCGGCCCGGGAGGCGATGCGCGCGCATCTCGGTGCCAGCCAGCAGCGCTATCGCGAGCGCCTGCACGCGCGCCAGGTTTTTTATGCCGACTCGGTCAAGGCCGCGGGAACTGAATAAGCATTGAGGCAGCCCCATGGGACAGCAATGAATCACACTGACAATCATACGGATTTCACCGCCCGCTTCGCCATCGATCCCGTTTCTGCCGCTGCCATGGGAACGGACGAGCTGCGACACAATTTCCTGATCGAGGACTTGTTCCGGCCCGGCCGCATCGGCCTGACCTACACCCACTACGACCGCATGATCGTCGGCGGCGCCATGCCCGCCGGTACACCGCTGCCGCTGCAGGCGATCAAACCGACCGGGACCAAGAATTTTCTCGACCGCCGTGAGATGATCATCGTCAACATCGCCGGTGCCGGCGTCGTGAAAGCCGGCGGTCAATCCTACGAGCTGCAGGCGCGCGACATGCTCTATCTCGGCATGGGCACGGATGAGGTATCGTTCGCTGCGACCAATCCGGCAGCGCCGGCTAAATTCTACCTGCTCAGCGCGCCGGCGCATCGGGGCCATCCCAACCGGCTGATCCGCATCGGCGATGCCAAGCGGCTCGATCTCGGCAGCCAGGCGACCTCCAACGAGCGCTCGATCTTCCAGTTCATCCATGCCGATGGGGTAAAGACCTGTCAGCTTGTCGTCGGCATGACGCAGCTTGCCTCCGGTTCGGTCTGGAACACCATGCCATGCCATGTGCATGACCGGCGTATGGAGGCCTATCTCTATTTCGATCTGCCGGAGGCGGCGCGGGTGTTTCATTTCATGGGCGAGCCGGACGAAACGCGCCATCTCGTCATGCGAAACGAGGAGGTGGTGCTGTCGCCGGGATGGTCGATCCATTCGGGCGCCGGCACCTCGAACTACGCCTTCATCTGGGCGATGGCCGGCGACAATGTCGACTATACTGACGTCGACTTGGTAATGATGGAGGAGCTCAGGTGAGCGACCTCTCTGCGTTCAGCCTTACCGGCAAGCGTTTCCTCGTCACCGGCGCCAATACCGGCATCGGCCAGGGCATTGCCGTGTCGATCGCGCGCGCCGGCGGCGCGGTGGTCGGCGTCGGCCGCTCGGCGATGGACGAGACGGCGGAGAAGATTGCAGCGGCCGGCGGACGCTTCGAAGCCGTCCGCTGCGATCTTGGCGACGATGCCGCTTCCCAGGCCATGCTTGACCGCGTCTGGGACGATACGGGGGCGCTCGACGGCCTGGTCAACAATGCCGGCATTATCCGGCGTGCCGATGCGGTCGAACTGACCGAAGCCGACTGGGACGACGTCATCGGCGTCAATCTCAAGACGGTGTTCTTCCTCAGCCAGCGCTTTGCCAGGCGCGTGCTTGCCGAGCCGGGGCGGCGCGGCAAGATCGTCAACATCGCCTCGGTGCTGAGTTTCCAGGGCGGCATTCGTGTCGCCTCCTACACCGCCTCCAAACACGGCGTGCTCGGCATCACCCGGCTGCTGGCATGCGAATGGGCGGCAAAAGGCATCAATGTCAACGGCATTGCGCCAGGCTATATCAAGACCAACAACACCGAGGCGTTGCGCGCCGATCCCGACCGCAGCGCGTCGATCCTGGCGCGCATTCCGGCCGGGCGCTGGGGCGCGCCGGAAGACATCGGCGACGCAGCCGTCTTCCTGCTGGCGCCGGCGTCGAACTATATGCATGGCGCGGTGATGCCGGTGGACGGCGGCTGGCTGGCGCGATGAACAACCAAAGATGAGAGTTTGGCGATGACCGGAACCAAAATCTTCTCGCATGCCGGTGAGGGCGCATGGACGCCGACGCCGGATGGCAACCGCAGACGCGTGCTCCTGCACACGGACGAGCTGATGATGGTCGAGTTCGGTTTCGACAAGGGTGGCGTCGGCGCGCTGCACTCGCACCCGCACGTCCAGGCGAGCTACGTCGCCGAAGGGCGCTTCGAGGTCACCATCGACGGCAGGACCGAGATCCTGGAAGCCGGAAGCAGCTTCATCGTTCCTTCCAACCTTGTCCATGGCGTCAAGGCGCTGCAGGCGGGACGACTGGTCGACAGCTTTACGCCGCACCGCGCCGATTTCCTCGACTGAGCTGCGGGCCCGAAGATCAGGCAGCCGGTTCTCAGAACGAAAAAACCCGCGCCTCCGGAGAGACGCGGGCGTGTTGCCTGGGCGCTTGTGGCGCCGCGGTACTCAAAACATCACCGCAGAACCTGAACCTGCCGAATGATGGTGAAGATAGGATTAACCGCTCCGAGGCGGTGCGATATTCACAGCCAAAGCGAATAGGGGCTGGAACGACGGTCTGATATCGGCCAATGAGAGAGAAGTTCGCCTCAGACGGTGCCGCGGACAGGACCAGAGGGGTCGATAAATGTTCGAATCTGCTGTCCAGGCAATCACCTGGCGATTCGCCGGCGAATTTCGGCAGGTCGTATCCCCGAAAGTTCCCTAATGCAGATAGCGGCGAGCGTCCCGGTGGAGGATTCCAAGCGGCGCGTCCTGAAGGATGTATTCGGCTTCGATGATTTTCGTCTCGGCCAGGCGGCCGTGATGGAGGCGCTTCTGGCCGGGCATCATGTGCTGGCTGTCATGCCGACCGGCGCCGGCAAGTCGCTCTGCTACCAGGTCCCGGCGCTGGTGCTGGGCGGGCTCACCATTGTCGTTTCGCCGCTGGTGGCCCTGATGCAGGATCAGGTCGCCGCATTGCGGCTTGCCGGCGTGGCGGCCGATACGATCAATTCCTCGCTCGACCGCGATGCCAATGTCGCTGCATGGCGCCGTGTCGCGGCAGGCCAGACGCGCCTGCTCTATCTTGCACCGGAGCGGTTGATGACCGTGCGAATGCTCGAGGCGTTGACCAAGCTCGATGTCCGGCTGATCGCCATCGACGAGGCACATTGCATTTCGCAATGGGGACCGGCGTTCCGGCGCGAATACGAAGAATTGTCGAGACTACGTGATATCTTCCCGAAAGTGCCGATCATTGCGCTGACGGCGACGGCGGATGAGACGACGCGCACCGACATTGCCGCGCAACTGTTCGACGGGCGCGTCGATACGGTGGTGCTCGGCTTCGACCGACCGAACATCAAGCTAGGCATTGAGCCCAAGCAGGACAGCAAGCGCCAATTGCTAAACTTCGTGCAGCGCCATGCAGGCCGCAGCGGGATCGTCTATTGCCTGTCGCGCAAAAAGACCGAAGAGATGGCGGCGTTCCTCGAGCGGAACGGCGTACGCGCGCTCGCCTATCATGCCGGAATGAGCAAGGACGCGCGTGAAGCGAATCAAAACGCTTTCATGACCTTGTCCGGTGTGGTGATGGTGGCGACCATCGCCTTTGGCATGGGGATCGACAAGCCGGACGTCGCCTATGTCTTCCACACCGACCTGCCGGGCAGCTTGGAGGCCTATTATCAGGAAATCGGACGGGCGGGCCGCGACGGGCGGGCGGCCGAGGCACATATGCTCTTCGGTCTCGGCGATATCCGCATGCGCCGGCTTTTCATCGAAGACGAGGACGCGCCGGCTGAGCACAAAAGGCGCGCGCATGGCCGACTCGATACGCTGATCGGTTATTGCGAGACGACGCAGTGCCGCCGTCAGATCCTGCTTGGCTATTTCGGCGAGAGTGCTTCGCCTTGCGGCAATTGCGACAACTGCCTCGACCAGGCGCCGCATGCGGATGGCGAGGCGGAGGCGCGGATCATCCTGGCGGCGATCGCACAGACCGGCGAGCGCTTTGGCGCCGGCCATGTCGTCGATGTTCTGCTCGGCCATGAGACCGAGAAGGTCCTGGACAGGAACCACCACAGGCTTGCCAGCTTCGGCACCGGTGTCGCGCACAAGAAAAATATGTGGCTGTCGCTGGTGCGCCAGCTCGTCGCGGGAGGGTTTCTGACATTGGACTCAACCGGCCATGGCGGCGTCGCCATTGCCGAGAAGGGCCGTGCGCTGGCTCGGGGCGAGGCCTCGTTCCGGTATCGCGTGGACGCGCGCCAGTCATCGCGAGGCAAGATACGGACCGATACCGCAGCAGGTACGGAAGGTCTGGATTCGGCGCTGCTGGCCGCGCTCAAGGCTGTACGGCTGCGTCTTGCCCGGGAACGCCAGGTGCCGGCCTTCGTGATCTTTTCGGATCGTACACTGATCGATATGGCCGAACGCCGCCCGCGTGATCTGGACGCCTTCGCCGCGGTCAACGGCGTCGGCGCCGCCAAGCTCAAGGATTTCGGCGAGATATTCCTCGGCGCGATCGCTGCGCATCAATCTGGTGTGGCGGGCTGAAGACCCACTTCAGTGACGCAATCAGCACCTGCTTCGTCTCACCTCTGCAATCGCAGCCTCCTGCTGCCGCAAGCGCTCGATCTTCGCACTCTGGCGGGCAGCCACGGTCGAGGCGACACGCTGCCCTCCCAACAGCCAGCCCGGAATGTTGGTGTGGACGACTTTGCCACGAGCGATGGCTGTCGCCGACATCTCGTCGGCGACAGCGCCCATCGCCACGTTGAGCTCGACGCAACTCATCTTGTCGTATTTCGCAGCATCAAAGGATGCAGGCAAAGGCGATGCGCAACTTCCTACAAACATCAGGCTGCACATCAGAGGCGCGGCCGTGGAGATCGCCTTCATTTTCTTTTCAAGCACGTTGACGCCGGCCGAGCGAATTTCGGAGGGTTCTCGACCCCGGGCCGCGAAGTGCTCCCGAGGTTCTGCGTAACTGAAGCATGTGAACCTCTACGATACTCTGTGCTGACCGTCCTGGTTGTCCTCGAAGAATTCCGAGAGTGCCGCTGCCGTTTTGTCGGGGTGCTCTTCCGGGAAAAAGTGCCCGCCTTGGACAGCGCGTCCTTCCACTCTGTCGGCCCATTTCCTCCAGATGGCCAGCGGCCCGCCCTCTTGCGCATACCAGTTCTCCAGGGCGCCTTCGCCACTCCATAGCGCCACTAGCGGACACTCGATGCGACTACCGTTTACCTGGTCCAGCGCGTCATGTTCACGATCGATCGTCGCAGCGGCGCGATACTCTTCGCAGATGGCGTGAATATGCGCGGGATCGCGAAGCGCATCAACATAGGCGTCCCTGACCTCTTTGGAGACCATTTTCGCCGACGATCCCCACTGCGTTATTGCATCGTCGACGACGGCATCGGGAGCCGCGCCTATCAGACGCTCCGGCAGGGGCTCCGGCTGGGCAAAAAGGCTCCAGGGCCAGAAGCCGAGCGCCAGTCTGGCATCCGCCCGATCCCATGTTGCGGCGGTGGGGATGATGTCGAGGACGGCGATTTTGAGCACTTTGTCGGGATGGTCGAGCGCCAGGCGATAGGCAACCCGCCCGCCACGGTCATGCCCGGCAACCATGAACCGCTCAAACCCCAGTTGCTTCATGGCCTGAACCATGTCGCCGGCCATGGTGCGCTTGGCGTATGGGCTATGATCGGCAGATGAAACCGGGCATCCGCTTTGCCCATAGCCTCGAAGGTCGGCGGCGACCACCGTGAAGCGGGGCGCCAAGGCTGCGGCGATATCCCTCCACATCAGATGCGTTTCTGGAAAACCGTGAAGAAGCAGCAGCGGCGGACCGGTGCCACCAACCCTTGCGAAAATGGTCGTATCGTCCAGTCGCAAGCTGGTGGCTCTGAAACCTGCAAACACCGTCAGCCTCCTCGGGCGCCCTTAGACAAACTCCAAGGGCGCTAACGGTCGCCTGAGGTTGAACCCCGGCCGCAATGGCCAGGGTTCAAGCCGGCCAGTTGCTAGAATCGAAACCAGACCCACACGCGCCTGCGGAAGCACCGCCTGCGCCGATAGCCATTTCGCCAGTAAACGCGACAGACCCTTCTCCAAGCACGCCGGCGGCGCCGACGCGGCCGGTGCCACCGGCGATGATAGACTGGTTGCAACTCTGCTTGAATATCGTCGTCGAAGGTCTCGACATCCGGCGCCTCGAGTTCATCGAGAATGCCGCTTCTGGCAGTTGGAACGCCGGCCACTGCGTTGATTGGCCGAACTGTGCTTGCAAGGGCCGCGGCCCCGGCAATGCCAAACATTCCTGTCAAAAATAGCCGCCGATCCATGGAAACCTCCCAGTCTTCAACCAGCGATAGAACAAGCTAACGATGGGGAGATAGCGCAGTCGGTGCAAACGCCTAGTGCCGCCCGGCGATTGCAATGATCCGGTCGGCCGAAGGGTGTCGCCGCCTGCGAAGTGGGGCGGCTACCTCGATCGACAAACACCCTGGGCTTTTGAATTGATGGGGGCCGAGAAACGATGAAGATCGAATGACGTCTACGCCATAGCCACCCCGATTTCACGCTACTCGTTTGCAAGGAGGCTTGACTGCCTTCCTACTAGAAGGTAGGTAGAGGCATGAGCAACTTGTCTACCACCTCTGACGACATCCTGGCTTGTGCACGTTCACTGATCGTCGCTGGCGGCTACAACGGTTTCAGTTATGCCGACATCGCTGATGTGGTCGGGATCCGTAAGGCGAGCATCCATCACCATTTCCCAAGCAAGGTCGATCTGGTCCGAACGCTGGTTGCGCGGTATCGGGAGGAAGCTGAAGCGGGGCTGGCAAATGTCGAACTTCACGAATCCGATCCGCTCGAACAGTTGCGGATCTATGCCCGGTATTGGGAAGCCTGCATTGCGGACGCCAGCGCCCCGTTTTGTATCTGCGCGCTGTTCGCAAGCGAGCTCCCCGTTCTGCCCGAGGAAGTCGGCCTTGAGGTCCGGGCGCATTTCCGCTCCCTGTCGGCTTGGCTTACATCCGTGCTGGAGCGCGGCGCGCGGCGCGGCCAATTTCAACTGATGAGTACCCCTCGTGCCGAGGCTGAAGCGTTCATGGCGACTGTCCACGGCGCGATGCTTTCGGCACGGGCCTATGGCGACCCGACGATATTCGGCGTCATAACCGGCCCGCTCCTGGAGCGGCTCGCTCCGCGTTCCCTCCAGATACGACACTAAGATCTCAACCAACCATAGCCGTAACGGCTCCGCGACCTTCGTCAAGACTCTCTACCTACTAGTCGAAAGGACATTCAATGACGGTTCACAATAGCGATCTTTCCCGTGCCAGCCAGGAACAATGGCTCAAGCTCTATTACTTCGCTCGGACGGCGTTCTCGGCTGCCTGGGTGGCGGCTGCCTTTACGGTGGGACAGAATTCCGGGGAGATCGCGGCGGTGTTACTCGTGGCTTATCCTGCATGGGATGCCCTGGCCAATTTTGTCGACGCATCGCGCAACGGAGGATTGGGACAGAATCGCACGCAGACCATCAACGTCGTGGTCAGTATGGCGACAACGCTCGCGGTCGTTCTCGCGCTGGAGATGAGCATGAATTGGGTGCTCGGGGTGTTCGGCGTATGGGCGATCCTGTCTGGCCTGCTTCAACTCGGCACCGCAGTCCGCCGTTGGAAGAGCTATGGTGCACAGTGGGCGATGATCCTGAGCGGAGGGCAATCAGCGCTGGCAGGCACGTTTTTCATCCTGCAGGCGCGGATGCCGATGCCGCCATCCATCAGCAACGTGGCCGGGTATGCCGCAGTAGGCGCCCTCTACTTCCTGGTTTCGGCGGTGTGGCTAAGTGTGAGCCAATTGCGGCGGAAAGCTGCATAGGCATCGGCGACAGGCGGCCTTGCTGATGGTCCTCGGAGGGGTCATCCGTCCCAATACCGCCACTCCGTCCGTCTCCACTGCAGGCAGTGCTCTTCGTGGAAATGGGCACCGACAGATCGCCCGTGGCGTTGGTAAGTGAAGGCGAAGAGGGCTTGTGCAGGCGTTGAGCTTGCCCGCTTAGCTTCTGTCTGCCAACCTGCGCCATCGCCTGGGCAGGGCGAGCATATTGCCGGGGTGGGGACGAAATGGCGACGCAAACAATTGATTTCAAGGCGGTTGAGCTAGCGCTTGAGCATGTGAAACCAAATGATTTCGAACAGTTTGCGCAGGCGTTCTACAGCGCCACGCAAGGGAGTTCTTTTGTCCCCCTCGGCGGCACTCATGATGGAGGGGCGGAGGTTTCGATGTTGAGTCGCTCTTTTCGGAAGAACGTCCCGGTCGATTTATGCAGGCCTCGATCACACCAGAAACAAGAGCAAAAATACGAGGAACAATCCGCCGGATAAAAGAGTTTGGCAGGGAAATCAGCTCTTTAATATATATGACCAGCGTCGTAGTTCCACGCGTGGATGCTGAGGAAGAGCTTCTAGGTGATGAATTCGGAATACAAGTTCGCATTCGCGATGCGAAATACATAGCTGCACATATCAACGATTCCATCCAAACTATACAGGCGTTCAGGTCATATCTGTCGCACTATCTTGAGTACCTAAGAAACATAGGCTCCGCAGAAACGATTGGTGACGTTCCACGCGTTGCGTCCCGATCGCTTTGCGTCTTTCTGGGTCAAGAGCTTGAACGGCGGCGCGGCAATACGGAGATGTTGGAGGGGGTCACCGACAGTCTGATTCTATGGTCCTTAGAGGGGACAGACCCGGATAAGGGTACGTTTATGACACGTGACGACATCCTCAGAAAGATTGAGGGCGCGTTGCCAACAGCCGTCGATGTTATGCGGGGCGTGCTCGATAGTCGCCTAGAAAGGTTGGCCGCAAAAGATAATACAAGCGGGCGTGAAATTCGCTCATACAACAAGGAGGGTCATTACTGCCTTCCCTTTGAAGCTCGGCAAATTGTTGAGCAAGAGAATGCCGAAGATGAGTACTTGCGGACGAGCGTCTCGGACGTTTTCCGGTCCCGTATTGAGCCTTTGCTTAGATCTGACGATGAACCCGAGCTGGTCTCGCAAGCCGTACGAGCATGTCATAGGGCGCTTGAAATAGCTTACGAAACTCAAGGCCTGGAGATGGCCTATTTTCTCAACGGCGATGAACCAGATAATTTTACGCCACCAACCATCAGCGACAATTTAGGCAAGGCGCTTCACGATCAAGGTCTTTTCGGAGCCAAGGCAATCCGAGTTGGTGAGTTGGCCTTTTCTGCTCTTCGCCTAACAATATATGATAGCTCGGAGGAGGAGCGGGTCTATCTTGGAAAAATGAGTCGAACTTACATCCTCATGTTCTTGCTCAGAAACGATGCAAAAGTAGTTGAATATTTTAGAGGAATGAGCGCTGACCTAGTTTTATATGTAGGAACAGATATTATAGTTAGATCACTTTCCGAATACTATCTTCAGAAGAAAGACCAATCAACGATTGGGACGTTAGAGATACTGCGAGAGGCGGGTTCGAAGTTGATATTGACGGAACGTTGCGTCGAGGAGGTTTGGACGCATTTGAAGGCCACTAGTGCCGAGTATCAGAATCACTAATGGAGGTTGAGCCATATGTGGATTTGGACTTAGCGAGAAACATTGACCGCATTCTCATCCGCTCGTATTACTATGCCAAGCAAAGTCCTCAGGACGGTGTTCGATCGCCTGCAGGATGGCGTTCATATATTGGAAATTTTTGCGAATTTAAGTCACTTCACAGTGAGAAGGGGCGCGAACAGATTCGAGAGTATTTAATCCGGCGATTTGGCTTTATCTATGAACCTGACAGCGAGATGTTGTCCGGAGTCGATCCAGACGAGCTTAAGGCTTTGACCAGGCGTATACTTGGAGAGAGAAAAAAGAAGAATCTTAGAGATAAAGAAGAGCGGCTAGCTGAGAACGACGCTATGCACGTTCTACGGGTATATGCTCGTCGTCAGGCGGGCGGTGAGCGAAACTACTCGAATCCCTTCGGATTTAAGACCTGGTGGTTGACCCAAGATGCATCCGTGAGAAGAGCCACTGGTCTTCAGGTGGTGGAGAAGAAGAGTCGCTTTATGATGCGGCCCGAATTCCTACTCCACTTCATAGCGCTGTCGCCTTCGGCAGAGAAAGTGCGGCAAAGCTACGAAACCGTTTTCCCAACGCTCCTTGGCGTTAGGCTATCCAGCAGACTCAGGGAGGACATTTTCAAAAGTGCATTGGATGAGATCGGGAAAGCTTTCGAGGTGGATGAGGCGAGGGCAGCAGTGCGCTTGGCGGACCTCTCCAATCAGTTGAAGAGCGACTTTCTCAAACAGTACGAATAGGGCCCAAATGGCGGAGAGGGAGGGATTCGAACCCCCGATGGGCTTGCACCCATGCCGCATTTCGAGTGCGGTGCATTCGACCACTCTGCCACCTCTCCGCGGTCATGGTCCGCCGTTGCCGGCGCGGCGCACTAGATAACGGCTGGACAGGCAGGTTACAAGGGCCAATCTGCCCCGTCGCCGCGGCTTCTGTCTCTGCTTCCTTCGAGCCTCCGGCAGCCGCTGCTCGATATTTGCAAGGACTGGGCTCAACCCGTTTGCAGCTTGCCCGCGGCGCTTGCCTTGACTCAAGCCGAACCTTCGGTTAGGGACAGCGCGCAATCGGCGTGGAGGGATCTTCCGCGCCGCTTGTTTTTTGAACCCGCAGACTGACAAAAAGACGGCCGAACCGCCTAAGGCGGTTCATCAAGGCCGACCGAACAGCGAAAGGCAAAAAATGTTCGCAGTCATCAAAACGGGCGGCAAGCAGTATCGCGTTGCCGCCAACGATCTCCTGAAGATCGAAAAACTCGAAGCCAATGTCGGCGATATCGTCGAGATCGGCCAGGTGCTCGCGCATGGCGAGGGCGAGAACGTCACGTTCGGTGCGCCGTTCGTCGACGGCGCCTTGGTCACCGCCGAAGTCGTCGAACAGGGCAAGAACCGCACGGTCATCGCCTTCAAGAAGCGCCGCCGGCAGAATTCGCGCCGCAAGATCGGCCATCGTCAGCTTTTGACCACCGTCAGGATCGCCGAGATCCTGCTGGATGGCGCCAAGCCGGTGAAGAAGGCCGCCGCCAAGACTGAGGTAAAGGCTGCTCCCAAGAAGGAAGCCAACGCAGAGGCTGCGCCGAAGGAAACCGAGGCCAAGGCAACCGAAACCGCCGCTCCGCTGTTCAAGGCACCGAAGGGCGAACCGGACGATCTGACCGTGATCAAGGGCATCGGCCCGGTTGCAGCCGGCCAGCTCAACGAACAGGGCATCACGACCTTCGCACAGATCGCCAAACTGTCCGACAAGGATGTCGCCAAGATCGACGAGCACATGCCGTTCAGCGCCGACCAGATCAAGGACTGGCGCGAGCAGGCCAAGGGATTGGCGAAAAAGTAGAACGACCCGGCGCAATCGTCGCCGGATCGGACTTGAAACGGAACGCGAACGCGTTCATAAGATCGTTTAGGCGTCTCACGGCGCATCGGAGTAGTTAGATGGCACACAAGAAAGCTGGCGGATCGTCGCGCAATGGTCGCGACTCCCATTCCAAGCGGCTCGGCGTGAAGAAGTTCGGCGGCGAAGCCGTGATTCCGGGCAACATCATCATTCGTCAGCGTGGCACGACGTGGCATCCCGGCACCAATGTCGGCATTGGCACGGACCACACGCTGTTTGCGCTCGAAGCTGGCGCAGTCACCTTCAACAAAAAAGCCAATGGCCGAACCTACGTATCGGTGAACCCGATGACGAAGGCAGCGGAGTAGCCGGTTCCGCACGAGAACACCGGCACCCATCTCGGGACCGGTGTCTGGCCAAGCCAGGAAAAGGATCAGGGGAGATGGGTTTCCATCTCCCTTTTTTCTTGCCTGGAGGACTGACATGGTTGCCGAAGCGGAAGACTCAGACGACGAAAGTTACACGATAGATTGCCCGGTGCTCGCGACCGAGCGGCTGGTCATGCGTGCCCCGCGTGAAAGCGACATCGAGCAATTGGTGGCGCTCGCCGACAACCGCCATGTCGCGGAAATGCTGGCTCGCATGCCGCATCCCTATGGCGAGGCGGAGGCACGCGCTTTCCTGGCTATGACGGCATCGCGCCGGGCTGGAATCGCCTATGCGTTGACGCTGGCCGGCACCGAGACCTTCGTCGGCTGTGCCGGACTCAACACAACGGATCGCGGGCTGGAGCTCGGCTACTGGATCGGCGAGCCGTACTGGAAACGCGGCTACGCGACGGAGGCAGCGCACGCACTGGTCGACCTTGCCTTCCAGAGAACCACGATCCAGGTGCTGCACGCCTCGACGCGGGTTATCAATCCGGCCTCGCGCCGTGTCATCCATAAATGCGGCTTCCAGTATGCCGGCCAGGGCATGCTGAATTCGATCGTTGCCGGCCAGGTGCCGGTCGAGCGCTATCGCCTCGATCGAAAAACCTGGACCAGCCTGCGGAACTGGGTGCATTTTTGAGGCATGTCGATATTCAGGTGATGCCAGCCTGCGAATGGCGGCTTCCTGCGCTTCCGGTGCTCACGTACTTTAAGTACGCTCCGCTCCGGTTCTCGGAAGCCACCACTCTCGGCACGGCCTGACCTGAATCTCGACACACATCGGCGCGAAAGATTGCGGACCAACGTTGACATCACGCCATCTCGACCCAGACCGGCAAGTGGTCCGAACCGGCCGCTTGCCGGTCGACCCACAGGCGCCTCAGCGATTTGGCAAGCGAAGCGCTGGTGAAGATGTAGTCGATGCGCTTGTAGCGGCTGGTATCGCCCGGCCGCTTGGGGTCGACCCAGGTGACGAGATCGGCGCCGGCAGCGCCGAGGCGCGCGGCGGCATCGACGGCGAGGTCGGCGGTCACCGGCATGCCGAATTCATGGTCGGGTTGGCCGGCGAGTTCGACGTGCTCCGGCGATCCGGCGAGCATGTTGAAGTCGCCCATGACGACGAAGGCTTCAGGACAAGGCAGGTCCGGCAAGCCGATCTCGGCGACGCCGGAGAGCCCGCCGCCCTCGAGCGGGTAGTTTAATAGGCGTTCGCGCAGAAAGCGGATTTGGCTCAGGCGTTCAACCGGGCTGCGGTGGTCGAGATGGGTGGAATAGAAGCGGATTGGACCAAGCGTCGTTTCAATCAGCGCCTCCAGCGCGCCGCGCTGGAAGTTCATTGCTTCGAAACTGCGGCTGCGCGGCAAAAGGAGATTGCGCGACAGATGGATCGGCGTCCTCGACAGCACCATGTTGCCGAGCTGGAAGGTGGTCGTGATGGCGCGGCCGTTCTCCAAGCGCGAGCCAGCGTCGGCTTCGAAATTGCTGCCGTAGACGGCAAAATAGTCGGGCAGCGCCTCGCCGAGTTCAGCCACCATGTCGCGGCCGCCATTCTTCGGGTTGGCGCGGGAGACCTCCTGCAGCGCGATCACGTCGGCACCGCGCACGGCGTCGGCGATACGGCCGACATCGTACCGGCCGTCGAGACCGACGCCGTAGTGGATATTGTAAGTTACCAGCTTCATTCCGACATCTCGCGCTTGGAAAGCCGAAGATCGATTTTCGGCAAGGGTCAACCAAAGGCTACGCGTCCAGAGATACGCGACGTTACAGCAGTAAAAACGGCCCTCGCCCTTCGACCCGCCTTGGTTTAGAGCAATCCCGCAAAGCCAATAACAGAAACCATACAATCCGATGAAATTTCTCGATCAAGCCAAGGTCTACATCCGCTCCGGCGACGGCGGCGCCGGTTCGGTGTCGTTCCGGCGCGAAAAGTTTATCGAGTTCGGCGGTCCGGACGGTGGCGACGGTGGCCGCGGCGGCGATGTCTGGGTGGAGGCGGTCGACGGACTAAACACGCTGATCGACTATCGCTATCAGCAGCATTTCAAAGCCAAGACCGGGACGCACGGTATGGGCCGCAACATGACCGGCGCCAAGGGGGCCGACGTAACGCTGAAAGTGCCGGCCGGAACACAGGTCTTTGCCGAGGACAATGAGACGCTGATCTGTGATCTGACGGTCGTCGGCCAGCGCTTTCTGTTGGCCAAGGGCGGCAATGGCGGTTTCGGCAACCAGCACTTCAAGACCTCGACCAACCAGGCGCCGCGCCGCGCCAATCCCGGACTGCCAGGCGAAGAGCTCAACATCTGGCTCAGGCTGAAGCTGATCGCCGATGCCGGCCTTGTCGGGCTGCCCAACGCCGGCAAGTCGACCTTCCTGGCGGCGGTCACCGCGGCCAAGCCGAAGATCGCCGACTATCCCTTCACCACCCTGCATCCGGGCCTTGGCGTGGCCCGCATCGACGGGCGCGAATTCGTCATCGCCGACATTCCCGGCCTGATCGAAGGCGCGCATGAAGGGGTCGGCATCGGCGACCGCTTCCTGGGCCATGTCGAACGCACGCGCGTCCTTCTGCATCTTGTCTCGGCACAGGAAGAAAATCCGGCCCAGGCCTACAAGACCGTGCGCGCCGAACTCGACGCCTACGGCAACGGGCTGACCGACAAGATCGAAATCGTCGCGCTTTCCCAGGTCGACATACTCGATGCCGACGCACGCAAGAAAAAGACCGCCTCGCTGAAACGTGCCGCCGGCCGCGCGCCGATGCTGCTTTCTGCTGTCACCGGCGAAGGCGTCGAGGCGGTGTTGCGCGCGCTGATGGCTGTGGTGGCGGAGGCCCGCGAAGCTGTCGCTGCGCCGGTCGAGACGCGCTGGAACACATAGCCATGGCCGCGCAATCGCTGAAAAATTATCGGCGCATTGCCGTCAAGATCGGCTCGGCGCTGCTTGTCGACCGCACGACGGGCCTGAAGCGCGACTGGCTGGCCTCGCTTGCCGACGACATCGCCGTGCTGGCCAATGGCGGCGCCGAAATTCTCGTCGTGTCTTCCGGGGCGATTGCGCTCGGCCGCACCATCCTCGGCCTCGGCAAGCGAGCGCTGAAGCTCGAGGAGAGCCAGGCCGCTGCTGCTGTCGGCCAGATCGCCTTGGCCGGCGCCTGGTCGGATGCGCTCGGCAAGAATGGCTTGAAATCGGGCCAGATCCTGCTGACGCTCGGCGACACCGAAGAGCGCCGCCGCTACCTCAACGCGCGGGCGACGATTTCGACGCTGCTCAAGATGACGGCAGTGCCGGTCATCAACGAGAACGACACGGTGGCGACATCGGAAATCCGCTATGGCGACAACGACCGGCTGGCGGCGCGCGTCGCCACTATGATGGGCGCCGACCTTTTGGTGCTGCTTTCCGACATTGACGGGCTCTACACGGCACCGCCTGCGCGTGACCCGCAAGCTCGGTTCATTCCCGTCGTCGACCGCATCACTCCCGACATCGAGGCAATGGCGGGTGCTGCCGCTTCGGAATTGTCGCGCGGCGGCATGCGCACCAAGCTCGACGCGGGCAAGATCGCCACCGCCGCCGGCGCCGCCATGATCATCACATCGGGCACGCGGCTGTCGCCGCTGCTGGCAATCGAGCGCGGCGAGCGCGCCACCTTCTTCCGGCCGAGCGCCAATCCGGTCAAGGGTTACAAGACCTGGATCGCCGGGCAGCTCGAACCTGCAGGACGGCTGACCGTCGATGCCGGCGCCATCGGCGCGCTGCTCTCCGGCAAGTCGCTGCTGCCGGCCGGCGTCAAATTGGTCAGCGGCAATTTTGCGCGTGGCGATACGGTGGCGATCCTGTCGCCCGAGGGCCGCGAGATAGCGCGCGGGCTGGTTGCCTATGATGCCGCCGATGCCGTAAGGATCGCTGGCCTGAAGACGACCGAGATCGAAACCGTGCTCGGCTACGAGGCGCGTTCGGCGATGATCCACCGCGACGACCTCGTGGTGAGCGGCGCGGCCGACGGAGATGCAGCCCGCCATTGACGGCGCGCTACTGGTCAGGCTCATGCGGCCATTTGGGTGGGTTGCGATATCGATCCTGAAAGTCCTGGTATATCTTCAGAAGTTCGCTGCAACCTCCCAACTCCGCTTCGATGCCAGCCTTGGCACGTCGATCCACTTCGGCTTGGGGAACATCCTTGTCGTCTTCGACGACGAGATCGCGGATGAGCGCGTCAGTCGTCATTGCTTCTGCCCCTTTTTCCTCTTCCATCCTTTTTTTGAATTCCGCCTCAAGCCGAGCGCGCGGCCCACATCCATGCAACTCTTCAACAACGACGTTGATCTGGGAAAGCGGTGTCGGTGGCGCGCCGCAATAGCGCTCAGCGAGTGCGAGGGACATCATCGAGCTTACCATAAGCATGGCCTTGCCGTCGGGGCTCTCCCCAGGTTCAAATTTGTCGTCGCAGTAGTCCGCGGCACGGAGGCTTGTCGGTATGAGCATCGCGCCGAGAGCAACGAGGATAACTGTCTTCATTCTGCTTCCTCAAATTTGCGGCCATTGCCGCGAAGGCTGCCCGCGTGTAAATCCACCAGCTTCACTGGATCGGTCAAATGCTGAACAAACACCAAGGCGATGATGTAGCCAGTTTGATGACACGGATAGGCCGCAAGGCGCGCGCTGCCGCCCGACCGCTGGCCATTGCGAACACTGCTGCCAAGAATGCCGCGCTCCTCGCCATGGCCGACGCCATCATCGCCCGTGAGCAGGACATTCTCGATGCTAACGCCATCGATGTTTCGAATGGTCACGAATCCGGGCTTTCCGCCTCCTTCATGGATCGGCTGAAGCTCGATCCCGCCCGCATCCGCGCCATGGCAGACGGTATAAATGAAATCGCCGGGTTGCGCGATCCGGTCGGCAATGTCATTGCCGCCTGGGAGCGGCCGAACGGGTTGCATATCGAACGGGTGCGCACGCCGCTTGGCGTCGTCGGCGTCATCTATGAGAGCCGGCCGAACGTGACCGCCGATGCAGGCGCGCTCTGCCTCAAGGCGGGCAATCCGGTGATCCTGCGCGGCGGCTCGGATTCGGCGAATTCTTCCGCCGCGATCCATGCCTGCCTGGTCGAGGGGCTGAAGACAGCCGGGCTGCCGGAGGATGCCATACAGTTGGTGCCGACCACCGATCGCGCCGCCGTCGGCGAAATGCTGAAAGGGCTTTCCGGCAATCTCGAGGTCATCATCCCGCGCGGCGGCCGCAGGCTGGTCGAGCGTGTGCAGAACGAGGCACGGGTGCCGGTCTTCGCGCATCTCGAGGGCATCTGTCATCTCTATATCGACGGATCGGCCGATCTCGACATGGCGGTCAAGATCGCGGTCAATGCCAAGATGCGGCGCACCGGGGTGTGCGGTGCTGCCGAGACGCTGCTGGTCGACCGTGCCGTCGCCGGCACGCACCTGGTGCCGATCCTCGGGGCCCTACAGGCGGCAGGCTGCGAGATCCATGCCGATGCCGAGGTGCTGAAGCTTTATGCCGATGCCCAACCCGCGACCGATGCAGACTGGGTGACCGAATATCTCGATGCCATCATTGCGGTGAAGCTGGTCGACGGCGTTGCCGGCGCGATCGAGCATATCGAGAATTTTTCATCGCATCACACCGAGGCGATCATCGCCGAGGATGCAAAGGCCGTCGAACGGTTCTTCAGCGAGATCGATTCGGCGATCCTTCTGCACAACGCCTCGACCCAGTTTGCCGATGGCGGTGAGTTCGGTATGGGCGCCGAAATCGGCATTGCCACCGGCAAGATGCATGCGCGCGGGCCGGTCGGCGTCGAGCAACTGACGTCGTTCAAATACCGCGTACGCGGGTCGGGACAGGTGAGGCCTTGACCTTTTTCGCCGCTAGGGCTTGAAGTTTGCGCCCAGCCACCCCCCTCTGTCCTGCCGGACATCTCCTCCGCAAGGGGGGTGCTTAGCACGATGCTATCCCCTTCCGAGCATCCCGTCCCTCCGCGCTACCTCAAGATGCCGCATGCCGGGAAAGGCGTGGCGGTCGGGCTGTTCGGCGGTTCGTTCAACCCGCCGCACGCCGGCCATGCGCTGGTCGCCGAGATCGCGCTCAGACGCCTTGCGCTCGATCAGCTGTGGTGGATGGTGACGCCCGGCAACCCGCTCAAGAATGCCGGTGACCTGGCACCGCTGGCCAAGCGGCTGGAGCTATCCGAAAAGATCGCCAAGAACCCGAAGATCAAGGTCACCGCCTTCGAGGCGGCCCACCGCGTCCGCTTCACCGCCGATACGCTGGCGCTGGTCAAGGCGCGTAACCCCGGCGTCGATTTCGTCTGGATCATGGGGGCCGACTCGCTTCGCGACTTCCACCGCTGGCAGCGCTGGCGCCGCATCGTCATGACGTTCCCGATCGCGGTGGTCGACCGGCCGGGCGCGACACTGTCGTTCCTGTCGTCTGTGGTCGCCAAGACGTTCGACTATGCCCGCGTAGACGAGGGCGACGCGCCGCGGCTCGCCCGCATGGACGCGCCGGCCTGGACCTTCATCCACGGCCCTCGTTCGTCGCTGTCGTCGAGCGCGATCCGCAAGGTAGCAAGGGGCTGAGCCGACACGGAAGGCAAGACCGCTGATGTCGCTTTTGCCGCTGCCTTGACCAGCTTGATGGGCGATCCTCGGTCATGACGATTCTCGAGCGCGACCAGGACAAGAACGGTCTAGGGCAGCCGGCCCCGTCGATCGCCATTGCCAGTATCCTCTTGTCGATGGCGCTGATCGCCGTCGGCAATGGCCTCATGTTCGCCTATATCCCAGTCCGGCTCGGCGCCGCGGGCTTCGATCCGACTTGGGCGGGGCTGATCGTCACCGGCCTTTCGGCTGGCGGCCTCGCCGGCTGCATCCTGACCGGGCCGCTGGTGCGGCGTGTCGGCCATGCCCGCGTGTTCATGGTGCTGTCGGCACTCATCGTGCTGTCCAACGCCGCGGTCGGCGCCGGGCCGCATCCCTTGCCGTGGATCGCTGCACGGGCGCTCTACGGCTTTGCCATTTGCGGCCTGTTCATCGTCGCGCAGAGCTGGCTGAACGATGTCGTTGCCAACGCCATCCGTGGCCGGGTCATGGCCATCTTCTACGTTGCCTATGTTGCCGGACTCGGCGTCGGCTATTCGACGCTGGCGTTGATCGATATCCGCGCGGCCGACGCGCCGCTGATCGGCATTGCCTTCACCGCGCTGTCGATCCTTCCCGTCGGGCTGACCCGGCTCGCGCAGCCACCGGCGCCGCAAGCGGCGTCCGTGGCGCTCGGCCGCGCCTGGCGGATCTCGCCGGTGGGCGTTGCCGGCATGCTTGCCGTCGGCGGCCTGTCGATGACGATCTCGGGCTTTGCGCCGATCCATGCCACGGCCAAGGGCTACAGCCAGGCCGACGTCGCCTTGCTGCTTTCGGCAATGCCGGTCGGCACGCTGATCCTGCAGATCCCGCTCGGCTGGATTTCCGACCGCACCGACCGGCGCTTCGTGCTGATCGCGGCGTCGGCGCTTGCCGCCGCGGCGGGCCTGTTTGCCCTCGGTTTCGACGGCGGCGCGCTGGTGGCGCTGCTCGTCATCTACGTGGTCTGGGACGGCGCCTCGGAATCGATCTACTCTCTGGCCAGCGCCCATGCCGGCGATCGCGCCGGCAAGGACGACATGGTGGCGCTGTCGAGCTCGCTTTTGTTCGCCTGGTCGCTCTCCGGCTTCGTCGTGCCCGGCATCGTGACCGGGCTTTCCGCCGTATACGGCACGCAGGCCTTCATCTATGTGGCAATCGTCATTGCCGCCGCTTACTGCCTGTTCGTTCTTTGGCGAGTCGTCATGGTGCGGCCCGTGCCCGCCACCGAGACCGGCAGTTTCGCGCCGATGACGGCGCAGGCGCCGTTGCCCGTCGATCTCGCCTTCGCGCCCGAAGGTCAACGCGGGCGCGAAGAAATTTGAACACTCTCCAGCTGGCTTCAAATGCTCTATTGCCGTGTGGCTGAGGCATCCGCCTGCGGCGCTTTCGGTGCCGGTGCCGGGACCGAAAGGCCCTCGGCATCGAACGCCTGCTTGACGCTCTTGGTGAGGTCGATCTGGGTGGCGAAGAAGTCGGCAGCCGCCGTCCAGTAGCGCAAGGTGATGGCGACGGTGCTGTCGCCGATGGTCGCGACAAAGGCGATCGGCGCAGGCTGCCGCCTGACACGCCGGTCGGCGGCGGCAACGCCAAGCATGGTCTTTTGCGCGAAATCGATGTCGTTCCACGAGCCGATGCCGAGCGTGATGTCGCCGCGACGCACACCGTTGCGGGTGAAGTTGCGGACCGGCTGGTTCCACAGGGTCGAGTTGGGTGCAAGCACGTAGACGCCTTCGACCGTCCTCAGCGTTGTAGCGAACAGCCCGATCTCCTCGACGGTGCCGGATATTGCGCCGACCTCGACATATTCGCCGATGCGGAACGGCCGCAGCGCCAGCAGCATGATGCCGGCGGCAATGTTCTGCAGCGTGCCTTGCAGGGCCAGGCCGATGGCCAGGCCGGCGGCACCGATGGCGGCAATGATCGAAGCGGTCTGCACGCCGAACTGGCCGAGAACCATGATCACGACCAGCCCGAGGATGGCGTAGCGGACGACCTGCGAGAAGAAATGGCGGAGCGTTTCGTCGAAGCCATGGATATGGCCGAGGCCGGCATAGATCGAACGCTCGGCGAGGCCGGCGACGATGTAGCCGATGACCAGCAGGATGACGGCGCCGACCGCCGAAAGCGAGTAGGAGACGATCAGCGTGCTGAGTTGCGCCAGGCCGGATTGCACGGTGAGGAGAGCGTTCTGGGGATCGATCGGCATGTCGGGATTCCGGTTCGTGGATGAGCCGATAACCGCTGCGGGGCGAGGCGGTTCCGATTTTCTCGCTCGGAAAGCCGCATATTCGGCCGCTGCCGGGCGCCTGCTTGCGAGCGGTGTCTTGAAACTGCAACCTAACTCTGCCTATCTAAGCAGTGTCACCTGATTTTGAAGGTGATTTGGTTGTTCTTGCTGCGAAAGGAAATACACTGAGAACAGCACTTCGGAAGAAGGCCGACATCGTGCCTTCGCCGGCCGGGATCAGCGTAAACGACGCCGTGTCCCGCGCCATCAAGACAGTCCTTGACAGTCTGGAAGACTCCAAGGCCGAAAACATCGTCTCAATCGACATTCAGGGAAAATCGAGCCTCGGCGACTACATGGTCGTCGCATCGGGCCGATCGCACCGTCATGTCTCGGCTGTCGCCGATCACCTCCTCAAGGCGCTCAAGGATGCCGGGCTTGGCACGGCGCGCGTCGAGGGGCTGGCTGGCGCCGACTGGGTCCTGATCGATTCGGGCGACATCATCGTCCATGTCTTCCGTCCCGAGGTCCGCGACTTCTACAATCTCGAAAAGATGTGGCAGGCGCCCGATCTCGAGGAGGAGACCCTCCACTGAGCCGTACTCGTCTTGATGCATGTCGTTGTCAGACATGCATCAGCGGCTCTTCGAGGCAGGGATGAAGATTACCGTTCATGCCGTGGGCCGAATGAAAGCCGGCCCCGAGAAGCAGTTGGCCGATCGCTATTTCGAGCGTTTTGCCAAGAGCGGTCCTGCCGTAGGCCTCGAATTCGCCGGGATCATCGAGATTGCCGAAGGCCGCGCGCAGACGGCCAATGAGCGCCGGCGCGAGGAAGGCCAGAAGCTGCAGACGCACTTGCAACCGGGCACGGCGCTGGTGCTGCTGGACGAGCGCGGCAAGAACCTTTCCTCCGAGGATTTCGCCGGCCGCATAGGCTCGCTGCGCGATGGCGGGCGCAAGGCGCTGGTGATCGCCATTGGCGGCGCCGACGGCCATGACCAGTCGCTGCGCGACCTGGCTGATCTGACGGTGTCGCTCGGCGCGCTGACCTGGCCGCATCAGCTGGTCCGGGTAATGCTGGGCGAGCAGCTTTACCGGGCGGCAACGATCCTTTCCGGTCACCCTTACCATCGTTCATGAAGTCGGCTCGGTCGGCGAATTGATGCCAGCCGCCCGGATTTTTGCCCCAATGCTCATCAAGAGTTTGGGCTCATGGGGTTTGCGGATCGCGGCGGGGCTCGAACATGGTTGATGGTTCGTTAACGAAGCCGCGCATAGAGTTAGGCTTCAATGTCTGAGGACTGGAAATCACGAACGGGCTCCTGGCGCGTGCGCTACGGCATCGCCGTGGCGGCGATCGCGCTTTCGCTCGGCGTCGCGCGGGCCGAGAACACGCTCGACCTGGCGCCCGACCCGGACCAGAGCCGCGCCGAATACGAAAAAGTATCGAAAGAGATCACGCTGTCGTCCGAGCGGCTGGCCAAGCTCGCCGCCGACATCGCGGCGGTCAAGAAGGACCACGCCTCGATCACCGCGGCGCTGATCCAGTCGGCGATGACCGAGCAGAAGCTCGGCCAGGACATCGAGGACATTGGCGGCAAGCTCGAAGGGCTAAAGGCGCAGGAACAGAAGATCCGCGCCTCACTGGCCGCCAGACGCGACGTTCTGGCCGAAGTGCTCGGCGCGCTGCAGCGCATGGGACTCAATCCGCCGCCGGCGATCCTGGTCAAGCCGGAGGACGCATTGTCGTCGGTGCGCAGCGCCATCCTGCTCGGTGCCGTGGTGCCGGAACTGCGGCAGCAGACCGACATGTTGCTGGCCGACCTCAAGGAGCAGTCGCGGGTGACGGCCTCGATCGAGGCCGAGCGGGCGCGGCTGACGGCAGCGATCGGCGAGCAGGCGGCGGAAAAAAAGCGGCTCGGCATGCTGCTCGAAGCCAAGCAGAAGCTCGCCGCCGATACGCAAACCGCGCTGGCCGCCGAAAAGCAGCGGTCCGCGACGTTGGCGGCCAAGGCCGGCAGCCTGAAAGAACTGATCGCCTCGCTCGAGGCCGACAGAGCCCGCAAGGCGGCGGATGCGGCCAAGGCAGCCGAGCAAAAGACGGCCGACGCCGACAAGGGCCCGGCATCGGCTGCGGCGTCGGCGGAATTGGCCTCGCTGCCGGTGCCGGAGAGCAACAGGCTCACCGCTGCCGCGCCGTTTTCCGCGCTGCAAGGGCAGATCGCGCTGCCGGTCACCGGCAGGATCAAGCGGCGCTTCGGCGCCAACGACGGTAACGGCGCGGTGATGCTCGGTGACATGGTTGCGACACAATCGGGAGCCATCGTCACAGCACCGGCGGATGGAAATGTGCTTTATGCGGGGCCTTTCCGCTCTTACGGTCAACTCTTGATCCTGAATGCGGGTGACGGCTATCATGTCGTCCTGGCGGGGATGAGCAGAATCAGCGTCGCGTCTGGCCAGTCGGTGCTCGCAGGTGAGCCGGTCGGCGCGATGGGAGAGGCCCGGGTGGCGAGCACCTCGGCATCGAAGAATGGAAATGCCACGCCGGAGCTCTATGTCGAGTTCCGCAAGGATGGAAAACCCGTCGATCCGGCCCCATGGTGGGCGGACCGTTTTTCTGGAAGGACGTGAATGATGCGGAAACTGTCGCTTCTGTTTGCCGGTGCGCTGATGGGTGCATCGGCGATGAGCCTGGTCTATGGCGCGCCCGGCTCGACGGCGAAGGCTGCGGGCTCCGAGACCTATAAGCAACTGGCGATCTTCGGCGATATCTTCGAACGGGTGCGGGCGAATTATGTGACGCCGCCCGACGACAAGTCGCTGGTTGAAAATGCCATCAACGGCATGCTGTCGTCGCTCGACCCGCACTCCTCATACATGAACGCCGAAGAAGCGCAGGACATGCGCGTTCAAACCAAGGGCGAGTTCGGCGGCCTCGGCATCGAGGTCACCATGGAGAACGACCTGGTCAAGGTGATCACGCCGATCGACGATACTCCGGCCGCCAAGGCTGGTGTGCTCGCCGGCGACTATATCGCCAAGATCGACGGCGAGGAGGTTCGCGGCCTGACGCTCAACGACGCCGTCGAGAAGATGCGCGGGCTGGTCAACACGCCGATCAAGCTCACCATCCTGCGCCAGGGCGCCGACAAGCCGATCGAACTGACCGTCGTGCGCGACATCATCAAGGTCAAGGCGGTCAAGTTCCGGGTCGAAAACGACATCGGCTACATGAAAATCACCTCCTTTACCGAAAAGACCTATGACGACCTCGAGAATGCCATCGACACCATCAAGAAGCAGGTGCCGAACGACAAGCTCAAGGGCTACGTGCTCGACCTGCGCCTCAATCCGGGCGGTTTGCTCGACCAGGCGGTGAGCGTGTCGGATGCCTTCCTCGACCGTGGCGAGATCGTCTCGACGCGCGGCCGCGATCCGAAGGACGTCACCCGCTTCGACGCGCGGGCCGGCGACGACATCGGCGGCAAGCCGCTGATCGTGCTCGTCAATGGCGGCTCGGCCAGTGCCTCGGAAATCGTCGCCGGCGCACTGCAGGATCTGCGCCGCGCCACGGTGGTCGGCACGCAGTCTTTCGGCAAGGGTTCGGTGCAGACCATCATCCCGCTTGGCGAAAACGGGGCGCTGCGGCTGACGACGGCGCTCTATTACACGCCGTCCGGCAAGTCGATCCAGGGCAAGGGCATCACGCCCGATATCAAGGTCGACCAGCCGCTGCCGGCGGAACTGCAGGGCAGGGATCTGACGCGCGGCGAATCCGACCTCAAGGGCCATATCAAGGGCGCCGACGAAGGCACGACCGGTTCGGGTTCGGCAGCCTATGTGCCGCCGGAGCCGAAGGACGATTTGCAGCTCATCTATGCCGAGCAGCTGCTGCGCGGCCAGAAGACCGATCCGGCGTTCCCGCCGAATCCGCAAAAGGCCGTATTGAACCAGTAAGGGCGGGCAAGCCGGGCCAAACAGGTCTGGCTGCCTGAGCGAAGCGATGCGATGCTGCCGGGGCCGCGAGGTTCCGGCAGTTTGATTCGGGGCTGCTGCCGGCATGCTGCGCGTCCAGTGAAGCAAGGGGACGCGCCGACATTTTGAATTTTGCGCCTCCGGAGAAGGTTTACTTCGGGGATGCACGCCGGGGGTGCGGGCTTGGCTGATATCGGCAAGGACATAGAACGACCTCTCGGACAGGCGATCCGGCCGTCGCGCTCGGGCAGCGGGATCAGCGCCGGTGCGGTCGCGGCCGCGCTTGTCGCGCTGTCGGTGGTCGGCGTTTCCAGCGCGATCGCCTTGCGCGACAAGTCGTTCCGGGAGCTGCAGGAAGTAGCCGTTTCGACGCCGAAGACGCCGGCGGCGGATACCGCCGCGGCGCCCGCCAAGGCGACGCCCGAAACTATAGCGCCAAGCAACGCAAGCGGGGCCAACATAGGCGGGCCGAAGACGGGCGGTCCGCAGATCATCCATGTCCAGACCGAGGAGGGCGACGGTCCACCCGAGGCGGCCATCGTCATCCGCGACCCTTCGACGATCGGCCAGAACCTCAGGATCGCGCACATTCCCGACAAGGCACTGATCGAGGCCAGCGAGACCGGTCCGCTGCCAATCCGCGCCGCCGACGGCCGGCGCCCGTTCGATGTCTATGCGCGGCCGTGGTCCGGCGCGCGCGGGGCACGCGTGGCGCTCGTCATCGGCGGTCTTGCCGTGTCGCAGACCGGCACGCAGGCAGCCATCGCCAAACTGCCGGCGGAGGTGACGCTGGCCTTCGCGCCGCAAGGCAACAGCATCGGCCGCTGGATGCAGGTGGCGCGGCAGGGCGGCCATGAGGTCATCATGCAGGTGCCGCTCGAGCCGTTCGACTATCCGAACGTCAATCCTGGCCGCAACACGCTGACCGTGGCTGCGACGCCGGACGAGAATTTGAAGAATTTACGCTGGGCGCTGTCGCGAACGACCAACTACACCGGCGTCATGAACTATATGGGCGCCCGCTTTTCGGCCGACGCTACGGCAATGGGGCCATTGATGGCCGAGCTTGGCAAGCGTGGCCTCGCCTATGTCGATGACGGTTCCTCAGCGCGCAGCCTGGCACCCGAATTGGCGCTGAAGGACGGCGTGCCGTTCGTCGGCGGCGATACGGCGATCGACGCGGTGCAGGACCGCGGCGCCATATTGAAGAAACTGGATGGGCTGGAAGCGACGGCGCGGGCGAAAGGGTTTGCCGTCGGCATCGGCTCGGCCTTCGACCTGACGGTGGATACCGTGTCTTCCTGGGTGACCGAGGCCAAGAAGCGCGGCATCGAGATCGTGCCGATTTCGGCGGTGGCCGTAGATCCGGAAAAAGGCTGAGATGGCAAAGAACAAGCTCGTTGACCCCGAAATTCTACCCTACCGGCCCTGCGTAGGGGTGATGGTCCTCAATGGCGACGGCCTGGTCTGGCTCGGCCATCGCATTGCCGAGCCGGACAGCGAGTTCGCCGGAACGACGCAGCTCTGGCAGATGCCGCAGGGGGGCATCGACGATGGCGAGGAGCCGCTGCTCGCGGCCAAGCGCGAACTCTACGAAGAGACCGGCATGCGCTCGGTGTCGCTGCTGGCCGAGGCGCCGCACTGGATCAAATACGACCTGCCGGCCGATCTGGTCGGCGTCGCCTTCAAGGGACGATATCGCGGCCAGACGCAGAAATGGTTTGCCTTCCGCTTCCACGGCGAGGAAAGCGAGATCGCGATCAATCCGCCGCCGGGTGGCCACAAGGCCGAATTCGACCGGTGGGCGTGGCGACCGATGCTGGAATTGCCGGGCCTGATCGTGCCGTTCAAACGCAAGGTCTACGAAGACGTGGTGGCGGCGTTCCGGCACCTGGTGGCGTAGCCGCCAGCCTTCCGCTAAAACAGGTCGGCATGAACGACATCTCCAGCAGATCTCTTCCGCAGAGCGTCTCTCTACCGCAGGCTGGCGCCCCGAGCGAGCCGATCAGCGAAGCCGCGGCGGGGGCGATCCTGACCATCGATCTCGGCGCCGTGCGTGAGAATTACCGGCGGCTGAAGGCGCGGCTGGGTGGCGTCAGCTGTGCTGGAGTGGTCAAGGCCGACGGTTACGGGGTTGGCGCGGCGCCGGTAGCCGCGGCACTGATGGCTGAGGGCTGTAATACCTTCTTTGTTGCGCATTTGGCCGGCGGCATCTTGCTGCGCAAGGCGCTCGGCTCAGGCCCGGCCATTTATGTGCTGAACGGCATTCCGCCGGGTGCGGAAAGGGAAGCGGTTGCGGCAGGGCTTTGCAGCGTACTCAACAGCGCCAGCCAACTCGCGGCATGGCGCGAGATGGCCGGGCGGGTAGGCCGTAGGTTGCCGGCCGCCCTCCAGGTCGACAGCGGCATGTCGCGGCTCGGCATGACGCCGGCGGAGGTGAAAGCGGTGGCGCGGGATCCGCAGGCCTTCGACGGTATCGAACTGACGTTCGTGATGAGCCATCTCGCGTGCGCCGACGAACCCGAGCAACCGGCCAACGAGCGGCAGCGGCTGGAATTCGAACGGCTGCGCCAAATGCTGCCGGAAGCGCCGGCTTCCCTTGCCAATTCATCAGGCATTTTTCTCGGGCAGCGCTATCATTACGACCTCGTTCGTCCGGGTGCCGCTCTCTATGGCGTCAATCCGACGCCGGCGAAGGACAATCCGATGCTGCCGGTGGTGCGATTGCAGGCCAAGGTCATCCAGATGCGGGTGCTGGAGGCCGGCGCCGGTGTCGGCTACGGCCACACTTTCCATGCCAAGGCCCCGCTTGCCGCGGCGACGATTTCGCTCGGCTACGGCGATGGCTGGCATCGTCGCGCCGCTTCCGCTGCCTGGTTCGAAAATGTGCGGCTGCCCTTCGTCGGCCGGATTTCGATGGATACGATCATCCTTGACATTTCCGCACTGCCGCCTGGCAAGCTGAAGGCCGGCGACCTCGTTGAACTGATCGGGCCGTCGTCGCAGACGGTGGACCAGGTAGCCGGCCAGGCCGGCACTATCGGCTATGAGGTCTTGACCAGCCTCGGCCACCGTTTCCACCGGCGCTATGTGAATCGCTAGGACGCAAGCTTGTTGTCCTCACGCATGTCTTTTCCCTGAGCATCGGCACTTGGCTGACGCCACAGAATCCGGCAGACAGAAGGCGGCGATGATCCCGGTCTCGAATCCCGACGAGATGCCGCCGCGGAGAACCAAACGATGAAGATCTTCGTGCTGGGCGGCGGCGTGATCGGGGTCACGACCGCCTATTTTCTTGCCGAGGCCGGCCATCAGGTGACGGTGATCGATCGCCAGAAAGGCCCGGCGCTGGAAACCAGCTTTGCCAATGCCGGCGAGATCTCGCCCGGCTATGCCTCGCCCTGGGCCGGGCCCGGCGTTCCGCTGAAGGCCATCAAATGGCTTTTGATGAAGCACGGTCCACTGGTGGTGCGACCGGCCCTCGATCCGAATATGTGGATATGGCTGGTCAAGATGCTGCGCAATTGCACGGCTGAACGCTACGCGCTGAACAAGGCGCGCATGGTGCCGCTGGCCGAGTACAGCCGCGACACGCTGAAGGCGCTGCGCGAGGCGACCGGCATCGCCTATGACGAACGCGCCAAGGGCACGCTGCAGCTTTTCCGAACGCAAAAGCAGCTCGACGGCGTCGGCGGCGATGTCGAGGTGCTGAAGACCTATGGCGTCCCTTACGAGGTCCTCGATCCCGACGGGTGCATTGCGGCAGAACCCGCGCTGGCTGGCGTGCGCGAAAAATTCGTCGGTGGCCTGCGGTTGCCCGGCGACGAAACCGGCGACTGCAAGATGTTTACCGACAGGCTTGCCGAGCTTTGCGCGGCACGCGGCGTCACTTTCGAGTACGACACGGAGATACGGCGCGTCGTCAAGAAGCGCGATCGCATCACCAACATCTGCACCAGCAAGGGCTGGATGGTCGCTGATGCCTATGTGATGGCGATGGGCAGCTATTCGGCGCGGTTCATGCGCATGCTGAAGCGGCCCATCCCGGTCTACCCGGTCAAGGGCTATTCGATCACCCTGCCGATCAAGGACGCCGCCGCCGCACCGGTCTCGACCGTGATGGACGAGAGCTACAAAGTAGCGATCACCCGGCTCGGCGATCGTATCCGGGTCGGCGGCACGGCGGAGATTTCCGGCTTCGATCTGCGGCTGCACGAATCGCGGCGCCGCACGCTCGAACATTCGGTCGGCGACCTGTTTCCGGGCAGCGGCGACATGCGATCGGCGACCTTCTGGTGCGGGCTGCGGCCGATGACACCGGACGGGCCGCCGCTGATCGGCCGCACCGATTTCTCCAATCTCTATCTCAATACCGGCCATGGCACACTCGGTTGGACCATGGCCTGCGGCTCGGCTAAGGTTCTAGCCGACATCATCTCCAGCCGGGTGCCGGACATCGACGTCGGCGATCTCGGGCCGGGACAATACGCCAAGTAAGACCCCCCGCAGCTTAAGACAGCCGCCGGCCGATAGGCTTCACGCGAACAAACCCCTGTCCCGTTCGACGGCCTTGGTGATGAAGCTCGAGACGACCTGGACGCGGCGCAGCGGCCTGACCGATTCATGATAGACCAGCCAGTAGGCGCGGCGGATGGGCGCGACGATATCGAGGTGCACCAACTCCGGCATCGAGCGGGCAACGAAGGTGTGCAGTATGCCGATGCCGGCGCCGGAACGCACCGCTTCGGCTTGGCCGAGCGCGGAGGAAATGGCGAAGCTGGTGCGCCAGTCGGCGCTGAATTCGGCCGCGTAGTCGAGCGAGGGACTGACGATCAGGTCCGGCACGTAGCCGATCAGCGTATGCTGCCCTAGCTCGGCGGCGGTTCCGGGCAGGCCATGCGTGTCGGCGTAGGCACGCGACGCGAACAGGCCGAGCGTGTAGTCGACCAGCTTTCCCGCCACCAGGCGGCCTTCCGTCGGCCGCTCCACGGTGATGGCAATGTCGGCCTCGCGCCGTGACAAAGAGAAGGAGCGTGGTACCGGCACCAACTGGATGGTGAGTTCACGGTGCAGAGCGGTCAGCGCGCCGAGGCGCCTGGCCAGGAAGGCGACGCCAAAACCGTCCGGCGCGCCGATCCGCACGGTGCCCGAGACGTCGTCGCCTTCGCCTGAAACAGTCGAGCGCGCGGCGATCATGTCGCCCTCCATGCGTTCGGCGATCTCGAGGAAGCGCTCGCCCGCCGGCGTCAGCTCACTGCCCGTGGTAAGCCGGCGAAACAGTTTTGTCCTGAGCGCATCCTCGAGGGCGGCGATGCGGCGCGAGACGGTCGCGTGATTAAGTTCCAGCCGCCTGGCGGCGCCGAGGATCTGACCGGCCCGCGCCACGGCAAGGAAGATGCGGGCATCATCCCAGTTCATCGGGATGGTCCGGATGATGGCAGCGCTCGACGGCGAAGAAACTCAATTTCTCTATCCCATGGCGTACACCACACATCTCTATCATTTGCGCGATTTGATGCACAGACACCCACTGCTATCTATTTTCTGCACAACGGTTGCGTTTTCGCTCGCGTTGCCATTGCTCTCGCAAAGGCGGACAATGCCTCATCACGAACCAGGGAGAGAGACCATGATCGAATACGGTCATTTCATCGGCGGAAAGCGCGTCGCCGGAACCAGCGGCCGCAAGCAGGACGTCATGCAGCCGATGGACGGCACGGTGCGCGGCACGGTGGCGCTGGCTTCGCAGGCGGAATTGCGCGCGGCGGTCGAAAACGCCAAGGCGGCACAGCCCGGCTGGGCGGCGACCAACCCGCAGCGGCGCGTGCGCGTCCTGATGCGGTTCCTCGAGCTGATCGCCAAGGAGTATGACGCGCTGGCCGAGATATTGGCGCGCGAACACGGCAAGACCATCGCCGACGCCAAGGGCGACATCCAGCGCGGCCTCGAAGTGGTCGAGGTCTGCATCGGTGCGCCGCATATGATGAAGGGCGAGTTCACCGATGGCGCCGGCCCCGGCATCGACGTCTATTCGATGCGCCAGCCGCTCGGCGTCGTCGCCGGCATCACGCCGTTCAATTTTCCGGCGATGATCCCGCTGTGGAAGATCGCGCCGGCCATCGCCTGCGGCAATGCCTTCATCCTCAAGCCGTCCGAGCGCGACCCGGGCGTGCCGATGCGCATTGCCGAACTGTTCATCGAGGCCGGCCTGCCGGCGGGCATCCTCAATGTCGTCAATGGCGACAAGGAAGTGGTCGACGCCATCCTCGACGATCCCGACATCAAGGCCATCGGTTTCGTCGGCTCGACGCCGATCGCCCAGTACATCTACTCGCGCGGCTGCGCGGCCGGCAAGCGCGTGCAGTGCTTCGGCGGTGCCAAGAATCACATGATCATCATGCCGGATGCCGACATGGACCAGACCGTCGACGCGCTGATCGGCGCCGGCTACGGCTCGGCCGGCGAGCGCTGCATGGCGATCTCGGTGGCCGTTCCGGTCGGCAACGACACCGCCAACCGGCTGATGGAAAGACTGGTGCCGCGGGTCGAGAGCCTGAAGGTCGGTCCGTCGACCGATTCTTCCGCCGATTTCGGCCCGCTGGTCACGGCACAGGCGCTGGAGCGGGTCAAGTCCTATGTCGACACCGGCGTCAAGGAAGGCGCCAAGCTGGTCGTCGACGGACGCGGCTTTTCCATGCAGGGTTACGAGAACGGCTATTATATGGGCGGCTGCCTGTTCGACAATGTGACCGCCGACATGCGCATCTACAAGGAAGAAATCTTCGGGCCGGTGCTGTCGGTGGTGCGCGCACCGACCTACGAGAACGCGATCAAGCTCGCCAACGAGCACGAGATGGGCAATGGCGTCGCCATCTTCACCCGCGACGGCGACGCGGCGCGCGACTTCGCCTCGCGAGTCCAGGTCGGCATGGTCGGCATCAATGTGCCGATCCCGGTGCCGATCGCCTACTATACGTTTGGCGGCTGGAAGGCGTCCTCCTTCGGCGACCTCAACCAGCACGGGCCGGACGCGTTCCGCTTCTACACCAAGACCAAGACGGTGACGTCGCGCTGGCCGTCCGGCGTGAAGGATGGCGCCGAATTCGTCATTCCGACGATGAATTAGCCGGACGGTTTTCTGTCTGCGCGTCCTCGCCTTCGGCTTCGGGCGCGCGGGCCGGCGTGAAGGACGGCGCCGAGTTCGTCATTCCGACGATGAATTAGCCGGACGGTTTCTGTCTGCGCGTCCTCGCCTTCGGCTTCGGGCGCGCGGGCCGGCGTGAAGGACGGCGCCGAATTCCTCATTCCGACGATGAATTAGCCGGACGGTTTTCTGTCTGCGCGTCCTCGCCTTCGGCTTCGGGCGCGCCGGCCGGCGTGAAGGATGGCGCCGAGTTCATCATCCAGACGATGAACTGATCCAGATCGCGGAAAGCAAAAGAAGGCCTGGGCTCGACCCGGGCCTTTTTTGTCGCGGTCTTCATCGGCATGAACACTAATGTGATGGAACCAAGAAGGCAGCAATCTTCTTAGGTTGCAGTCCTGCCGCGAAGCAGACGCTGGCAGATTAACCAACGGCGCTGGTGGCGGCTCCGGGGGATATCGTCCGGCGCAAAGGAGGTGTCAGATGACACGTCTTATGGCGACTGTAGCTTGCGCTGCGATGGCCCTTTCCGCCGTCCCGGCAATGGCTGCCGAGCAATGTGCGGCACGCGCCGATATGGTCAAGGCGCTCGGCGAGAAGTTTCATGAAAACCCGAGCGCGGTCGGCGTCGTCAATCCGAATGTGGTGCTTGAAGTCTTCGTTTCCGACAAGGGCACATGGACCATCCTCGCCAGCGACACAAAAGGCCAAAGCTGCGTGATTTCAGTCGGCGAAGGCTGGGAGAGCGCGATGACGACAGCGGCGCTGCCAGGCACCTGATGAGGTTCCACGCTCGCGCGTAGCAGCGGCCTCGGCATGGGCGCGCAGCCTAGTGGCCCATTCTTTCGGCGACAACCGTAAAACGGATCTGCAGGCGCCCGCTTGGGCGCCTGCTTGCGCTTTTCCATTGCCGATACCATATATCGAGAACATAATGGGAACATCTAGAATCGTTCCCACCGATGGCAGACCGGAACACAGAAAGGAACGACGCGATGATGATGACGTCGGAACCGGCCTGGATCGCTCCGGCAAAGTGAGGCTGTCAAACCCCTCCTTTGCCGGAACGTGATGGCAAAGGAGGTGCCTATGGCACACAAATCGCTGTTGGGATGGGTGAAAACCCTGGTTCTTGCGGGCGCATTGGCGGTGGGTACGAACACCGCAAGCGCGCAATATCAATACTGCGTTGAACATGGCGAGCTCGTCGCCCATTTGAGCGAGAAGTTCCAGGAAAGGCAGTTTGCTTTGGGGCTGATCGGTCATGAGGCGGTCATGGAAGTCTTTGTCGCCGAGACCGGAACCTGGAGTATCGTCGTCACCGATGTCGCCGGCAGAAGCTGCATCGTCGCGGCCGGCGACAATTGGGAAAACGTGATGGCCCTGCCCGGCCAGGGCGCATGACGAAATGACAGGCTCAGCGTGTGGCAGCTGCCTCGGCATGGCCGCGCAATAGTGCCATCAGGCGCTTGGCGTCCTTGGCCGCGGCCTCCTCGTCGCCTGCTAGGATCGAGCGGATCAGCGCGACATGATGCTCGGCGGATTCGGCCAAGCCGGTATCGGCCTTGTAGCGGAACCAGAAACGGCGGCTGTGGGTTTGCAAGGGCGCCGCCAGGCGCGCGGCGAACGGGTTGTCGGCAGCCAGCGCCAGCGCCTCGTCAAGCGCCTTGTCGGCCTGGATGAAGTAAAACACATTTTCCGAAATCACCGCCTTTTGCATGGCAAGGGCAGCGTCATGGAACAGGTCGGCGGCCTCGCGGGTGACGAAGCGAGCGGCCGAGCGGGCAAGCACCACCTCGACGCCACGGCGGGCGTCGAGGACACGCAGCCAGTCGCCGGGGTGCAGCGGGGCAATGGCAATGCCGGCGCGCGGCCGGACCTCGAGCAGCCCCTCCCAAGCCAGCCGCTGGATCGCTTCGCGAACCGGGGTGCGGCCGAGGCCGAGCCTGTCGATCAGCGCCCCCTCGGTGATGAAGCTCGCCGGCGCCAGCTCGAGAGTTACGATCATGTGCTCGAGCCTGCGGTAGGCCTTCGCAGTTGCCGGCTCGGAGCCCGGGCTGTCATATACCAATGCGGTTTCTCCTGATATATTGTTGATATATCATATCAGATTCAACGTTGACAGTCGGCTTCTTAAGAAATATACGACTGATATATCAGATGGAGCGATCGATATGTGGGCCGGAGTCTTCCCCGCCGTTACGACCAAATTCACCGAGGACGACGGCCTCGACCATGCCGAGATGGAGCGCTGCTTTGCGCTGCAGATGGAGGCCGGCTGTGACGGCATCATCGTCTGCGGGTCGCTCGGCGAAGGCCCGATGCTGTCGCATGACGAGAAGATCGCGGTGCTGAAGACCGCCCAGAAGATCGCCGGCAAAAAACCGGTGCTGTTGACGGTCAACGAGGCCGGTACACGCGAGGCGGCGGCGATCGCACGCCGCGCCGCCAAGGAAGGCGCCAACGGTTTGATGGTGGTGCCGAGCCCGATCTACCATACCAATGCCGAGGAGACGGTCGCGGCACTCAGCGCCGTCGCCGCGGCCGGCGACCTGCCGGTGATGATCTACTCCAACCGGCTTGCCTATCGCGTCGACGTCACCGTCGACCAGATGGAGGAGTTGGCCAAGGACCAGCGCTTCGTCGCCATAAAAGAGTCCTCGGACGACATCCGCCGCTCGACCGAGATCATCAACCGCCTCGGCGACCGCTACGACCTGTTCACCGGCGTCGACAATCTCGCCTTTGAGGCGCTGTCGGTCGGCGCCATCGGCTGGGTGGCGGGCTTGGTCACCGCGTTCCCGCGCGAGACCGTCGCCATCTATCAGTTGATGAGACAGGGCCGCCGCGAGGAGGCGTTGAAGATCTACCGCTGGTTCCGGCCGCTGCTCGACCTCGACGTCTCGACCTATCTGGTGCAGAACATCAAGCTCGCCGAAGTTTTGGCGATCAACACCAACGACCGCGTGCGCATGCCGCGCCAGCCATTGTCGGGCGAGCGGCGCAAGGCAGTCGAAAAGGTCGTCAGGGATGCGCTGGCCAAGCGGCCGCAACTGCCGGCATTCTGATCCAGTGCCTTCGAGGGTATTTACAGATGTGCAGCGCGGCGCATGGCAATGAATGATAATGCTACGCTCGATGTCGCCATCATTGGTGGCGGCATTATCGGCATTTGCGCTGCCGCATTTCTGGCCGAGGCGGGGCGAAACGTCACGATCTTCGATCGGACGGGGATCTGCGAGGAGACCAGTTCCGGCAATGCCGCCGCCTTTGCCTTCTCCGACGTGCTGCCGCTCGCCCACAAGGGCATGATCAGGCAACTGCCGAAATGGCTCGCCGACCCGCTCGGCCCGCTCAGCATCCCACCCGCCTATCTGCTGAAGCTGCTGCCCTGGCTGGTCCGCTTCTGGCGCGCCGGCCGAAGCGACCGCTATGAAGCCGGCCTTGCCGCACAGGCCGGGATGATGAAGCTCGCCGAGGCGGAATGGATGGGTTTGCTCGACCGTTCCGGCACACGGCCGATGCTGCACGAGGACGGCTCGCTCGAACTCTACGAAAGCGAAGCCGAGTTCAAGGCCTCACTGCCCGGCTGGGCGGCAAGGCACCGCTTCGGCATCGGCTTCAGCCATGTCGAGGGGAGCGCTCTCGCCGCCTTGCAGCCCGGTCTGTCGCCGCGCTTCGTCAAGGGAACGTTCGTGCCGGGGTGGAAAACCGTCGCCGACCCCAAGCGGCTTGGAAAGGCGTTATGGGCCTATGCCGAGAGGTTGGGCGCCGGGTTCGAAAGGGCCCGGATCGAGCGTGTCGAGGCGGGACAGGACGGCGCGATCCTGACCATGGCCGACGGCACGAGGCGACGGGCGAAGCATCTCGTCATCGCTGCCGGAGCCTGGTCGCATCTGTTGGCGAGACATCTCGGCGACGGAATCCCGCTGGAGACCGAGCGTGGCTACAACACGACGCTGCCGAAGACTGCCTTCGACGTAAGGCGGCAATTGATCTTTTCCGGGCATGGCTTCGTCATCACGCCGCTCGAGACGGGCCTGCGCGTCGGTGGTGCGGTCGAACTTGGCGGGCTTGAAAGGCCGCCCAATTATGCGCGCTCGAAAGCGCTGCTCGAAAAGGCGCAGAAATTCCTGCCGGGACTGGATCCGGCCAATGGGCGCGAATGGATGGGGTTCCGGCCGTCGCTGCCGGATTCGCTGCCGGTGATCGGGCAGTCGCAAAAAACGCCGTCGGTGGTGTACGGTTTCGGCCATGGTCACCTCGGCCTGACCCAGGCCGCGGCGACCGGACGCTTGATCCGCGAGCTCGTTCTCGGGCAGAGTCCATCGCTCGATCTCGGTCCGTTCAGCCCGCAACGATTTTGAGATCGAAGACATTCAGTTGGGAGCCGGCATGGCCAAGCATTCCTTCTTCTGCATAGACGGCCACACCTGCGGCAATCCGGTGCGGCTGGTCGCCGGCGGCGGACCGCTGCTCAACGGCTCGACGATGATGGAGCGGCGAGCGCATTTCCTGGCCGAATACGACTGGATCCGCACCGGCCTGATGTTCGAGCCGCGCGGCCATGACGTGATGTCCGGCTCGATCCTCTATCCGCCGACGCGCGAGGATTGCGACATCGCCATCCTGTTCATCGAAACCTCGGGCTGCCTGCCGATGTGCGGCCACGGCACCATCGGCACGGTGACCTTTGCCGTCGAAAATGGATTGATCAAGCCGAAGAGGCCGGGCGTGCTCAGGCTGGATACGCCGGCGGGCGTGGTCGTCGCCGAGTACAGCCAAGTCGGCGATTATGTCGAGGAGGTGCGCATCACCAATGTGCCGTCCTTCCTCTATGCCGAGGGACTGACGGTCGAATGCCCCGGGCTCGGCGAGGTCAGCGTCGATGTCGCCTACGGCGGCAATTTCTACGCCATCGTCGAACCGCAAAAGAACTATTGCGACATGGCCGACCATTCGGCCGGCGAGCTGATCGCCTGGAGCCCGGTGGTGCGGCAGCGGCTCAACGAGAAATATTCCTTCGTCCACCCGGAGAATCCCGGCATTGACAAGCTGTCGCACATATTGTGGACCGGGGCGCCGACCAACCCGCAAGCCGATGCCCGCAACGCCGTCTTCTACGGCGACAAGGCAATCGACCGCTCGCCCTGCGGCACCGGCACCTCGGCGCGGATGGCGCAGCTTCACGCCAAGGGCAAGCTTGGGGTCGGCAACGACTTCGTCCATGAATCGATCATCGGGTCGCTGTTCAAGGGCAGGGTGGAGAAAGAGGTCACCGTCGCCGGCAAGCCGGCAATCATTCCGTCGATCGGCGGGTGGGCGCGGATGACTGGATTGAACACGATCTTCATCGACGACCGCGACCCGTTTGCACACGGCTTCGTCGTCAAATAGAGAAAACGCTTACGCGAGGGAAGGAAGAGAGCGCAAACGGATTGCCTTCGACGGCGCAACGATCTCGCTCATCAACTTATTTTGACGGCGATTTCTTCGACATGGGGCGCATGCTGCGATTGAATCGTCAAAGACATTGCGTTAGGCCAATGGTAGGGTCCGCGATGGTCCAGGGGGCGGACGGGAACAAAACGGGCAATCGGACGACGTGCGGCGAAAACACGCGTAATGATCGAAAAATCACGTTGCAATCCGGGCTCGAAACTTTACGACTAGGGAAAATACGAAAAGGAATGCGTCTGCATGGGCGACATTCCAGGGGAGCCACGACAGCATGCAGTATTTTGTCCAGCAGCTTATCAACGGGCTGACGCTGGGATCGATCTATGGGCTGATAGCGATCGGCTATACGATGGTCTACGGCATCATCGGCATGATCAATTTCGCCCATGGCGACATTTTCATGATCGGCGCTTTCACCGCGCTCATCGTTTTCCTTATCCTCGGTGCGTTGTTCTATTCGCTGCCGATCGTCGTTGCGCTGCTGATCATGATGATCGTCGCGATGCTGCTGACCAGCCTGTATAATTGGACGATCGAGAAGGTGGCCTACCGGCCTTTGCGTGGTTCATTCCGGCTGGCGCCGCTGATCACTGCGATCGGCATGTCGATTGCGCTGTCCAATTTCGTCCAGGTGACGCAAGGGCCGCGCAACAAGCCGGTCCCGCCAATGGTGTCCACGGTCTACAACATCGAAGGCATCAGCGTCTCGCTGAAGCAGATCATCATCGTCCTGGTCACCATAGTCCTGCTCGCGGTGTTCTGGTACCTGGTCAACAAGACCTCGCTCGGCCGGGCGCAGCGCGCCTGCGAGCAGGATCGCAAGATGGCGGCACTGCTCGGCGTCGACGTCGATCGCACCATCTCGATCACCTTCATCATGGGCGCCGCCCTCGCCGCCGTCGCCGGCACGTTGTTCCTGATGTATTACGGCGTGGTGGTGTTTTCCGACGGTTTTACGCCCGGTGTGAAGGCGTTTACTGCCGCGGTGCTCGGCGGCATCGGCTCACTGCCCGGCGCCGTGCTCGGCGGCCTGATGATTGGCTTCATCGAAAGCATGTGGTCGGCTTACTTCTCGATCGACTACAAGGACGTCGCCGCCTTCTCCATCCTGGCGATCGTGCTGATCTTCCTGCCTTCCGGCATTCTCGGCCGGCCAGAAGTCGAAAAGGTCTGAGATCATGGCGGTTACCGTGTCTCCGGAAAGCACCGTCGTCGCCACCCCGGTCCAGCGCGCTTTTCGCGAAGCGCTCTATGCCGGCGCCATCTCGCTTGGCCTGTTCGTGCTCTTCATCGGCCTGAAGACCGACCAGAACATCTCCAACGAACTGATCCTGGTGCAGCGCTGGGGCTTGCTCGCCGGCGTCGTGATCGCCACCATGGCCGGACGCTTCCTTTATGTCGCCTATGGCCAGCCCTTCCTGGCGAACCAGAAGATCGTCGACGTCGCTACCGGCCTGCTGCCGGTCAGCCTGGCTTCGCGATTCTTCCGCCTTCCCGCGTTCATCGTGGCGCTCGCCGTCGCCGTTATTCTGCTCGCGCTCAGCGGCTTCCTGACCGAGGCTTTAGGGCCGGAACTTTCCGATTTTGTGCGGTTCCTGCGGGCACTTGCAATCATCTATGCGCTAGCCTGGCTGATATATCGGTTCCGGGCCTTCATTCATTCTCATTTCTCGGCATTGGGCATAACCGCACTGGCGCTCTACCCGATTATCGTGGTGTTGGTGCTGGCGCTATATGCCGGGTCCATGGCGGCCGGTTTCCAGGGTTCGCTGAAGTATGTCGACAATTTCGGCATCCAGATCCTGATCTACGTGATGCTGGCCTGGGGGTTGAATATTGTTATTGGCTTGGCCGGCCTGCTGGACCTAGGCTATGTCGCCTTCTACGCCGTCGGTGCCTATGCCTATGCGCTGCTCGGCACGCATTACGGCCTTTCCTTCTGGATCCTGCTGCCCGCCGCCGGCCTGATGGCTGCATTCTGGGGCGTGATGCTGGGCTTCCCTGTGTTGCGCCTGCGCGGTGACTATCTGGCGATCGTGACGCTCGCTTTCGGCGAGATCATAAGGCTGGTGATCATCAACTGGCGCGAAGTGACCAACGGCTCGGCCGGGATTTCCGGCATCCCGAAGGTCTCGTTCTTCGGCCTGATGTCGTTCAACGTCTCCGACCCGAACTACATCTCCAAGGTGCTCGGCATCGCGCAGTCCGGTGCCTACTACAAGATCTTCCTCTACTACCTGATCCTTGGACTCTGCCTGCTGACCGCCTTCGTCACGGTGAGGCTCAGGCGCCTGCCGGTCGGCCGCGCCTGGGAAGCGCTGCGCGAGGACGAGATCGCCTGCCGCTCGCTCGGCATCAACACCACCACCACCAAGCTCACGGCCTTTGCCACGGGTGCGATGTTCGGCGGCTTCGCCGGCTCGTTCTTCGCGGCGCGGCAAGGCTTCGTCAGCCCGGAATCCTTCGTCTTCCTGGAATCGGCGATCATCCTTGCCATCGTCGTGCTTGGTGGCATGGGCTCGCTGGTCGGCATTGCCGTCGCCGCCATGGTGATGATCGGCGGCACCGAAATCCTGCGCGAACTGGATTTCCTCAAGACCGGCCTGAGTTGGGGCAACATCAAGGTCATACCCGGGTTCGGCCCCGACTTCACGCCGGAGCTTTATCGCATGCTGTTGTTCGGCATGGCCATGGTCATCGTCATGCTGTGGAAGCCGCGTGGCTTCGTCGGCAGCCGCGAGCCGACAGCCTTCCTCAAGGTGCGCAGGGCGGTGTCCGGGTCCTTCACCAAGGAGGGACACGGCTGATGAACGCGAGCCCCTCCGTGAACGATGCCATCCTGCAGGTCGAGCATCTGTCGATGAAGTTCGGCGGTCTCATCGCCATCGGCGATTTGTCATTCCAGGCCAAACGTGGCGAGATCACCGCGCTGATCGGCCCCAACGGCGCCGGCAAGACCACCGTGTTCAATTGCATCACCGGTTTCTACAAGCCGTCGGAAGGCATGATCACGCTCAACCGGCGCGACGGCTCGACCTTCCTGCTCGAACGCCTGCCGAACCATGAGATCCCGGCGCGGGCCAAAGTGGCGCGCACCTTCCAGAACATCCGCCTGTTCTCGGGCATGACGCTGCTGGAGAACCTGCTGGTGGCCCAGCACAACAAACTGATGAAGGCGTCCGGCTATACCGTTCTCGGCCTGTTCGGTTATAGCGGATACAGACAGGCTTCGGCGGAATCGGTTGAACTCGCCGAGCACTGGCTGGAGAAGGCCGATCTCGTCGACCGCGCCGACGATCCTGCCGGCGATCTGCCATATGGCGCGCAGCGACGGCTCGAAATTGCTCGCGCCATGTGCACCGGCCCTGAGCTTCTGTGCCTAGACGAGCCGGCCGCCGGCCTTAATCCGAAGGAATCGGCGGCGCTCAATGCGCTGCTGATGGACATCAAGGACAACACCGGCACCTCGATCCTTTTGATCGAGCACGACATGGCGGTGGTCATGCAGATTTCAGACCATGTCGTCGTCCTCGAATACGGGCGCAAGATCTCCGACGGCAACCCGCAATCGGTACGAACCGACCCGCGCGTCATTGCCGCCTATCTCGGCGTCGAAGACGAGGACGTCGAGACGGTACTGACCGAAGTCGGCGACGAGGACGTCATCGAGCAACTGGATACGGGTCCGGATGCCGCGCATGGACCGGGCACATCGTCTTCCTATCTCGCCGGACCGGTGGCCGATACCGTCGGCCATAGCGAGGGCGAACGCGTCACAGTGTCAAAGGGCGCTTCGAAGGCCGGGCAGATCGATGCAAGGTCGAGCGCTGCTGCTGCAAAGTCCGGATCGCCGGCCAAAACCAAATCGGCCGCGAAATCTTCCACGGCAAAGCCGGGCAAGGCTCCGGCGAAGTCGAAAACTCCCGGCACCTCTAATCGGCGTGGGGGGCGGAAATAATGGCCGGCACAACGCTGCTCGATATCAAGGGCGTCCAGACCTACTACGGCAACATCAGGGCGCTGAACGGCGTCGACGTCACCGTCAAACAGGGCGAGATCGTGGCGCTGATCGGCGCCAACGGCGCCGGCAAATCGACACTGATGATGACCATCTTCGGTGCTCCGCGCGCTCGTGCCGGCACCATCACCTTCGCCGGCACCGATATCACCCAGATGCCAACCCACGAGATCGCGCGCATGCGTATCGCGCAGTCGCCGGAGGGCCGGCGCATCTTTCCGCGCATGACGGTGATGGAAAACCTGCAGATGGGCGCCAGCCTCGACGGTCTCAAGCATTACGACGAGGACGTCGAAAGGGTCTTCACGCTGTTCCCGCGGCTCAAGGAACGCGTCGGCCAACGTGGCGGCACGCTTTCGGGCGGCGAGCAGCAGATGCTGTCGATCGGCCGCGCGCTGATGGCAAGGCCGAAGCTGCTCTTGCTGGATGAGCCGTCGCTAGGCCTGGCGCCGCTGATCGTCAAGCAGATATTCGACGCCATTCGCGAGCTGAACCGCACGCAGGGACTGACCGTGTTCCTGGTCGAGCAGAACGCCTTCGGCGCACTGAAGCTCGCCACGCGCGGCTATGTCATGGTCAACGGCAATGTGACGATGAGCGGCACCGGCAAGGAACTGCTCGCCAATCCGGAAGTGCGCGCCGCCTATCTCGAGGGCGGCCATCACTGAGTTTCAGGAGTCTTCATCATGCAGGGCATTCTTTATGAGGAACCCTCGATTTGGCAGTTCTTTTTCGTCACCTGCCTGCTCGGCGGCTGGGCGGCCTGGATGACGGGCAAGGCGTGTGCCCAGACATGGCGCAGCTTCGCCCAGCTATTCGCCTATATGCTGGGGCTCGGCATCGGCGTAAGATTCATCCATCATGCGCTGTTCGGCGGAACGATGTTTTCGCTGCATTACTATGTGGTCGATACCATCGTGCTGATGATATTGGGCTTCATTGGCTACCAATACACGCGCACGAACCAGATGGTAACGCAGTATAATTGGCTTTACGAAAGAGCCTCTCTTTTGAGCTGGAAACCGAAAGGTTGACATTTATCATTAACGGCGTTTCAGGGATGAATCGGCGTGACAAGTGCCTGAAAATCGGCAAAGTACTCTTTCTGCGAGCAAGAGTGGGCATCGCATGAAAGCAACATCCACGCCCACTCGGTAAATGGGAGCGTTTCAATGAAAAAGTCACTTTTGTCCGCCGTCGCACTGACCGCGCTTGTCGCGTTCAGCGGCAACGCGTGGGCTGACATCCTGATCGGCGTTGCCGGTCCGATCACCGGTCCGAACGCAGCGTTCGGTGCCCAGCTTCAGAAGGGTGCCGAACAGGCGGTCGCCGATATCAATGCGGCGGGCGGCGTTCTTGGCCAGCAGCTCAAGCTTGAAGTCGGCGACGACGTCTCCGATCCCAAGCAAGGCATCTCGGTCGCCAACAAGTTCGTCGCCGACGGCGTCAAGTACGTCGATGGCCACTTCAACTCCGGCGTCTCCATCCCGGCATCGGAAGTCTACGCCGAGAACGGCATCCTCGAGATCACGCCGGCCGCGACCAATCCGAAGTTCACCGAACGTGGCATGTGGAACACCTTCCGCACCTGCGGACGCGACGATCAGCAGGGCAAGGTCGCTGGCGACTATCTCGCCGCGAACTTCAAGGATGCCAAGATCGCTGTCATCCATGACAAGACGCCTTATGGCCAGGGCCTCGCCGACGAAACCAAGAAGGCGCTCGCAGCCAACGGCGTGACTGAGGCCATGTATGAAGGCATCAATGTCGGCGACAAGGATTTCTCGGCCCTCATCGCCAAGATGAAGGATGCGGGCGTCTCGGTCGTCTACTATGGTGGCCTGCACACCGAAGCCGGCCTGATCATACGCCAGCTCGCCGACCAGGGCCTCAAGGCAACCTTCATGTCCGGCGACGGCATCGTCTCGAACGAATTGGCCTCGATCGCCGGCGACGCCGTCGAGGGCACGCTGATGACGTTCGCTCCGGATCCGCGCAAGAATCCGAACGCCAAGGAACTCGTCGAGAAGTTCCGTGCGGCCGGCTTCGAGCCTGAGGCTTATACGCTCTACTCCTACGCAGCGATGGAAATCATCGCGGCCGCCATCACCAAGACCGGCTCAGCCGATGACGCTCAGAAGGTAGCCGAGACCATCAAGTCGGCCGGCCCCTGGAAGACTGCGATCGGCGAGATCGGCTACGACGCAAAGGGCGATATCACCCGTCCGGACTACGTCATGTACACCTGGAAGAAGGGTGACGACGGCAAGTACACCTATGTCGAGAACGAACCCGGCAAATAACCGGACGTTGCTACATGAGAATGCCCGGCGCCTCGCGCCGGGCATTTTTTATGAGAGTTCCCGAAAGCCTGGATCGGAACTGCCCAGGCGTTGTCCGGATCGACACGCAATGCGTCAACGCGATAGATCAAACTAAATCGGTTTAATGCTCTTTTCGATTTTGTTTGCACTGCAGCATTTTCGCGCTAATCATGTCCGGCAGTTCCCTTCCCGGCGTCCGGAGCCCTGTCCTTGGCAATCTCGAAGATCCTTGTCGCCAACCGCTCCGAAATAGCCATCCGCGTCTTCCGCGCGGCCAATGAGCTCGGCCTTAAAACCGTGGCGATCTGGGCAGAGGAGGACAAATACTCCCTGCATCGCTTCAAGGCCGACGAAAGTTACCAGGTCGGGCGCGGGCCGCATCTGGCCAGGGATATGGGGCCGATCGAAAGCTATCTGTCGATCGAGGAGGTTATCCGCGTCGCCAGGCTTTCGGGCGCCGACGCCATCCATCCGGGTTACGGGCTGCTCTCGGAGAGCCCGGAATTCGCCGAGGCCTGCGCCAAGGCCGGCATCATCTTCATCGGGCCAAAGCCCGACACGATGCGCAGGCTGGGCAACAAGGTCGCCGCGCGCAATCTCGCGATCGAAGTCGGCGTGCCGGTAATTCCCGCTACCGATCCCTTGCCGGACGACATGGCGGCGGTAAGGGAACTCGCCAGGACGATCGGCTACCCGGTGATGCTCAAGGCATCCTGGGGCGGCGGCGGCCGCGGCATGCGCGCCATCCGCTCCGAGGCCGATCTCGCCCGCGAGGTCATGGAGGGCAAGCGTGAGGCGAAGGCGGCTTTCGGCAAGGACGAGGTCTATCTCGAGAAGCTGATCGAGCGCGCCCGCCATGTCGAGGTGCAGGTGCTGGGCGACCGCCAAGGCAACGCCGTGCACCTGTTCGAGCGCGATTGTTCGATCCAGCGCCGCAACCAGAAGGTCGTCGAGCGGGCGCCGGCGCCGTATCTCGAAATGTCACAACGCGAAGAGCTTTGCGGCTACGCGCTGAGAATTGCGCGCCAAACCGGCTATATCGGCGCCGGCACGGTCGAGTTCCTGCAGGATGCCGACACCGGAAAATTCTATTTCATCGAGGTCAATCCGCGCATCCAGGTCGAGCACACCGTCACCGAACAGGTGACCGGCATCGACATCGTCAAGGCGCAGATCCATATTCTCGACGGCTTTGCCATCGGCACGGCGGAATCGGGCGTGCCGGCGCAAAAGGACATCAGGCTCAACGGTCACGCCCTGCAGTGCCGCATCACCACGGAAGATCCCGAACATAATTTCATCCCCGATTATGGCCGCATCACCGCCTATCGCGGTGCCACCGGCTTCGGCATCCGCCTTGATGGGGGCACCGCCTATTCGGGCGCGGTGATCACCCGCTTCTACGATCCGCTGCTGGAAAAGGTAACGGCGTGGGCACCGACGCCGGCCGAGACCATCGCCCGCATGAACCGGGCCCTGCGCGAATTCCGCATCCGCGGCGTGGCGACCAATCTCACCTTCCTCGAGGCGATCATCAATCACCCGAGCTTCGCCGACAATTCCTACACCACCAAGTTCATCGACACGACGCCGGAACTGTTCGCCAGCGTGAAACGGCAGGACCGCGCGACCAAGCTGCTCAACTATCTTGCCGATGTTTCGGTCAATGGCCATCCCGAGACGCGCGGCCGGCCGCAGCCAAAGGCCGATGCGGCGCCGCCGGTGGTGCCATATCTCAACGGCAATGTGCCTCAAGGCAGCAAGCAGAAGTTCGACGTGCTCGGGCCGGAGAAATTCGCTGCGTGGATGCGCGAGCAAAAAGAGGTGCTGGTCACCGACACGACAATGCGCGACGGGCACCAATCCTTGCTCGCGACGCGTGTGCGCACCTATGACATCGCCGGAATTGCCGGCACCTATGCGCGTGCTCTGCCGCAGCTTTTGTCGCTCGAATGCTGGGGCGGCGCCACATTCGACGTCGCCATGCGCTTTCTCACCGAGGACCCATGGGAGCGGCTGAGCAAAGTGCGCGAGGCGGCACCCAACCTTCTTCTGCAGATGCTTCTGCGCGGCGCCAATGGCGTTGGCTATACCAACTATCCCGACAACGTCGTCCAGCATTTCGTCCGCCAGGCCGCTGCCGGCGGCATCGACCTGTTTCGCGTCTTCGACTGCCTGAACTGGGTCGAGAACATGCGCGTCGCCATGGATGCGGTCGGCGCCGAGGGCAAGCTGATCGAAGCGGCGATCTGTTATACCGGCGACATACTCGATCCGGCGCGGGCCAAATACGATCTGAAATACTATGTCGGCCTGGCCAGGGAATTGCACGCGGCGGGCGCCCATATCATCGCCGTCAAGGATATGGCCGGGCTTTTGAAACCGGCGGCGGCCCGCGTGCTGTTCAAGGCGCTGCGCGAGGCGACGGACCTGCCGATCCACTTCCACACCCACGATACATCCGGCCTGTCGGCGGCAACCGTGCTGGCGGCGGTGGAGAGCGGCGTCGACGCCATCGACGCGGCGATGGATTCGCTATCGGGCAACACCTCGCAGCCATGCCTGGGTTCGATCGTCGAGGCGCTGAAAGGCACCGAGCGCGACCCGGGTCTCGACCCGCAATGGATCAGGCACATCTCGTTCTACTGGGAGGCGGTGCGCAACCAATATGCAGCCTTCGAAAGCGACCTGAAGGGGCCGGCATCGGAGGTCTATCTGCACGAAATGCCGGGCGGTCAGTTCACCAACCTCAAGGAACAGGCGCGCTCGCTCGGGCTGGAGACACGCTGGCATGAAGTGGCGCAGACCTATCACGACGTCAATCTGATGTTCGGCGACATCGTCAAGGTGACGCCGTCGTCCAAGGTCGTCGGCGACATGGCGCTGATGATGGTCAGCCAGGACCTGACCGTCGCCGATGTCGAGAATCCGGCGCGGGACATCGCCTTCCCGGATTCGGTGGTGTCGATGTTGCGCGGCGATCTCGGCCAGTCACCGGGCGGCTGGCCAAAGTCATTGCAGAAGAAGGTGCTGAAGAGCGAAAAGCCGATCACGGTGCGGCCAGGTTCGCTGCTCAAACCGGCGGACCTCAAGGCCAGTCGCACGGAGGTCGAGGAAAAACTCGAGCGCAAGCTCAGTGAGTTCGAGTTCGCGTCGTGGCTGATGTATCCGAAGGTGTTTTCCGATTTTGCCGCCGCGCAGGAGACCTACGGGCCGGTCAGCGTGCTGCCAACGCCGACCTATTTCTACGGCATGAAGCCGGAAGACGAGATTTTCGTCGATATCGAAAAAGGCAAAACGCTGGTGGTGCGCTGCCTTGCCATGGGCGATGTCGACGAAAAGGGCATGGTCACCGTGTTCTTCGAACTCAACGGGCAGCCGCGCCGGGTGAAGGTGCCGGACCGGGCGCATGGCGCCTCCGCTGCCAAGGTACGGCGCAAGGCGGAGCCGGGCAATGAGGCGCATGTCGGCGCGCCGATGCCGGGCGTCGTCTCGGCGCTTGCGGTCGCTGCCGGCCAGGCGGTAAAGGCCGGTGACGTGCTGCTGTCGATCGAAGCGATGAAAATGGAAACGGCGTTGCATGCCGAACGCGACGGCACCATAGCCGAGGTGCTGGTCAAGGCCGGCGACCAGATCGATGCAAAGGATCTGCTGATCGCATTCGGGTAAGGTGTGTTGAGTTTCAGGTGATGCCGGCCTGTAAACGCCGGCTTCCTGCGCTTCCGGTGCTCACGCACTCAGGTACGCTCCGCTCCGGTTCTCGGCAGCCATCGTTTTCGGCTCGGCCTGACCTGAATCTCAACACACCTTAAGGCGTGCCCAACCCCTTCATGCCGCATCGATAGCACCTTGACCCGCCGCGCCCGGTCGGGCATCGAACCGCTGCAATTCGCCGCTCGGGTTACCCCGAGTCGCGGCGAGAAACGACGCGGAGAGAAGAATATGGCCGACGACATCACCGAGACCAGCCAGACTGTTGCCGCCGGCCAGCTGCGCGCCTTCATCGAACGCATCGAGCGGCTCGAGGAAGAGAAGAAGACGATTGCCGACGACATCAAGGAAGTGTTTGCAGAGGCCAAGGGCACCGGCTTCGACACCAAGGCGATGCGGTCGATCATCCGGCTGCGCAAGAAGGACCAGGCCGAGCGGCAGGAAGAGGAATCCATTCTCGACCTCTACAAGGCCGCGCTTGGAATGGTGTAGAGACTGTCTGGAAATTCTACTCCGGCGGCAATCCGATGGTGTTTTCGGCGCTTCCGATGTTCACGGACCTAAAAGTCCGCTGCGCTCCGGTTCTCGAAACCACCACCATACGACTCGCCAGAGCGAATTTCGAAACAGTCTCGGCAACAGTCTCGGCCTGATGCTGGAGCGAGCATCGAACGATGAGCGAATTCGATTTTGGCGCCCGCCGCGCCTCTGAATTCCGCCAACGCAGCTTCTGGACGCTGTTCGCGGAACGGCATCCGGATGAAAGGGCTCTGCTGGCGAGGCGCGGACCGTGGTTCTGGCAGCGTGGGCTGCCCGACTTCGCATTGGTCATTTCCATGTATGTCGCGCCTGCGCACAATCATGTCGGCGTCTTCTTCGGCCGCAACGAGAAGCTCGGTGCCACGCAAGCCTGGTCGCGGTTGAAGCCGTTTCAGCCGGCCATCGAAGACAGGCTGAAGCTCAGGCCAGAACAAAGTTGCGACGGCCTCGGCATCAATTCGATGTGGCGGGTGAATTGTTTTGCCGAAGACAATTGGCCGGCGATGACCGACTGGCTGGTGACGGAAGCCTCACGTTTCGAGCGCGCGATTGCCGAAGTTCTGGGTCAGGAATAAAGCAGGATTTCCAGACGCAATCCTTAGAACCGCTCTGGTGAGCAGAGCGAGGGAGCCGGTCGATCGATGACGATCATGTCGCGCGTTGCCGCCTTCTTCCGCTCACGCTGGCTGGGCGGCGTGCCGCTCGATCGGCTGTTCTGGCGCGACATGGTCGTTGTCGGCACAGCGATCAACGTCGCGTTGTCGGTGGCGGCGCTCATTCTGCTAGGGCTGAAGCTGCCGCTTGCGCTAGTCCTGGCGGTGCATTTCGCGCCGGTGCCCTATAATATCTTCCTGACCTTTGCCGTTTGGCGAACTGCCGGAAAATCGAGTGGTGCCAAGGCCTCGCTGATGACGCTTGGCGCCACGTTGTGGCTGATCCTGGTGGTTGTGGCCTGACGGTCAGGCGGCCGGCTCGAATTTGAGCGCCACGCCGTTGATGCAATAGCGCAGGCCGGTCGGCGGCGGGCCGTCGTCGAAGACATGGCCGAGATGGCTGCCGCAGCGGGCGCAATGGCACTCGGTACGGACCATGCCGTAGCTGCGGTCGACGGTGGTCTCGACCGAGCCCGGCACGGGATCATTGAAGCTCGGCCAGCCGGTGCCGCTCTCGAATTTCAGCTTGGATTCAAACAAGGGCTGGTCGCAGCCGACGCAGGAGAAGGTGCCGGCGCGCTTCTCGTGCAGCAGGGCGCAGCTTCCCGGCCGCTCGGTGCCGTGGTTGCGCATCACCGCATATTGCTCGGGCGTCAGCCGGGCGCGCCATTCGGCATCGGTGCGGGTAACGGGGTAGGTGTGGCTGTCCATTTTTTCCTCTTAGCTTATGTCGCTATTTGGGTTGCCTTCCCAACTTCGCCTGAAATAGGCATTTGTTACGGCGTTTGCTCGTACTTCCTATCCTGCTGCGACGAATTCCTCAGGCGATGGCCGCGAGATAGCGCGCAACCGATGCTGAAAATGCCGCCTTTGCGTCTCCGATGACATTCTGGTTCCACCATGCGCCGTAGATATGGTCGAACGTGAAAAGCTCCAGCGCGGCCTTGATGCCGAGCACTTTCGTCGCGTTGAGCGGGATATAGTTCGGATAGCTGTACATAAAGCTGACATGACGGCGCGTAGGCGTCACCTGCAGGATGTCGCCGGCCAGCATGGCATTGCCGCCGTCGCGCTTCCAGTGCAGCACCTGGCCACCGGCAAAGTGGCCGCCGCAGCGGATGAGCGTCAGCGACGGGTTGATGGCGCGCGTTTCGCCTTCCCAACTGATGATTGCCGGATGCGGCCGCATGATCCACTGACGATCATCGGCGTGCAGATAAATCGGCACGCCGCCAAACGCCTCGCTCCACTCGACCATTGCCGAATAATAATGGCAATGCGAAATGGCGATGGCGGCCAGGCCGCCCCGGCGGTTGATCTCGGCCACCGCCTCGTCGCTGACCATCGAGATGCAGTCCCACAGCACATTGCCGTGCGGCGTTTGCGCCAGCAACGCCCGCTGGCCGATGGCGAAGCGCGGCTCTATGCCGAAGGCGAGCACGCCGGCATCATCCTTGATCACGACCCGATGCCCGCCTGCGAGCTCTTCCGGCGTGATCCAGGCCTGGCCCTCCCAGCGCACATATTGCCGCTCGTCTTCGCAGATCGGGCAATGTTGCGGCGGCGTCGCCGTCGCCGCGAACTGGACACCGCATTGCAGGCAAAGGAAACAGGTCGACCGTCCTGTTTTGCGTGGATCCATTCAGTGCTTCCTTGAAAGTTGCTTCGTCGCGGCTTCGAGGCCGGCGAGCGTCAGCGGAAACATGCGGCCGCCAAAGATATCGCGGATCATGGCAATGGAATGGGTATAGCCCCAGTTCTTCGCGTCTTCCGGATTGAGCCAAATGGCGTTCGGCCATTGCTGCAGCAGCCTGCCGAGCCAGACGGCGCCGGCCTCCTTGTTCCAATGCTCGACCGAGCCGCCGGGATGGGCGATCTCATAGGGGCTCATCGAGGCGTCGCCGACGACGATCACCTTGTAGTCGGGGCCATATTTATGGAGGAGGTCGAAGGTCGGAATCACCTCGGCATGGCGGCGGCGATTATCCTTCCACACGCCTTCGTAGAGGCAGTTGTGGAAGTAGAAATATTCGAGCTGGCGGAATTCGGCGCGGGCGGCCGAAAACAGCTCCTCGACACTCCTGATATGGTCGTCCATCGAGCCGCCGACATCGAAGAACATCAGCAGCTTCACGGCATTGCGACGTTCGGGTTGTGTCTTGACGTCAAGATAACCGTGCTCGGCGGTGGCGTGGATGGTGCCAGGCAGGTCGAATTCCTCTTCGGCGCCTTCGCGCACCCAGCGGCGCAAGCGCTTCAGCGCGACCTTGATGTTGCGGGTGCCGAGTTCGACGGCGTCATCGAAATTCCTGAACTCGCGCCTGTCCCAGACTTTTGCCGCACGGCGGTTGCGACTTTCATGCTGGCCGATGCGCACGCCTTCGGGATTGTAGCCATAGGCGCCGAAGGGCGAGGTGCCGCCGGTGCCGATCCATTTCGAACCGCCCTGATGCCGGCCCTTTTGCTCCTCCAGTCGTTTCTTCAGCGTCTCCATCAGCTTTTCGAAGCCACCCAGCGCCACGACCAGTTTTTTCTCCTCGTCCGACAGGTGCTTTTCAGCGAGCCTCCGCAGCCATTCCTCCGGGATGTTTTCGACGTCGACCACGTTTTCGCCAGCCAGCGTCTCGACACCTTTGAAGATGTGCGAAAAGACCTGGTCGAAGCGGTCGATGTGGCGCTCGTCCTTCACCAGCGCGGCGCGGGCGAGGTAGTAAAAGCCCTCGACGTCATAGTCGACCAGCCCGGCTTCCAACCCCTCCAGCAGCGACAGATATTCGCGGAGCGAGACCGGAACCCGCGCTGCCTTCAGTTCGAGGAAGAAGGGGATGAACATGGTCCGATTTTATCTGTGTCCCTCGATCTTCTCCCGTGCGGCGCTGGCGATAAAGGCGGAACGCGTCAGACCACGCCGACGCGCTTCTTCGTCGATTGCCGCCAAAAGACCTGCGTCGAGCGACAGATTGGCCCGGACAGGCCGTCCGGAATCGATCAGCACAGGGATCATCACGGCGGATTCACCGGCAGCGCTGTCGACTTCGCCCAGTCGGAGCAGATCTGCCACAGTGCGCGCGGCGGGCAAGGGCAAGTTCTTCGCCATTCGTGTCTCTGCCCATTCGCGAACGGCAGAAGTCGCATCGGCTATCGCCTCTTCGGGACTTGCGCCACCGCCGTGACATCCGGGAAGATCAGGCACCCGCACTCCCCAGACTTCATCTGCGCCGTCAAGAATTCCGACATAGTGCGTCATGATTCGTCCTTAAATCCATCCAGCAAGCCGGGCGATCGACCGCGCAACACCCAGAGATTGTTCGCGATGCCGCGGCACGATAATCATGATCTCCGGCCTTTCCGGATGCTCGTACTTCTCGTGTTTGCCGCCGCCTACGTTCACCCAGCCGTCACGTAAAAGCCTCGTGACAATCTTGCGCGTGTTGGTCTCGATCCGCGGCACTGTCGCCCCTGATCGTGCGCAATATATTGCGCACAGGTGATTATTTCAATCGTTGGCTTCATCAGAGCAGATCATATTCGATAAAGCCGGTCCTGCGCGCCACGTGGTCGTAGAGCTTGCGTGCGGTGGTGTTGGTTTCGTGCGTCATCCAGTAGACGTTCTTGACGCCGATCTTGCCGGCTTCCTGCTTGACCGCTTCGATCAGGGCGGCGCCGACGCCCTTGCCGCGCACATCGGGGTCGGCGAACAGGTCCTGCAGATAACAGTTATTTATCTGCGACCAGCAGGAGCGATGGTAGAGATAGTGCGTCAGGCCGACGGCCTTGCCGTCGAGGGTGGCGACAAAACCCTTTGGCTCGAACTCGCCCGCCGTGAACAGCCGCTTCCAGGTGACGGCGTAAACGTCTTCCGGCAGCTTGGTTTCGTAGAAGGTGAGATAGGCGGTCCACAGACGCCGCCAGTCGGCATGGTCGGATTGCGCAAGCGGGCGGACGGTGATCTCGGTCATTTCATTTCCCTCTGAACTCGGCAACACGAAGCTGCCTTCACGCCTCGCTGGCGGCAACGGTCCAGCGACGGGAAAGCGCTGTCCGGCGGCTTTCGTCGACCGCCCCTCACCCTTGCCGTCTCGCCATGAAGGCCAGGCGCTCGAACAGATGCACGTCCTGTTCGTTCTTCAACAAGGCGCCGTGCAGCTTGGGCAGCGCGTTCTTCGCGTCGGCGCGCAGATCCTCGGGCGCGATGTCGTCGGCAACCAGCAGGCGGATCCAGTCGAGTGCCTCGGAGGTCGACGGCTTCTTCTTGAGGCCCGGCACATCGCGGATTTCATAGAATTGCGTGAGTGCGGCGCGCACCAGGTTCTGCTTGATGCCGGGATAGTGCACGTCGACAATTTTGTGCAGCGTCTCGACGTCGGGAAAGCGGATGTAGTGGAAGAAGCAGCGGCGCAGGAAGGCGTCCGGCAGCTCTTTTTCGTTGTTGGAGGTGATGATGACGATCGGCCGGACGGTGGCGCGGATGGTCTGGCCGGTCTCGTAGACAAAGAACTCCATCCTATCCAGTTCCTGCAACAGATCGTTGGGGAATTCGATATCGGCCTTGTCGATCTCGTCGATCAGAAGCACCACCTTCTTGCCGGCGGCGAAGGCGTCCCACAGCTTGCCGCGCTTGATGTAATTGCGGATGTCGTTGAAGCGCTCGTCGCCGAGCTGACTGTCGCGCAGCCGCGAGACGGCATCATATTCATAGAGGCCCTGCTGCGCCCGGGTGGTCGATTTGACGTGCCATTCGATCAAATCCAGGCCGAGCGCTGCCGCCACCTGACGGGCAAGTTCGGTCTTGCCGGTGCCGGGCTCGCCCTTGACCAGCAATGGCCGCTCAAGCGCGATCGCCGCGTTGACCGCCACCATCAGATCCTTGTCGGCAACATAGGCCGCCGTGCCTTCGAAACGCATTTTTGCTCCCGAGTTCATCGCGCGACCCTAAGGACGCGGCCTTCGCTGTGCAAGGCGTCGCTGGCGAAGCGGGGATCTACCGGCGCGGCCCTCGCCGAGGGGTTCTGCGTCGAATTACGCCTCGAAACATGTCGCCTCTCTGGCGCTTGGTCTGGCGTCAGCCTATATTGGGGATGACGGTCTGCGCTTCCCGGCAGGAGAACATTTTCCCCGGGGCCTTAATGATCCCTAGGGAGCTGTCCCTGGGAAGACCCGTGGGTTTTCTCATACGGCGCCCACCTACTTTGTAGGTTCCCGGGATCGCTCTCTCCACCGGTTGTGTGGATCGTCACCTATCGAAAAGGCCATCTGGCGGATCTTGTCGTCGCGCCGCTTTGTGCGGTGCTCACGAACGACAAGTTCGCCCCGCTCCTCCAAAACGTCGCTCGTAACACTCCATCCAAATCTGACCTTTTCTACCGTCGGCGCATGGCATCCCCAAAAGACCTGAAAAAAAATCTCCGCAACCAAGCCCTCGGGCGCCGCGATGCGCTCGATCCTTTCTGGCGTGTGGAGGCAGCACTCGAAATGGCCGAGACGGCGCGCGACCGGATCACGGTCGAGCCGGGCCAGATCGTCTCCGGTTTCTGGCCGATGCGCTCGGAAGTCGACGTCCGGCCGCTGATGTTTGCCCTGCGCGAGAAGGGCGCAAGGCTCTGCCTACCGGCCATCCTCGACAAGACCACCATCGTTTTTCGCGAACTGGTGCGCGGCGCGCCGATGATCGACATGGGTTTCGGCACAGTCGGGCCGCATGAGGAAGCCGAGGTGCTCGATCCGCAGCTTATGCTGGTGCCGCTTGCCGCCTTCGATGCGCGCGGGCACCGAATCGGGTACGGCGCAGGCTATTACGATCGGGCGATCGGGCGGCTGGCCGACAAGGGCCAGCAGCCGCGGCTGATCGGCATTGCCTTCGACTGCCAGGAGGTGGCCCTGGTGCCGGACGAGCCGCATGACGTGATCATTCCCGAAATACTCACCGAGAGCGGGTTGCGCCGGTTCGCGCCGAAATTGTAGATAAGTTCCTGGACGCATGGTCTTTTCCGAAAGTCATGCAGCTTTTGCTTCGCTGACCTTCGGTTCGGGATCGCGCTTATATGAGACTTCTCTTCCTCGGCGACATGGTCGGCAAGACAGGACGTACGGCGGTGTGGGAACAACTGCCCGGCCTGATCTCGGATTTCAAACTCGACTTCGTCATCGTCAATGGCGAGAACGCCGCCGGAGGCTTCGGCATCACCGAGGAGATTTTTCGCGAGACGATCTCGGCCGGCGCCGATGTCGTCACCACCGGCAACCATGTCTGGGACCAGCGCGATGCGCTGATTTTCGCGCCGCGCGAAGAACGCTTCCTGCGTCCGTCCAATTTCCCCAAGGGTACGCCGGGGCGCGGCTCAGGCGTCTATATCGCCAGGAACGGCGCGCGCGTGCTGGTCGCCAACATCATGGGTCGGGTGTTCATGCATCCCGAGCTAGACGATCCGTTCCAGGCCGGCGAGCGCGAACTTGCCGCTTGTCCGCTTGGCGAGCAGGCCGATGCAATCGTCATCGATTTCCATGCCGAGGCGACCTCGGAAAAAATGTGCTTCGCTCATTTCGTCGACGGCCGTGCCAGTCTTGTTGTCGGCACCCACACCCATCAGCCGACCGGCGATCACCAGATTCTCAATGGCGGCACCGGTTATATTTCCGATGCCGGCATGTGCGGCGATTACGATTCCTCGCTCGGCATGGACAAGGAGGAGCCGCTCAACCGGTTCTTGTCCAAAGTGCCGAAGGGACGCTTCGAGGCGTCGACGGGACCTGCGACATTGTGCGGTGTCGGCGTCGACATTTCCGACCGTAGCGGCCTGACCGAACGGATCGCGCCGTTTCGCCGCGGCCCGCGGCTCGAGGAAACGGCTCCATCCTTCTGGTCGTGACATTGATATAGACGCTTGCAATACCCAATTGCCGGCGAAACTGCTCTAGATCGTAGAGGGGACGACCTCCATGCAGCTAGTCGAATTCCTGGCGCCGCATTTCGCCTTTGTCTCCGACCCGACTGCGTGGGTCGCGCTGCTGACGCTGATCGTGCTGGAGGTCGTGCTCGGCATCGACAATCTGATCTTCATCTCGATCCTGACCAACAAATTGCCGGTAGCGCAGCGAGCCCGCGCCCGGCGGCTCGGCATCTCCGCCGCGCTGGTGATGCGGCTGATCCTGCTGGCCACCATCTCGATCATCGTCCAACTGACGACGCCTATATTCACCGCCTTCGGCCACGGGTTTTCATGGCGCGACCTGATCCTGATCGCCGGCGGCCTGTTTCTCGTCTGGAAGGCGACCAAGGAGATCCACCACACGGTCGATCTCGATGATCACCAGGACACCATGATGGGCGAGACGCTGCAGCTTTCGCTGGCCGGCGCGATTTTCCAGATATTGCTGCTCGACCTCGTCTTTTCGATCGACTCGATCATCACCGCCGTCGGCATGACCGACGAAATCGCGATCATGTACATCGCGGTGATCGTGGCGGTGAGCGTGATGATGCTGGCGGCCGGGCCGCTGGCCGATTTCATCGCCAAGAACCCCAGCATCGTCATGCTAGCGCTGGGCTTCCTGCTGATGATCGGCATGACCCTGATCGCCGACGGCATGGGTTATCATGTGCCGAAAGGCTATATCTACGCCGCCATGGGTTTTTCGGCCCTGGTCGAAGGGCTCAACATGCTGGCGCGGCGGCGGAAGAAGGCAAAGGGCGGCGGGCACTGAGGATGACCCACCGCGGCTGACCTAATGCCCCGGCACGCCTTTCGGATGGCGGTCGCCGATCAGGCCTAGCATCACGCCTTGCTCCAGCCACGCCTTGGCGCCGGCGAGCACCAGCGCAAAACCGCCGGTCGAATCGATCGCCTGCTTGACCTGCTCATCGAGGCTGCCGGCAAAGCCGAAATTGCGGACCTCGACAAAGGTCGTGGCGCCCGGCATCTCGGTAAAGGTCCACACCACCGTGGTCGGCGGATCGCTCCATTGCATCAAGATCTTCTTGTTTTCGACGATTTCACGGACATTGACCGTCGTCGAGACGCCATACATGCGCCATTCCCAATGGATTTCCTTGCCGCTGTCCAACCTGTCGCTGCCATGGGTGAACCAGAACTTCGTCGTGATCGCCGGATCGACGAAGGCTTCGAATACGTCGGCGACCGGCCGCCTTATCAGCATGCCGGCTTCGGCGGTCGGTGTTTCGCGGATTTCCATATCGTCCTCCTTTCCACGGTGCCGCCTGTTCACCAGGCATCGGGTTCGCGCACCAGGTGAATGATGTCGGCCGGGTTGGTGATCCAGCCGCCGCGAAAGCCTTCACCCAGTGCCTCGATGGCGTCGCAGCGCACGACACCGGCCTTGGCGAGATGCTCCGCTGCGGCCGGAAAATCATCGGTGAACAGTTCCAGCCAGATCTCGGCCTGGCTCATCATCGGCGCCTCGTCGATCCACAGTCGATTGGGACCGAGTTCGAAGCCGACGGCCGGCGGTTTGGCCGTGAATGGCTTCAGGCCGATGGCGTCGCGATAGAAGGCGATCGTTGCCTGGTATTGATGCGGCGGGACTTTCATCGCGATGTTGATGCCGCCGGTGATCTTCGCGGTCATTCTTACTCCATTTGCTCTCAGATGTTGTTCTCGTTGGCCGGCTCGCCCTTCATCTCGCTGCGGTAATAGCCGTCGCGCAGATTGATGCCGTATTCGACATAGGCCTTCATGCAGGCCAGCATCTGCGACCAGCCCTCGCAATTGAGGTAGGATTTCTTCAGGCCGACCGCGTCCTCGTGCCAGCCGGTTTCGGCGATGGTGACGAAGGTACCGCCGTCGTCGAGCGGCTCGAAATTCATCTCGATGCGGGTCTTGTAGGCGGGCTCGCCGTCGGCGTCGGTCGCATCCCAGCGCAGCACGATGCGGCTGTCTTTCTCCACCTTGTCGACCTCCACGGGAACCTTGCCCCACCAGATGACGGTGGCGCCCGCCAGCAGCGGTGCGCTGGCGCCGCCGATCGTGGTGAAGTAGCCGCTGAGCTTCTTCGGATTGACGACCGCATCGAAGACTTCTGCGACGGGTTTGCCGATGCGGCCAGAAACCCTGAATCCAAGAGACATATCCACAGCTCCTTCCTTGAATGCAACGGCATTATGTTATAAAAACATAACATGTCAAGCACGGCGCAGGACGACAATGTTTTCAAGGCGCTGGCGCATCCGCGCCGGCGTGCGTTGCTGGACCGGCTGAAGGATGCGCCGCAGACCACCGGCATGCTGTGCGATGCCTTCCCAGACATGGACCGCTGCACGGTCATGCTGCATCTGAAGGTGCTGGAGGAGGCCGACCTGGTCGTGGTGCGCCGCGAGGGGCGCGAACGCTGGAACCATCTCAACGCGCTGCCGATCAAGCACATCCACGACCGCTGGATCAGTCAATATGCCACGCAGGCGATCAGCATCCTCGACCGGCTGAAATCCGATCTTGAGGGATGAAAGGTTGCCGAAGCCTGCCACTTTCGGGCCTTGAGCCCCTTGCGTGTCCGACGCAATGGCGCGGCTGGACGAATTGAGCCGATTTATCTATAAGCCGGCCATTCCGACAGAGAGCGCCGTACGTCCGCCCGGACGCAGCAGGACGTTCTGAAGTTTTGAATTCGAGCATTTTGCAAGGCGCCGGGTGGTTCACCAGGCCGCAGATGCTCTAGCCGAGAAACGACAGGGGTGCCATGGCTGGCCATTCACAGTTCAAGAACATCATGCATCGCAAGGGCCGCCAGGATGCGGTGCGATCGAAAATGTTTTCCAAGCTGGCGCGCGAAATCACCGTCGCCGCCAAGAGCGGCACGCCCGATCCATCGATGAACCCGCGCCTGCGCCTTGCGGTGCAGAACGCCAAGGCGGTGTCGATGCCGAAGGACAACATCCAGCGCGCCATCAACAAGGCGTCGATGGGCGACGCCGAGACCTACGAAGCCGTTCGCTACGAGGGTTACGGGCCAGGCGGCGTCGCGCTGATCGTCGAGGCGCTGACCGACAACCGCAACCGCTCGGCGTCGAATGTGCGCGCTGCCTTCACCAAAGCCGGCGGGGCGATGGGCGAGACCGGCTCGGTTTCGTTCATGTGGGACCGCGTCGGCGAGATCTACTATCCGGCATCGGCCGGCAGCGCCGAGAAGGTGATGGACGCAGCGATCGAGGCCGGCGCCGACGATGTCCAGTCGGACGAGGAAGGCCACACGATCTATTGCGCCTTCGAGAATCTCGGCGAAGTGTCGAAGGCGCTGGAAGGCGCACTCGGCGAGGCTGAATCAGTGAAGCCGATCTGGAAGCCGCAGACCAATATCGCGGTCGACGAGGAGCGTGCACAATCGCTGATGAAGCTGGTCGCGACGCTCGAAGACGACGACGACGTGCAGAGCGTCTACGCCAATTTCGAGGTCGACGAGGAGACCTTGGCGAAGCTCAGCGCGGCATGATCCAACACGCGCTGCCCACAGTCCGCATCACCTATTGCACCCAGTGCCAATGGCTGCTCAGGGCCGGCTGGATGGCGCAGGAGCTGCTGTCGACCTTCGGCACCGATCTGGGCGAAGTGACGCTGGTGCCCGGCACCGGCGGCATCTTCACCATTTCCTGCAATGACACGCTGGTCTGGGACCGCAAGCGGGACGGCGGTTTCCCCGACGCCGCAAAGCTCAAGCAACTGGTTCGCGACGTCATCGATCCGGATCGCGATCTGGGCCATGCCGACCGCAAGGGCGATAAGTCAAAAGACCCTGCCTGAAGGCCTTTTACACTTCCGTCCTGCATTCACCGCCATGCGAAGATGAAGCAGCCCAGCGCCACGATGGCGGTGATGGTTCGGACATGGTTCCACATCACCCAGTCCCGGAGATAAGTGGCCCATACCGCGGCGCCGTTGGCGCTTGCCGGATCCACGGCGGCCAGGGCGTTGTTGAGCGGCACGTTGAACATCATCGTCACGATCGGGTTGCCGACGAGGTAGATCAGGGCGCCGGCGAGGAGCCAGAATGCACCCGGTTGGCTCCAGCCGATAAGAGCGCCGGCGGCAAGGACAAGACAGACCAGCCCGGTGCCGAAAAGCGCGGTCATGAATGCCGGCGTAATCACGGTGATGTTGATCGAATTCATGGCGGCGATGCCGCCTCCGGCAGGCAAGCGGGCGAGCGCCGGCATGATAAAGTTGGAGAAGGCGAAGAAAACGCCGCCGACAACGCCTGAGCCAATGGCAGCGACGAAGGTGAGGGTGGGAAGCAGTTTCATGATCATGTCAGTTGCTCCAGATGCCGGTTGAGGCGGTTTCGGTTGCGTAGGCGGAAAAGTCCTTTGGGGCGCGGCCGAGCACGCGCTCGATGCCGTCTGTCAGCGACTCGTTGCAGCCGTCGAGGACTTCGGTGAACAGTTCTTTGAGCAGCCACGCGAACTCGGCCGGCAACTCATGGGTGGCGTGCCCGAGCGCGAGCCTATCCGTACCGGCAGGCCCCGCGCCGTCAACCGCTCGGCAAGGCGACGGCCGGTCTTGCCGGTGCCGCCGAGGATCAAAGTTGGCTTCGCTACAATAGGGTTCATGTCGATTTTCCTCAATTGAAATGTGAGTAATCCTCACATTTGCGAAACGTGATAAATCCTCGTATTTTGCGAGTCAAGCCAATTTGTTGATTGTTCGTCGGGAGACAGTGATGGAAGGCTCTGCCGTATCGGATTCACAGGACGGCCAGATCGCATCGCCGCGCCGGGCACCGAGCCAGCAGCGCAGCCGCGAGCGGGTCGAGCGGATGCTGGCCGCCGCCTCGGCGCTGATCGCCGAGCAAGGCAGCGACGCCATGCGCATGGGAGAGGTAGCCGAGAGGGCAGGCGTGTCGATCGGCTCGCTCTACCAGTTCTTCCCGGACAAGCGGGCGATCATCTGGGCGCTGGCCGAGCGCTACACCGCGGAAAGCCAGGCCTGCATTGCCACGGCACTGGCGGAGGTCAATGACGCCGAAGGCCTGTGCAAGGCGTTTTCGGAACTGGTGGATACCTACTACGGAATGTTCCTGGCGGAGCCGGTGATGCGCGATATCTGGTCGGGCACGCAGGCCGACAAGGCGCTGCGCGACCTCGAGCTCGCCGACAGCCGGGCCAACGCCGAATTCCTCACCGCAGTGCTGAAGCGGCTGCGGCCTGACGCCGATCCGGCGGCGCTGGACGCGACGGCGTTTCTCATCTGGCAGATGGGCGAAGCGGCCATGCGGCTGGCGATCTCGGTCGGGCGAGAAGAAGGCGACAGGCTGGTTGCCGCTTACAAGCGAATGGCGCTCCGCGAGCTGGTGGACGGGTAGGCCGCCGTGCTCGTAGGGACAGGCCGTTAGGTGGTGGCGCTTCAACTGCGGAAGCGGGGCGCTGCCCCTCATCTGCTTGCCGGCACCTTCTCCCCGTTAGTGACGGGAGAGGGGAAACTCCAGCGCCGGCGACGCCGCTTCCCGTTCTTCACGGGGAGAGGGTAAGGGTGAGGGGCAACACCAAACCTGAGATGATTGCCGCTGAGGCCCAATCAACAAAAAACCCGCCACGAAGGCGGGTTTCTCGATCAGCGAAACGCTAGTGCCTAGAGGCCGAAACCTTCGAAACGCTTCTTGAACTTCGACAGGCGGCCACCGCGGTCGAGCAGGGTCTGCTGGCCGCCGGTCCAGGCCGGATGAGTGGTCGGGTCGATATCGAGGTTCATCGTATCGCCTTCCTTGCCCCAGGTCGAACGGGTCATGTATTCGGTGCCGTCGGTCATGACGACCTTGATGGTGTGATAGTCGGGATGAATGTCGGTCTTCATGGTTCTGTTCCTGGCTGCCGGATGCTGCCGACGGGCTGAAGCCTGCGTCGATGCGCCCCTTTTTAAAACTCGAAGCCGCAGCTATTGAGGAGCCACGGCTTCTAAAACGGTCGGCGAGCCTATACATCAGCCGGAATTGAATCACAAGGCCGCGGCAAGCGCATATTGATGGCGCGAACCTCAAAGGGCCAAAGGAAACGGGTCATGGCGAACATCAGCGGCGATGCAGACGAGCGCAGGCGCTCGCTGAGGCCGCTGCAGCGCCTGTTTCCCTATATCATGCATTACCGCAAAATGGTCATCGGCGCGATCGTCTCGCTGGCCGTGGCGGCGGCGACGACGCTGGCGCTGCCGTTGGCCGTGCGGCGGATGATAGATCACGGCTTTTCCGCTTCCGATTCCAGCTTCATTGCCGAATATTTCGCGATGCTGGTGGTGATGGCCGCCGTGCTGGCGGCGGCGTCTGCCAGCCGCTACTATTTCGTAATCACGCTCGGCGAGCGCGTCGTTGCCGATATCCGCCGCGATGTCTTTGCCCATGTCACCACGTTGTCTCCATCCTTCTTCGATAACGCCCAGTCGGGCGAGATCGTCTCGCGGCTCGCCGCCGACACGACGCAGGTCAAATCGGCCGTCGGTGCTACCGCCTCGGTGGCTTTGCGCAACGTCATCCTTGGCCTCGGCGCCGTGGCGATGATGGTCTTCACCAGCCCAAAACTGTCCGGCCTGGTTATCGCGGCCATTCCGCTAATCGTGCTGCCGCTGGTCGCCTTCGGCCGCTCGGTGCGGCGCAAGTCACGGCTGGCGCAGGATACTCTGGCCAATGCCACCGCCTACGCCAGCGAGCAGATCGGCGCGGTGCGCACCCTGCAGGCCTTCACCAACGAGAAGCTTGTAACCGGGTATTTTTCATCCGCCGTGGAAGCAGCGTTCGAAGCGGCGCGGGCGTCGATCTTTGCGCGCTCCTTTCTCACCTTCTTCGCCATCTTCATGATCTTTTCGTCGGTCGTGGCGGTGCTATGGTTCGGTTCGCGCGACGTGCTCGACGGGACGCTGTCGCCGGGCACGCTTGGCCAATTCCTGCTCTATTCGGTGTTCGCCGCCGGCGCGCTCGGCGCCCTGTCGGAAGTCTGGGGCGAACTGTCCCAGGCAGCGGGCGCCGCCGAACGGCTGACCGAGATACTGGCCGAGAAACCCGCGATCCAGGCGCCCGCCGATCCGAAGCCGCTGCCGGCAAAGGCGAGAGGCGCGGTCAGCTTCGACGATGTCTCCTTCTCCTATCCGGCCCGGCCCGACCGCGCCGCCGTCCATGGTCTGAGCTTTCAGGTCAAACCCGGTGAGACGGTGGCGATCGTCGGGCCATCCGGTGCCGGCAAGAGCACGGTGTTTTCGCTGCTTCTGCGTTTCTACGATCCGGAGGCCGGCAGGATCGTCATCGACGGGATCGATCTGCGCGAGGCCGATCCGGCCGCGATCCGCGCGCGCATCGCCATCGTGCCGCAGGACGTCACCATTTTTGCGGCGAGCGCGCGCGACAATATCGGCTTTGGCCGGCCCGGTGCCAGCCAGGCCGAGATCGAGGCAGCGGCGAAGGACGCGCTTGCCGACGAGTTCATCCTGAAGCTCGAAAAAGGCTATAACAGCCAGGTCGGCGAGCGCGGCGTGACGCTGTCGGGCGGCCAGCGCCAGCGCGTGGCGATCGCCCGCGCCATTCTGCGCGATGCGCCGATCCTTCTGCTCGACGAGGCGACCTCGGCACTCGATGCCGAAAGCGAGACGCTGGTGCAGACGGCGCTGGACCGGCTGATGCAGGGCCGCACCACGATCGTCATCGCCCATCGGCTGGCAACCGTGCTGAAGGCCGATCGCATCCTGGTCATGGATGGCGGCCGCATCGTCGAGGAAGGCACGCATCAGAGCCTGGTCGCCAAGGGCGGCATCTATGCGCGGCTGGCCAAGCTGCAGTTCGATACCGGTGCGAATGCTTTCAGGGGCGCGGCCGAGTAGGTCTGCCCGCGACGGCCGGGATTCTTCAGCTACCGAAAGCTCGGCGTTTGCCGCGTCGATAGGCGATGAACAGGGGAACGCCGACAAGCAACGACAACAAAAGCATGCTGGCGACGGTCTGTCGCTGCTCCTTTGCCGGATCGCTGAGCTGCACATCGGCCGGCGGCTCTTCATAGGTAAAATCGTACTGCCAGCGAATTTGGTCTGCGACGTCATCGAAGGTTTTCAGATAGTCGGCAATGGCCTTGGCCGGCACTTCGCTTGCCAGCGTCTGAAAGTTCCATTCAACTTGAAACTCAGTGGGCGTGTTGGACCAGGACGCCTTGAGAGACAGATAGGGCGTCACGACGTTTTTCATCGATTCGCCGGAAAATCTCGCCTTGAGGTTGCGCACGGTCACCTTGTGGCGGCGGTAGAACTGGGAGCCGAGGGAGACGGGCCCGGTTCGGTCGACGATTGTCGGGGTTGGAAGAGAGTTGTTGCCGAGATCGGCCGCGCGGATCGGGAAATTCTTTGCCAGATCGTTGGCCGCCAGCGCCTCCGCCGGCAAGCGATAACTTTCCTTCACGCTCACTATGTTGCCGTCGCGGCGATCCACGATTTCCGGCTTGGCGATGGTTTGGATGCCTGGATATTGCTTGTTGTAGTATTTCAGGTAGGCGTCCGACACCTCGCTCAGCGACCGGCTGGCGAAATTGCCGCGCATCCAATCGGCATCGGCGTCCTCATATGTCGAGAAGACCGTCAGCACGAGGGGATCGCCCGGTTTGCGCGGAAAGTCGAATTCCTCGGCGATCTGGATCGATGGGCTGGTGAGCACAGGACTCGGCATCTTCTCCAACCCGCCGGTGCTGGAAAGCGGCAGCGCGAAGCCGTAGTCCGGCTGTGCGAGATTGTGCGCCGTGCCGCCCTGAAGATAGTTCGTGGCGTCCAGCCAATATGTCTTTGCTCCGATCCTTGCCTTGACTATGGCATGGTCGAAATCGCGGAGCGCCGGCAGATGCTGGTCCAGGGCCCTTCCCTCGTCGAGATCGGCCAAGGCGACCTCGGCAGCAATGCCAAGCCGCACAAGCGACGAAACCAGCAGCAGGGCCTTGTCCTTGCAGTCACCGAACCCGCTCAGGATAACCGTCGCGGGATCACGCGGAACGTAGGAACCGGCACCCATCGACAGGCTTACATAGCGGATCTGGTCCTGCACCAACCGCATTGCCTCGACCATTCGGTCCTCCGGCACCGGATGCCGCAGAGCGATGTCGTCGAGCTTTGCGGCAAAAGCCGGGGGAAAAGTGGTCGCTGGCTTGTAATAGGGCGCAACGGCATCGACCACGCTTTGCCAATTCGCGGTAGACGCGACATCGACGGAGCCCCAGCCTTGATAGGTCACGGGCAGGTTATCCTCGACATTGACCGGTTTCGGGTTTGGAATTTCCCATAGATAAGTGCTGTCCGGCCCAGTCGGGGAGATTGAGGGCCTAAGTCGGGTTCCCCTTGTCTTGATCTGGAGCGGCTGGCCCGAAGGCCAAATGATGCTTGTGCGGAGAAGCGCTACCGGCTCTTCCCATTCGGTGGAGAAATTCTTGAAGAAAAGGTCCTTGCCGACCAGCGGTGTTACTTCGTAGGTCGACCCGTAATCGACGATGTCGCCGGCACGCACGTCATCGATGTTGACATGTGCTGTCAGCCAGCCGTCGAAGACGCCTTTCTCGGCGTCTCTTTCCCTGCGGAAGATGTCGAATTCGACGCCTTCCAGCCGGTCCAGAACGGCACCATCGCGGATGATGTGAAGATGGTTGAGCGTGACCTTGTGCCGGGACGGATCGAACTGCAGATCGATACTCGCGCCACGATCCAGGCCGGGACGGTCGACGATTTTATAGACGGTGCGCGAGTATTCGACATAGCCGCCGGCGCGATGCTTGATCTGGTCGTCCGAGAGCAGCCATGAAACGCCATTCTTGATTTGATCCGATCGGGCGGGATCGGCAGCCGGAATATCAAGCTGCTTTACCCAGCTTTCTGCCGGACCCTTGAAAACCATGTCGTCGGACATGGCCGGAGAACTCAGACCGATCAATAAGATGAAAAATACCAAGCGGGGCCAGAAAGACTTCACCCTATGAAAACTGTAACAGGCAGACATCTACGCTCGCCCAACTTGGAAGAACTCCTTTTTCAGAGGCTTTCCCACCAAAGTAAAGGCCAGTTTCGCGGATTTCTGCGGTCACCGCGGCAAGAGCCGGGAATAGACGGAGCGGCTCACTTCCCGTACCGCTTCTTCAGGTGATCGGTGAAATGCGCGGCATTGAGCTTTTCGCCGGTGGCGCGTTCGAGCAGTTCCGGCGTCGACCAGCGCGAGCCTTGCGACCAGATCCTTTTGCGGCGCCAGTCGTTGATCGCGGCGAAATCGCCCTTGGCGAGGTCTTCGTCGGCTGAAGGATGATCTCTGGTCAGCGCCGCCCATTGCTGCGCCGCCATCATGGCGCCGAGCGTGTAGGAGGGGAAATAGCCGAAGGCGGCACCCGGCCAGTGGACGTCCTGCATCGGACCATCAGCCGGATTGTCTGATGTCGACAGCCCGAGATAATCGCGCATCTTGGCATCCCAGGCCTCGGGCAGGTCGGCTGATTCCAGCCGTCCCGAGACAAGCTCCTGCTCCAGCTCGTAGCGCAGGATGACGTGCAGCGGATAGGTGACCTCGTCGGCATCGACGCGGATCAGGCCGCGCTCGACCCGGTGCACATGCGGCAGGATGTCGTCGATCGTCCACCTCTCGCCAAGGTGTCTTTCGACCACCGGCAGCGCCCAGCGCCAGAATTCTGGATTGCGGCCGATCTGCTTTTCGACGAACAGGCTCTGGCTTTCATGCACCGCCATGCCGCGCGCTTTGCCGAGCGGCCAGTGCGCCCATGCCTTCGGCAGGTTCTGCTCATACAGCGCATGGCCGGTCTCGTGCAGCACGCCCATCAGCGCCGACAGGAAATCCGAGGTCTTGTAGCGGGTGGTGATGCGCACGTCGCTCGGCACGCCGCCGCAGAACGGATGGTGCGAAACCGACAGCGAGCCGTGGGTGAGGTCGAAGCCGACTGCCGCCATCATGGCGAGGCCGAGCTCGCGCTGCTTGTCCAAGGGGTAGCTGCCGGAAAGCGGCTTCAGCGGATGTTTCACCAGCCGCTCTTCCTGCACGGCCAGTGCCTCCGGTACGAAGCCTTTCAGGAAGGCCTTCAACTCGGCAAACACAGGCGTGATGTCGGCGGTGCGATTGCCTGGATCATATTGCTCCATCAGCGCGTCGTAAGGCTCGAGCCCGAGTACCTCGGCGCGAAGTGCCGCCTCCTCGCGGACCAGCGCCACGACGCCTTCCAGCGCCGGCAGGAAGCCGGCCCAGTCGTTCTTGGCGCGCAGGTCGCGCCAGAGCTGCTCGGAGCGCATGCGCGCGGTCGTCTGGCGCTCGACGAACTCGACCGGCAGGCAGGTCAGGTTGGTGTATTGCCGGCGGAATTCCCTGACCGCGGCCTGCTGCTCTTCGTTCAGTGCTTCCTGCTCGGCCGCCGCGATCCAATCGGCAATCTCCGGTGCAGTCGCCCGGGCATGGTGCATGCCGGCAAGCGCCGACATTGCCTCCGCGCGCTTCTCGCCGCCGCCGACCGCCATATGGGTCGCTTCATCGGCGCCGAGGATGGCGAGGGCGTGTTCCAGTGCTTCGAGCTTGTGGCCGAGGTCGTCGAGTTTTTGAAAGGACATTGTGGGTTCCGCTGATTTGACGGCGAGAAAAGATATTAATGCAAAACTGTTGGCAACCCCGAAAGCCGCCCGCGACCGACGCATTGAATGCCGGCCGCAACGGCCGGTTTTCAGTTCAAAGCCTTCGTCCTGGTCTGCGTCGCCGTCGCCGGCCTTTACGGCGCGGCAACGGCGGGCCGTAAAATCCTGTTCATCCGAACAGTGCCGGCAGTGCTGGCGCTGATTGCGCAGGCGTTGGGCTAGCGCATGATCCCTGAACCGAAAGCTGGACAAGGATCATGCGCAAAAAATCAATTGCCACAGCGCCGGGCATTGCGGCCGGTTTCAGCCGCCTGGATAGATTGGGCCATAGCCGTTCGGATAGTATCCGCCATCGGCGCCGTTGCCGATGAGGAAGGCACTGCCGGTATCAGCGCGCAGCTTTTGGCTGACATCGTCGAGCTGCGCCAGCAACTGCTGATCTTGCGTGCTCGGCATCGTTCCCTCGCGTGCGGCCCTCTCGGCGGCCCGGTCGAGTTGAGCGACCTGCGTGCGCAAGTCACGCGCCTCGCCCGGCTCGAGCTTGTTCGCCTGGATGGCGCCCTGGATACCTGTCTCCACGCTCTGGATCTGATTGATCAAGGCCGTCTCGCGTGGGCCGGCGTAAGCGCCGGCAAACGGAACGAGGAGAAGTGTGGCGAGCGCAGCGGTCCTAAGATTCCTGGGAGCGAAGAAGCGCATGGTTGCGTCTCCTTTACTGGGGAAGGCGGTGGTTGGGAGGGCCCTGCCTTCCGGCCGCGGGCCGTCAGGTTCCGTCGCGTCGCGATCAGCGGTTCCACGCCGGCGGCTCTAGGCCCATGACCAAGGCCAAAAAGGCCACGGCGGCAAAATGTAATTAAAAAAAGGTAATTTTTTCAGCTCTTGCCGCTGCCGCACCAGTGCACTAAATGCCGCCGACTTGAGCCGGGTCGCCCTGGCGCATGATATAAGCCAAAGGCTTGCAGATCACCGCTCGGTCAGCTTCAGCTCGATACGGCGGTTCTTGTTGCGCGCCTCTTCGGTATCGGCGGGGTCGAGCGGCTGGAATTCGCCGAAGCCGGCCGCGACCAGCCGGTTGGCCGGCACGCCGTTCTCGATCAGGAACTTGACCACCGAGGTCGAGCGCGCCGTCGACAATTCCCAATTGTCGCGGTAGCGGCCGGTGCCGGAGAGCGGCTTGTTGTCGGTGTGGCCATCGACGCGCAGCACCCAGTTGATCTCCGGCGGGATTTCCTTTTGCAATTCGATGATGGCATCGGCAAGCTTCTTCATCTCGACCTTGCCTGCGTCGTTGATCACTTCGGAGCCGGTCGGGAAAAGCACTTCCGACTGGAAGACGAAGCGGTCGCCGACGATACGGATGTTCTCGCGATCGGCGAGAATTTCACGCAAGCGGCCGAAGAAATCGGACCGGTAGCGGTTCAGCTCCTGCACGCGTTGCGCCAGTGCGACGTTGAGGCGGCGGCCGAGATCGGCGATCTTGGTGTTGGATTCGCGGTCGCGCGTTTCGGACACGTCGAGCGCTTGTTCGAGCGCTGCGATCTGCTTGCGCAGCGCCGAAATCTGCTGGTTGAGGATCTCGACCTGGCTTAGCGCCTGCTGGCTGATCTGGCGCTGGCTGTCGAGTTCGCCGGAAAGGGCCGTTGCGCGCTGGTTGGCGGCATCGCCGGCACCGGCGCCTTGCGCCAGCAATTGCTCGAGCCGGCTTTTTTCGGCCTCCGATGCGGATAGCGATGCCTGCAAATTGGCAAGGGTGTCTTCCTTGTCCTGCGTCGTCGAGCGCTCCAGCGCCAGAAGTTGGGTCAGCTCGTTGATCTGCGAGTTGAGGCGGTTGAGCACCGTGTCCTTGCCAGAGATCTCGCGGCCGAGCAGGAATTGCGCCAGCACGAAAACCGTGAGCAGGAACATGATCGCCAACAGCAGCGTCGACAGCGCATCGACGAAGCCCGGCCAGTAATCGATGCGGCGGTCGGAGCGCCGGCCTCGCGCTAACGCCACGTCAATGCACTCCGGGCTTCTTCAAGGCGTCGGCGATCTTCTCCAGGGTGTTGCGCATCGCCTTCTGCTCGTCGGACTGGGCCTCGACCCAGTCGCGCATGATCTGCTGTTCCGAGCGCATGTTCTTGACCAGGCCGGAAATGCCGTCGGCGAGATTGGCCATGGCAGTGGCCACGCGCGGATTGGAGCCGCCGCCATTTTCCTGCAGAGTGCGCAGCTTTTCCGACAACAGCCGGATTTCCTCGGAGGGTTCGGTCCTCGCCGCGTCGGCAACGACGATGTCGGAGGACAGGTCGGTGACCGAGGACAGCCAGTTTTCGAGTTCGGTATAGAAGCGCGTCTGGGCGCGGCCGGCCTGCAGGTCGAGGAAGCCGAGCACCAGCGAGCCGGAGAGGCCAAACAGCGAGGACGAGAAGGCGGTGCCCATGCCGGCCAACGGCGCGGAAAGCCCCTGCTTCAGGGATTCGAGCACGGCGGCGGCATCGCCGGTGCCGGGATCGAGCGACTCGATGGTTTCGCGGATCGAGCCGATCGTGTTGAGCAGGCCCCAGAAGGTGCCGAGCAGGCCGAGGAACACCAGCAGTCCGACAAGGTAGCGCGACGTGTCGCGGCTTTCGTCGAGGCGGGTGGCGATCGAATCCAGCATGGTGCGCATCGAACTGGTCGAGAAGGCAATCGTCGAGGAGCGGCCGATCATCGCCTTCATCGGCGCCAGCAGCACCGGTTCGGTGGTTTCGGAACCGGCGCGGAACGAGTTGACCCAGCGCACCTCGCGGAACAGCCGGCCGACCTGGACGAAGGCCAGCAGGATGCCGACCGCCAGCACGCCGATGATCAGGCCGTTGAGGCCGGGATTGGTGACGAAGGCGGTCGAGATCTGGCGCGTCAGGATGGCGGCGATAAAGGCCACGATGAACAGAAAGATCACCATGGTCAGCAGAAACACCTGCGGGCTCGACAATTTGTGCGGATCGTAGATCAGAACGTCGGAGCGCCTGCCCATGCCGAAGGATCTGAGAAGAGTCATCCGTGCCCCGTTTCCGATGCCGTCGCCGCCGATCAATTTGTGTTTGCGACTCTAAACGGAATTGTGACGAAATTGAATGGCGCTTGGCAATATTGCCACTGTCCGCGACCGGAGGTCAAAGCCGGTTGATGACCAGGCAGTCGACCATGGCGGCCAGATGCAGGCCGGCGCCGGTGACGACAAAGCCATGCCACAGCGCATTGTGGAAGCGCAGGCCCTTCCAGGCGAAGAAGATCACGCCGCAGGAGTAGACGATGCCGCCGGCAACGATGAGCGCGATCGATGTCGCCGGTAGCGTCCGCACGAGCGGCTCCACCAGAACGAGACCGCTCCAGCCGATGGCTAGATAGAAGACGATCGCCAGCCGGTCGAAACGGCCGGGAAGAAAGACCTTGATGGCGATGCCGACCGCCGCGGCGGTCCAGACCAGGACGATCATCGAAACGGCCAGCGGCGAGCCGCCGAGCTGGGCCAGGAAAGGCGTGTAGGTGGCAGCGATCAGCAGGTAGATCGCGGCATGGTCGAAGCGCCGCAATATCCATTTTGCCGGCGACGACACCGGCCAGACATTGTAGGCCAGCGAAATCGACAGCACGGTGAGCAGCGAGACCACATAGAATGCGGCGGCGACATATTCGCCGGGGCCGGTTCGATAGGCGGCCAGTGCCAGCAGCGTCGAGCCGGCAGCGATCGCCAGCACGATGCCCACGGCGTGGACAATGCCGTCGGCGATGATCTCGGCGCGCGAGTAATGCCAGCGCCCCATAAAAGGAATGTCGAGCTGGGAGAATTCGCTCTCGGATTTGGGCCGGCTGTTCGTCATCGATGATCCTGCGTCGCCTTATCTGGGCGGCCGCGGGCGAGTATTTCAAGCTTTGGTTGCGGTTTTGCGACTGCGGCGCTTCAGCGCGGCGCGCCTCTATCAGCTGGCTGAGAGTGGCCTTTTTATGGTCTTCAACAACGCGCGCTGGATGAGTTCGTTGCCGGCAACCAGCGAACCGGCGTTCAGCGCGTCCTGTCCCCCGGCGAAATCGGAGACGAAACCGCCCGCCTCGCGGATCAGCAAGATGCCGGCGGCGACATCCCAGGCCGACAGGCCGGTTTCCCAGAACCCGTCCATGCGGCCGGCGGCGACGTAGGCGAGATCGAGCGAGGCGGAGCCGAGACGGCGGACGCCAGAAACCTCGGCCATGACATTGCGCAACTCGATGAGGAAATTGCCGTGCTGGCCACGCCCGAGATGCGGCATGCCGCAGCCGATCACCGCATCGACCAGCTTGGTACGGCCGGCGACGCGCAGCCGGCGGTCGTTCATGAAAGCGCCGCCGCCGCGCTCGGCGGTATAGAGCTCATCCATCGCCGGATTGTAGACGACGCCGGCGACGATCTGGCCCTGGCGCTCCAGCGCGATCGAAACGGCAAAGAGCGGAATGCCGTGCAGGAAATTGGTGGTGCCGTCGAGCGGGTCGACGATCCAGCGGTGCTGGCCGTCGTCGCCCTCGATCACGCCGCGTTCCTCCATCAGGAAGGCGTAGCCGGGCCGCGCCTTCGACAGTTCGGCAAAGACGATGTCTTCGGCCTTGCGGTCGGCCTGGCTGACATAGTCGCCTGGCCCCTTCATCGAGACCTGCAGGTTCTGCACTTCGCCGAAGTCACGCGACAGGGAGCGGCCGGCCTTCATTGCGGCCTGGACCATGACATTGAGGATCGCGGAACGCGGCATTGTGTTTCTTCCTGCTGCCCGCGCTTTAGTCGGCGCGGCGCACGTAAGTGATTTCGTTGGTATCGACGATGATGCGCTCGCCCGAGCCGATGAACGGCGGCACCAGCACGCGGATGCCGTTTTCGAGTATCGCCGGCTTGTAGGACGAGGCTGCCGTCTGGCCCTTCACCACCGGGTCGGCCTCGGAGATGGTCAAGGTGACATAGTCGGGCAGCGAAATGCCGATCGGCCTTTCGTCATAGAGCTGGACCGTCACCATCATGCCGTCCTGCAGGAAGGCGGCGCGATCGCCGACGAACTCCTTTTGCAGTTCGAGCTGCTCATAGCTTTCGGTGTCCATGAACACCAGCGCGTCGCCCTGCTCGTAGAGGAAAGAAAAATCCTTCAGATCGAGCCGGATCTGCTCGACCGTTTCGGCCGAACGGAAGCGCTCGTTGAGCTTGGTGCCGTTGATCAGGTTCTTGAGCTCGACCTGGTTGTAGGCGCCGCCCTTGCCGGGCTTGACGGTGTTGGTCCTGACCGCCACCCAAAGGCCGCCATCGTGCTCGATGACGTTGCCGGGACGGATTTCGTTGCCATTGATCTTGGCCATGGTGAGGTGATCCGGAAATGAGATGATCGCCGCAAACGGCAATTTGGCGCCTCCAAGACCACAAATCGCCAGCAGAGGCAAGGAGCGCCTTTCAGGTGAAGCGGGAAGCTGGCCCGGCAGCGCGGCGCGGCAGCCTCAGTCCGTCCCGACGGTTGCGGTGACCGCCCCGGTCACCGCGTCGGCAACCTTTCTCAAAAGATGCAGGTGCGGCGAACGCAGCACGACAATTCGCAGCGACAGCTCGAGGCCGGGAGCGTCGACCAGGGCAATACCCTGCGGCAGCTTTTCCCGCAGCAGCCGCTTGGGCAGCAGGCCAAGGCCTTGGCCTCGACGAACCCAGTCGATCTGCAGCGCGCTGTCCTGAATCTCGGCGCCGACGATCAATCTGTGGCCGCCCTCGGCAAGGGCAGCCGCCAGCCGCCGGCGCGCGTCGCAAGGTTCAGGGCTGAGGACCCAGGGCATGGTCTTGACGTCAACTTGCCGGCCGGTGTTTTCGGCAGCGATGATGCCGAGGGGCTCGGTTCCGACAACACCGTCGCCGGCTTTGGAATTGCTGCCGTCCAGGATGAAGGCGAGGTCGAGCTGTCCGCGCTTGTGCTGGTCGGCCAGCTCAAGACTCCAGCCGCTCTTCAGACGCAGCGAGACCTTCGGAAACCGCGCCACGGCATCAGCAATAGCGGCGGCCACAGCTTTGTCGCAAAGTCCATGCGCGAGGCCGAGCCGCAGCAGGCCCTCCGGTTCGTCGCCCTTGGCGAATGATCTCAGCGCGTCGACCGCAGCGAGAATGTGCTTGCCGCGTGCCAGCACTTCTACGCCGGCCGGGGTCAGTCGTGACGGTTTCAGCCGGCGGTCGAGCAATTCCGTGCCGAGCATTTCCTCCAGCCGCTGGATCTGACGGGTGACGGCCGGCTGCGTCAATGGCAGGCGTCGAGCCACCTTCTGAATCGAACCCTCCTCGGCAAAGAGGGCCAGTGTTTTCAGTTCTTCAAGCACGATACACCCGAACATGTCATAGAAGCATAATTATTCTGAACATTATGAATTTGAAATCGGATGGATGGCAAGCGATTTTCCTCCGGCAGGACCCAGCTGGAAAGGAACGACGATGAAAGCGATCGAATTGCGGAGCCCGGGCGGCCTGGAGAACCTCAAAATGGTCGAGCGGCCGATGCCTGAACCAGGGCGCCAGGAGATGATTGTGAAGGTCAAGGCCACGGCGCTGAACTACCGCGATGCCGAGATCGTCCGCGGCAGCTATCACACGAAGTTTGCATTGCCGCTGGTGCCGCTGTCGGACGGCGTCGGCGAAGTCGTTGCCATCGGCGCCGAGGTCAGCCGGTTCAAGATCGGCGACCGGGTCTGCGGCACGTTCTGGCAACGCTGGGTCGGGGGCAGTTTCGCGATGGCTGAGCCCTCCTATCAACGCGGCGGCCCAATCGACGGGCTGCTCAGCGAATTTGCCCGGCTCGACGAACAGGCGGCGGTGCTGGCGCCGGCCAATCTGAGCGACCTCGAAGCAGCGACGCTGCCATGCGCCGGCGTGACGGCATGGCACGCGCTGTTTACGGAGGGCAGCGTCAAACCCGGCGACACCGTGCTTTGCCTCGGCACCGGCGGCGTTTCGCTGTTTGCGGTGCAGTTCGCCGCCGCTGCCGGGGCGCGCGTCATCGTGACGTCGAGCAGCGACGAGAAGCTTGCGCGGGCAAAGCAACTTGGCGCGCAGGATGGCGTGAACTATCGCAGCGTCCCCGACTGGGCATCGGCCGTGCTGGGATTGACGGATGGCCGCGGCGCCGACCATATCATCGAGGTTGGCGGACCGCAGAGTTTTGCACAATCCCTGAGGGCAGCGGCGCGCGGCGCCCAGATCAACGTCATCGGCTATCTCGGTGGCAATGACGGCGCCATCAACCCGCTCGACATCTTCCGCCGGCAGGTCCGGGCGCGAGGCATACCGGTGGGCTCACGCGAATCCTTCGAGGCGATGAACCGCGCCATTGTCGTCAACCGGTTGAGACCGGTGATCGACCGGGTTATGCCGTGGAACCAGGCCGCCGAAGCCTTTCGGTACCTTGAACACGGCTCGCCCTTCGGCAAGGTCGTGCTCGATCATACGCAGTGAGCCCGCCTGACGAGCCCGGGTGCGATGAGTCGCGAGATCGCGATCAGGGCAGGCGGTTGGCCCGTTGCAGCGCCTGCTGTGTCTGCTCGTCGGTCAGGCCCTGCAGGAAATCGTCCATTTCTTGGTCGATGAGCCCGGCGCGGCGGGCGACAACATACCAGGCGCCGGCTAGGATCAGATCCGGATCGGTGCCGATGCCGTTCATGTAGAGCTTGGCGAGACGGTTCTGGGCAGCGACATTGCCGCCTTCTGCGGCCTGCTTCATCCAGTTGAAGCCGGATTTCAGGTCGCGTGCGCCGCCGCGCCCCTCGATCATCCAGGTGGCGAGATCGATCTGTGCGGTGTCGTAGTTCTGCCGCGCGGCCTGTGCCAGCAGGCCGCGGGCGCGGACATCGTCGCGCGGCTTGCCACCGGCGCCGTTGGCGTAGACCTGTGCCATCGCATATTGTGCGTCGGCAAGCCCGGTCGCGGCAGCGCGCTCGTAATAGGATACGGCTTTGGCAATACCGGCATCGCCGGGCTCCTGCTCGACCATCAGCTGCGCAAAATTGAACTGCGCCAGGCGATTGCCGGCCTCGGCGGCGGCCTGCATCAGCGCATAGGCTTCCTTTTCGTCCTTTTTGACGTAGCGGCCGTCGAGCAGCATCAGCGCATACTGGAATTGCGATTCCGGCACGCCCTGCTCGGCGGCAAGCGCATACCACTTCGCCGCCCCAGCCGCGTCGACCGGCACGCCGAGGCCGCGCGACAGTATCTCGGCCACCAACGTCTGTGCCGCCGGATCGCCGTTTTGAGCACGGGAAAGCGCAAGATTGTAGGCCGTCTTGTAGAGCCCGCGCTGAAAGGCGCCGTAGGCGGCGTCGGACGGCTTTGCGCCGAAGCGGTCGGGGTTGATGGTATCGGCCGACGGCAACGGGGCGGTGGTGGCGGGCTGCGGCAATTGTGCGGCGATCGGCTTATCGGCAGGTTCGCTGGAATCCGGCCTGGGCTGCGGTAGCGGAACGGGTTCCGCCGCTATCGCCTGCGTCACGGCCGTTGCAAGAAAGGCGCTGAAAAGGATTTTCCGCGAGAACACGTCAGTCCTCGAAGCGCGGCGCGGTTTCGTCGAGCAGCGCGTTGGCGGCGGCAACCGCCGTCTTCGGATCGGCGCCGTCGGCGAAGACGGCGCTGGACAGCGCAACGAATTCGGCACCAGTGGCGGCGACCGCTTCCACCGAGGCAAGATCGGATCCGGCCATGACGATGCAAGGGATCTGGATCACGTCCGCCCACCATTGCCCCAGCGACAGGTTGCGCGGGTGCGGCTCCGGCTTGTTGTCGTAACCGAAGCGGCCGAAGAAGATGTAATCAGGCCTGAGCTCGCCGAGTTCCAGCGCATCATCGCGGGTCTTGGCGCCGCCGGTGCCGACCATCATCCTGGCCTGGAAATGTTCGATCGTTTCGGCGAGCTCGTCCTTGCCGACCTCGACATGAATGCCGTCGGCCTGGACGCGGCCGGCGATGCGGGTGTCGCCGGCAATGATGACGGCAATGCCGGCCGCTTGCGCCACCGGCACGATCTGCTCGGCAAAGGCCTGGAAGGCGGCCTCGTCCATACCGTTTTCCGGCAGGATAAGCGAGGCGACGTCACCGCCGGCGAAGGCCGCGGCGATGCGCTCGGCGGGCACGTTCGGCGGCGCGATCAGCACGATACGGCAGCGGTTGGGCGGCGTTGCGTCATTCATTGGTGTTCGGTCCCGGTTATCGCCTATGCCGGGCGAAGATGGTTGCATTGCGGCATAGAGCAAAGTGCGGGAGTTGAACAGGCGGCAGGGGGTCGCTTGCGAGCTCTAGGCTGGCACTTTCGATTTCCACAGCGACCAGCCGAGGTTCATGCCGGCGGCGGCGACCAGGATGGCGGCGGCGCCGACGATCTGCGCCGGCTGCAGACGATGGCCGAAAGCGACCACGTCGACGAGGATGGCGACGACGGGATAGATGAAGGACAGCGATCCCTGCAGATGCGTCGGCAGCTTCTGGATGGCGCCGTACATGAGGATGTACATCAGGCCGGTATGGACGATGCCGAGTGTCGCCAGCATGACCCAACTCCGCGCATCGGCGGGAAGGTGGGTGAGATCGGCGAAGGGTGCCAGCATGAGAACGCCGACGCAGACCTGGATCAGGGCGATCAGGTGCGGCGGCGTGCCTTTGAGCTTCTTGGTGACGATAGCCGCAACGGCCCAGAAGAAAGCCGCGGCCAGCGCCATCGCAATGCCGGTAAAGTAATCGGTACCATGATCGCCTGCATCGGGCGCGGCCTGCACGATCAGCAGCATGCCGGCAAAGGCGATGCCGAGCCAGGTCAGCTTGGTCACCGTCAGCCGTTCGGAGAAGAAGAGCGCGCCAAAACCCACCAGCATGAAGGGCTGCGTGTTGTAGACAGCCGTGGCGATCGAGATCGAGGCACGCGAAAACGCGCTGAACAGCAGCAGCCAGTTGATAACGATGGCAGCACCGCCGAGAGCCGCGATCGCGACAATGCGAAGCGACAGCCTGCCGCGCAGCAGTCCCAGCGCCGCGCAGATGATCAGCAGCGTTACCGCCCCGAAAGCACAGCGCCAGAACACCACGTCCATGATAGGCTGGCCGGAAAGGACGACGAACCAGCCGATCGTGCCGAGGATCGCCATCGCCGCCGTCATTTCGATCGTGCCGCGTACCGTGTTGTCCATGGATGCTCCTGAAACCCGTTGCGATTTGATGATCCCACGGCGGATCGGGTCTTTCTATGACTTGTAGCTGGTGATATGCAGGGCAAACCTCATTAAATTAGGTAAACATCGCTCTTAGCCTGGAATTGTAAAATGCTGGACGATCTCGACAGAAAGCTCCTCGATATCCTGGTCAAGGATTCACGGACCTCGCTGAAGGAACTGGCGCTGCAGGTCGGGTTGTCGTCGCCAAGCGTTTCGGAGCGGCTTCGGCGGCTTGACGATCGCGGCGTTATCCGCGCGTTCACCATCGACGTCGATCCGCAGGCGCTCGGCTACGCCTTGCAGGCGATCGTTCGCATCCGGCCATTGCCGGGCAAGCTGCACATCGTCCAGAAGCTGATCGAGGAAATCCCGGAATTCGGCGAATGCGACAAGGTGACGGGCGATGACTGCTTCGTTGCCCGGCTGTTCGTCCGCTCGATCGTCGAGCTCGACGGGATTCTCGACCGCATCGCCGACAAGGCCGAAACCAGCACCGCCATCATCAAGGCGCAGCCGATCCGGAGACGCCCGCCGCCGCTCGACATGCCAAACATGTGACGGGTTTCGGTGCCGTGGTCCACATATTTGCGGTCGCGGTCCGATCATTTCTGGTCTATTCAGAGGTCACTTTCCCTCCAGCCTCCTTTCCCTCATGTCAGGCCTGCTCGTCGATCCCTGGTTCTATGCTGCGGCCATTCCGGCCGTCATCCTCGTCGGCCTGTCGAAAGGCGGCTTCGGCGGCGCCGTCGGTTTTGTCGGCGTGCCGTTAATGGCGCTGACCATGCCGCCGGTTCAGGCTGCCGCAATCCTTCTGCCAATTCTGTGCCTGATGGACATTGTCTCGGTGTGGACATGGTGGGGCATCTTCGACCGCAAGATGCTGGCCGACATGATGCCGGGCGCCGTGATCGGCATCGCCCTCGGCTGGCTGACGGCGGCACTTGTAACCGAAGAGATGGTGCGGCTGATCGTCGGCGCGGTTGCCTTTATCTTCGTGCTGCGCTGGCTCTATTTGCAACTCCGCCACGGTGCCGGCCACGCAGCGGAGCCCAACCGCGTCGCCGCCGGCTTCTGGGGTACCGTTGCCGGGTTCACCAGCTTCGTCGCCCATGTCGGCGGCCCGCCTTTTCAGGTCTATGCGCTGCCGATCAGGCTCGATCCGAAGGTGCTGTCGGGCACCGCGGCGATCTTCTTCGCCGTCACCAATGCGCTGAAGCTCATCCCCTATTTCGCGCTCGGCCAGTTCGACACCACCAATTTGACCGCGTCGGCGGTGCTGATGCCGCTGGCGCCGCTGTCGACAATCGCCGGCGCCTGGCTGGTGCGGCGGATGCAGCCGGAACTGTTCTATCCCTTTACCTATGCGACCGTAGCGGTCGTCGCGGTCAAGCTTCTGTGGGACGGCATCGCCGGCCTTCTGTAAGACGGCGGCCCCAGTCGGCCGCCGCCGGATTCCTTAAACCTCAGGCGGCACTCGGCAGCAGCGGCCGCGTCCTGCCAAGCGCCAGGGCAACGCCAGTTGCCAGCACGAACGCCATGCAGCCCAAAATGGTGATGTCGTGCAGCGTCGGCTTCAGCACCATGTCTGCGATGATCACCAGCATCACCGAATAGTCGAAGCGCGCGGCATTGAGGACGCGCTGGCCCTGGGCAAGCACTGCCGGCGTCACGCCATCCTTGGCGATCATGCCTGCCATGCGGTCGGCAGTCGGCTTGAAGACGAACATGCCGATGCAGAAGGTCGTCGCATAACCGGCAAGGCCGATCAGCACCCACAGATCGGAAAAGCCGACCCAGAAGCCGCACATGATGAGGCCGAAGAGCAATGTCAGCATCGACATCGGCGCGAAGAACCGGTTGCCGAGCTCGCCGGTGGCGCGCATCGCCTGCAGCATGCCTTCGACGTTTCCGGCACGGTCGGCGCGTACCGCAAGCAGCATCAGCGTGAAGCCGCCGCCGACCCAGAGGATCGCCGAGACGATGTGCAGAAATTTAACGACCGAGTACCAGTCCATTGTTTGCTCCTTGAGAGATTTTCATGATTGCCGGAGCGCAAGGTTTGCTCCGCCTCGTTGCGAGGAGCGCGGCGTTTAGCGCGCCGCCTGTTTCGGAACGATGTCGTGCGCAGTGCCGCTTTGTTTCGGTATGTCGGTCACGATCTGGAGGAACCATGGCGCAAGCGGGTCGCCCCCGCTTCCAGCCAGTGGTGTGAACGCCGCCCTGGCCGGTCAGCTGTGCTGTTACGGCACAGATGCCGGGCCCTTGATCGAAAAATATGCGCTGCGTTAAGGCTTCGTTAAGCTTTACAGGCGTTTACTATGTCCATCCAGTGATCTGGATTCTTACCGAGTGGTTGGAGCCACTTTGTTTGACGCCTCCCTGTTAAACTCCTGAGAGCCGCCTTATCCGCGGCTCTTTTTTTGTTCGCAGGCATGGACGTCTAGCGGCTAAATGCGGCCGTTAACCGTTTGTTAAACATGTGCTTGCCTTCACCGGCAGCGAAGCGCATTTTCAAGCTTCAGTCGTTTAGGCTGCCGGATGTGGCAGACCAAGAGCCGAATCGGCCGGCTTTGAGGCAAGTGCAGGGGCGTAGCAATGAACGAGCCTTCGAAGGCTGGCGCGAAAACCATCAAACTGGCGGAGCGCCGGGTTTTCTCCCAATCCTTCAAGCCGCTCTATCAGGAAGGCATGGGCCTGGTCGAGCAGGCGGCCGAGTATCTCGACGGCAAGGGCCGCGCCGAGGCCAAGAAGCTGTCGAGGCCGGCGGCGACGCTTTATGCCGCCGAATCGATGCGGCTGACCACCAGGCTGATGCAGGTCGCCTCTTGGCTGCTTTTGCAGCGGGCGGCGAATTCCGGCGAGATGACCCGCGATCAGGTGGCCTCAGAAAAATCCAAGGTGCGTCTCGACACCGCCTCGGCGCATGAGGAGGCGCCCGGCTGGGCCGAACTGCCGAACGATTTCATCGACCTCGTCAACCGCTCGCTGCGCCTGCAGGCGCTGGTGCGCCGCATGGACGAGGAGATCTATGGCGGCCTCGCCGAGGCGCCGCCGTCGGGCCGTCGCCTCAATCCGGTGTCCGACCAAATCACGCTGCTCAACACGGCTTTCGCCCGCGGCTGAGAGACCGTTTGGAAACTCTACCAGCGGTCATCTGGCGGCGTTTTCTCCGCTTACCTGCAGCGCCGCGCGTCCTTTTGGACGCGCAAAGGACGCTGCAGCAGTTCAATTGCGCATGATCCCCTCGGGATCACGCGTGGGCTCACGGACCCAAATGTCCGCTGCGCTCCGGTTCTCGAAACCACCACCATATGACTCGCCGGGGCGACTTTCGAAAACGATCTCAGAGGCTCTCTGGACATGACGAGCCCTCGTTTCTGGTTTGTTCACATTTCGCTGGCATCGCTGTTCCCCGAAGGTAGACTTGACGGATGGGGGAAGCGATTCGCATCATCGGCATCGATCCAGGGCTGAGGCGCACCGGCTGGGGCATAGTCGAAAGCCTAGGCAATTCGCTGCGCTTCGTCGCTTCCGGCACGGTGCGGTCCGACGACAAGGCCGCCCTGGCGATGCGTCTTTGCCAATTGCACGACGGGCTCGCCGAGGTCCTGCATGCCGCGATGCCGCACGAGGCGGCGGTCGAGCAAACTTTCGTCAACAAGGACGCCGCAGCGACGCTCAAACTCGGCCAGGCACGCGGCATCGCCATGCTGGTGCCGGCGCGTGCCGGCCTTGTAGTTGCCGAATACGCGCCAAACGCCGTCAAGAAGGCGGTGATCGGAGTCGGCCATGGCGACAAGAAGCAGATCCACATGATGGTCAAGGTGCTGATGCCGAAGGCGACTTTCGACAGCGACGACGCCGCCGATGCGCTGGCCATCGCCATCTGTCACGCACACCACCGGCAGAGCATCGCCTACAGGCTGGCGGCGCTGGTCGGATAAGTTTGTTCTTGACTTGTTCTCAGGTCGGCAATAAGTAATACCGACGAGGTATTACCATGCGCGTTACCACCAAGGGTCAAGTGACCATCCCGAAGGAGATACGGGATCATCTGGGTATCGGCCCAGGTTCGGAGGTGGAGTTCGTTCCCACCGAGGACGGCGCTCGTGTCATTGCGGTCAACGAAAACATGTCGCAGGAGGAAGCCTCGCGCAGATTCAGCCAGACGCTCGATCGTATGGCCGGTACGCTGGACCTAGGGGGCATGACGACGGACGAATATATGGAATGGCTGAGGGGCCCGCGTGAAGACCTCGACATTGATTGACACAAATGTCTTGGTCGACGTTTGGGGTCCTGCCGGACGGGAGAGGAAGTGGTCGGCGTCGGCAATTACCGCATGCCGGCGCGACGGCGCGCTTGTCATCAACACAATCGTCTGGTCCGAACTCGCGCCGCTGATTGCAACGGAGAAGGCCCTTCGCCAGGCAGCCGACATGCTCAAGATCGAGCGTGAATTCCTGCCGTGGGAAGCAGCCTTCCTGGCCGGTGTTACGCATTCCCGCTATCGCAGCGCCGGCGGCCTCCGCGAACGAACGCTGCCGGATTTCTTTATTGGAGCCCATGCAGTTGTTGCCGGGCATCGCCTGCTGACGCGCGATGCCGCGCGCTATCGCAGCTACTTCCCGGACCTCGATATCATCTCTCCGGAAACCCACCCGGCATGATCGGCAAGCTCAAATGATCGGCAAGCTAAAAGGCACGCTGGACGAAATCGACGAGGATTTCTGCATCGTCGACGTGCATGGCGTCGGCTACGTCGCCTATTGCTCGGCGCGTACGCTGGCGGCATTACCGCAGCCGGGCGAGGCGGTGGTGCTGTTCATCGAGACCTACGTACGCGAGGACATGCTGCGGCTCTATGGGTTCCAGTCGGTGCTGGAGCGCGAGTGGTTCCGGCTGTTGATGAACAATGTGCAAGGCGTCGGCGCCAAGGTGGCGCTGGCCATCCTGTCGACGCTGGCGCCGGCCGATCTCGCCAATGCGATTGCGCTGCGCGATATCGCCATGGTCAGCCGCGCGCCCGGCGTCGGCAAGAAGGTCGCCGAGCGCATCGTCACCGAGTTGAAGAACAAAGCGCCGGCCTATGCGGGCACCGCCTCCGGCACCATCGGCTTGAAGCACGAGCTCGGTGAGGGCGTTGCCTCGGCGCCGATCACCGACGCCGTCTCGGCGCTGGTCAATCTCGGCTATTCGCGCGACACCGCCGCCAATGCAGTCGCAGCGGCGCTGAAGACGGCAGGTGAGGAGGCGGACGCATCGAAGCTGATCCGCTTCGGGCTGAAGGAGCTCGCACGGTGAGACGTTGCTGGAAAGTGAAATTCCAACTACTATGTGATCGGTAAGAATTTTCTCCAGGAGTAAGAATATGGGCGCATATGCCAGTCTGACCTCCAAGGGACAGCTCACGATTCCAAAGGACGTCCGCGACGCCTTGTCGCTCAAGACGGGCGATACGATCGCCTGGACGGTCATGGATGGTTACCTGATCGGAACGCCGCGCAACCTCGGATTTGCCGATCTCGCCGGATTCTTGGGTGATCCGCCTGGCGGTCCCGCTACGCTGGAGGAAATCGACGCCGCTGTGCGGGATGCCGTCGGCCGGCATGTTGTCGGGGATAGATCAAATGACGGACAAGAGGGTCCCGCTTGACGTCGATCGGCATCGATACCAACGTTCTGCTTCGCATGGTGCTCAATGATGATCCGGAGCAGCGGGCAAAGGCGCTTGCGTTCGGCAGCGGCCTTAGTGTGGAAATGCCCGGCTTCGTGAGTTTGATCGTGCTGGTCGAATTCAGCTGGTCGTTGGCTTCGCGCTACAGGCAGCCAAAGGAACAAGTATTGGCCGCAATCCAGAGGCTGCTCAAGATCAAGACGCTGGAGTTCGAAGACTTCGATGCCATCGTCATCGCGCTCGAGCGATCGAATTCAGTGCAGGTCGACTTTGCCGACGCGTTGATTGCGGAACACAATCGAAAATTAGGTTGCTCGCACACGGTCACCTTCGATCAGCGCGCTGCCAAGGCCATTCCCGGTATGGAACTGCTCGCATGAGCCTTTCGCCACGCCTCATTGCTCCCGACAGACGCGGCGAGGACGCCGAGCAGACCTTGCGGCCGCAGACGCTCGGCGACTTCGTCGGCCAGGCGGCGGTGCGGGCCAATCTCAAAGTCTTCATCGAGGCCGCCAAGGGCCGCAGCGAAGCGCTCGACCATGTGCTGTTCGTCGGCCCGCCCGGCCTCGGCAAGACGACGCTGGCGCAGATCATGGCGCGCGAGCTCGGCGTCAATTTCCGCTCGACCTCGGGTCCGGTCATCGCCAAGGCCGGCGATCTGGCGGCGTTGCTCACCAATCTCGAAGACCGCGACGTGCTGTTCATCGACGAGATCCACCGGCTCAACCCGGCGGTCGAGGAAATCCTCTATCCGGCGATGGAGGATTTCCAGCTCGACCTGATCATCGGCGAGGGGCCAGCGGCGCGTTCGGTCAAGATCGACCTGGCCCGCTTCACGCTAGTCGCCGCCACCACCCGGCTCGGCCTGTTGACCAACCCGCTGCGCGACCGTTTCGGCATTCCGGTGCGGCTCAATTTCTACTCGGTCGAGGAACTCGAGCAGATCGTGCAGCGCGGCGCCCGCATCCTTGCCATGCCGCTCGGCGACGACGGTGCCTTGGAGATCGCCCGGCGGGCGCGCGGCACGCCGCGCATCGCCGGCCGGCTGTTGCGCCGGGTGCGCGACTTCGCCAGCGTTGCCGGCGACGGTCATGTCGACCGCAAGGTCGCCGACGAGGCGCTGACGCGGCTGGAGGTCGACGGGCTCGGCCTCGACGCGCTCGACCGCCGTTATCTGTCGATGATCGCCCGGAATTTCGGCGGTGGGCCGGTCGGCATCGAAACCATCGCGGCCGGGCTTTCCGAACCACGCGATGCCATCGAGGACATCATCGAACCCTTTCTGATCCAGCAGGGCTTCATCATGCGCACGCCGCGCGGCCGCGTGCTGGCGGCCAATGCCTGGCGGCATCTCGGCCTCGACGCGCCGAAGGACCTGGCGCAGCAGCAGATCAGCCTGTTCCAGGAAGAGCCCTAAGTTCCGCTACTTATGGCTTTGCTGCTGGCAGTTCCCCGGCCCAGCCCTCCAGGTCTTGATCATCGCCGGTCTATGCGCAAAACAGGTGGTGCCAAAACAGATGCTCGTCGGGAACAAAAGGACAGCGCAATGGACGATCAAGGTGAATCGGCATTGTCCGCCGGGCTCTCCGGCGCGCTGACGGAATTCGGCCATCGATTGATGGCGCGGGTCTATTATGCAGACACCGATTTTTCCGGCGTCGTCTACCACGCGCGCTATCTCGAATTCTTCGAGCGCGGCCGTTCCGACTATCTGCGGCTGGCCGGCGTCCACCACACCGAGCTTGCCGACGGCAAGCATGGCGAGAGAATAGTCTGGGTGGTGCGGCGCATGGAGATCGACTTCCGCGGTTCGGCTCGCATGGACGACATCCTGACCATCGATACGCGCACCGACGGGATTTCCGGCGCCCGCATCGTCATGGCGCAACAGTTGAAGCGCGGCAGCGAAGTGCTGGTCGAGGCGCGTGTCGAAGCGGCGATTGTCGGCGAGAACGGGCGGCCGCGGCGCTTTCCCAAGGACTGGATCGCAGCCTTCATGCCCAGAACGCGCAAATAAGGGCTCAGAGGCGGACGATCCGGAACTCCTGATCGGGCGAGGATCGCCGGGCGGCTCGTCGGGGCGCGGCAATGCGCCGCGCTGTACGTCATAACCCATCCTTAACCATAACGGTCCATTAAGGGATTGGTTAAGATTGGGAGAATCCAAGCGCCTTCCTTTCACCAATATTTGCCCCGAAAAGGCCGCCAACGGTGCATTTGGGGTTATTCCGCAAGCTTAACGCGAACGGACCACAAGGGATGCCCATGGGCCAGCCGCCAGCCACGCCCGGAAAATCTTTAAGGACGTAACATGGAAAACATCGCTCTCGCCGAACCGGGCGCGCATTTATCGATTTGGGCCTTGTTCATGCAGGCCGGTTGGGTGGTCAAGCTGGTCATGATCGGCTTGCTCTGCGCCTCGATCTGGACCTGGGCAATCATCGTCGACAAGCTCGTCGCCTATGCCCGCATGCGGCTGGCGCTCAACCGCTTCGAGCAGGTGTTCTGGTCGGGACAGTCGCTGGAAGAGCTTTACCGCACGCTCGCCGACCGCAAGACGACCGGCATGAGCGCGATCTTCGTCGCCGCCATGCGCGAATGGAAGAAAAGCTTCGAGAAGGGCGCGAAATCGCCGCTCGGCCTGCAGACCCGCATCGACAAGGCAATGGATCTGGCGTTGACCCGCGAAATGGAAAAGCTGGAAGGGCGGCTCGGGTTTCTCGCCACCACCGGCTCGGCGGCGCCCTTCATCGGCCTGTTCGGCACGGTTATCGGCATCATGACCTCGTTCCAGGCGATCGCAGCCTCGAAGAACACCAGCCTGTCGGTGGTCGCGCCCGGCATCGCCGAAGCGCTGCTGGCGACGGCCATCGGCCTGCTCGCCGCCATTCCCGCCGTCATCGCCTATAACAAGCTGTCGTCGGACGCGAGCAAGATCGCGGTGCGCATGGAAGGCTTCGCGGATGAGTTCTCCGCCATACTCTCGCGCCAAATCGATGAAAAAGTCGCGCAGAAGGCCTGAGGAACGATCATGGGAATGTCCGTAAGCGCAGGTGGCGGAGGACGCGGCGGGCGCGGCCACAGGCGGCGCGGCCGCCATCACGCCTTGATATCGGAGATCAACGTCACGCCGATGGTCGACGTGATGCTGGTGCTGCTGATCATCTTCATGGTCGCGGCGCCGCTGCTGACGGTCGGCGTGCCAGTCGACCTGCCGGAGACGAAGGCCAAGGCGATGAACGCCGATACCCAGCCAATCACGATCACGATCGACGGCATGGGAAAGATTTTCCTGCAGGAGACCGAAATTCCGCAGGAGGACTTGATCGCCAAGCTGCAGGCGATTTCCAAGACCGGCTACGAGGAGCGCATCTTCATCCGCGGCGACAAGGCTACCAACTATGGCGCCGCGATGGAAGTGATGGGTCTCATCCAGGACGCCGGCTACAAGAATTTAGGCCTGCTTTCGCTGCCGAAACAGGATCAATAGACGCAAGATGAAGACCGGCCTCACCACATCGGTGATCTTGCATACGGTGGCAATCGCCTTCGGCCTGTTCACGCTGTCGGCGCCGGCTGCGCTTCCGTCGTCCGATGTCGAGTCGGTCGCAGTGGACATTGTGCCGATGGAGGCCGTCTCGCAGGTTTTGCAGGGCGACAAGAAAGCCGTGATGCACGAAAAACCGGCGCCGCTGCCGACACAGCGTCCCGACATCGTACCCGATGCCCAGAAAGTCGGAGAAAACAGCGTCGATACCGACAAGCCGCCGACGCCTGAGGCCAAGCCCAAGCCGGTCGATATGACGGCGGCTCCGCCACCCGCGCCGACCCCGGTCGAGAAGCCGAAGACCGAAGACGTGCCGAAGCCGCCGGAAAAGCCGAAGCCTATTCCCGCAACGGAGGTAGCGCCGGTGCCGCAGCCGAAGGAAGAGGTCAAACCCGAACCGGTCAAGCAGACCGATCCCAAGCCGACGCCGGCCAAGGAGCCGACGCCCACGCCGCCGCAGGACAAGACCGCCGCGATCGATCCGCAGCCTGAGGTCAAGCCGGATGCCGTCGCCGAGGCGATTGCCAAGCAACCGCCGACCGAGGAGGCGCAGCTTCCGGACTCGGCGCCGGCGCCTGAGGCCCGGCCGAAGCCGCAGCCGGCCCAGGCCGAAAGCGCGAAGGCGCCGGAGCGCAAGGACACCAACAAGCCGGTCAAGGAAGCCTCCTCCAGGCCGAAATCGGACGACAAGCAATTCAATGCAGATGAGATTTCGGCGCTGCTCGACAAACAGAAACCGTCCGGCGGCGGCGCCAAGCGCTCGACCCAGCAGGCTTCGCTCGGCGGCGAGAAGAACCAAGGCACCAAACTCTCGCAGAGCGAGCTTGATGGCCTGAAGGCCCAGATCAAACGCTGCTGGAGTGTGACACCCGGCACATTCGATGGCGACAGCCAAAAAGTCACCATCAGGATGAAGCTCACGCAAAATGGCGAGATCGACGGCGCTCCGGAAGTCGGATCCGCGGGCGATGGCTCAATGGGCTCCCGAGTCGCCTCGGAAGCAGCCCGGCGCGCAGTGCTGCGATGTGCGCCCTACAATCTGCCCGTCGCAAAATATGACGGCGAGGTGGGATGGAACGAGGTCGAGGTCAATTTCATCCCCAGCGACATGTATTGATTGCCGAGAGAACAACGAGGCTGAACGAATGAAGAAGTTGCTTACGACGCTGATACTGATCGGCACGATTGCGACCGCCATGAGCGGGCTCGCCACGCTGCCGGCAAAGGCGTTGGTCCAGCTCGACTTGACTCAACCCAATATCGAGCCTCTGCCGATCGCCATCACCGACTTTCAATCGGGCGACGCATTGGGCGCGGAGATATCGGGGATCGTCATCGACGATCTGAAGCGCTCGGGCCTGTTTGCTCCGATCGACAAGAGCGCTTTCATTGAAAAAATCTCCAACCCGGATGCCACGCCCCGCTTCGAGGACTGGAAGGTAATCAACGCCCAGGCTTTGGTCACCGGCAGCGTCGGCAAGGAAGCCGACGGCCGCATCCGCGCCCAGTACCGGCTGTGGGACGCCTTTGCCGGCCAGCAGCTCTCGGGCGAACAGTTCTTCGCCAACGACGCCAATACCAGGCGCGTCGGCCATATCATCGCCGATGCGATCTACGAGCGGCTGACCGGCGAGAAGGGCTATTTCGACACGCGCGTCGTCTTCATCGACGAGTCCGGTGCCAAGAATGCGCGCAAGAAGCGGCTTGCCATCATGGACCAGGACGGCGCCAACGTCCGCTATCTCTCGAACGGCAAATCGATCGTGCTGACGCCGCGCTTTTCGCCGAACCGGCAGGAAATCACCTACATGTCCTATGAAAGCGGTCAGCCGCGGGTGTACCTGCTGCAGATCGAGACGGGGCAGCGCGAGCTGGTCGGCAATTTCCCCGGCATGACGTTTGCGCCGCGCTTTTCGCCGGATGGCCAGAAGGTAATAATGAGCCTTCTGCGCGACGACGGAAATTCCAACATCTTCGCCATGGACCTGAGAAGCCGCTCGACGACCAGGCTCACCAATTCGACCGCCATCGATACCTCGCCATCCTACTCGCCTGACGGCAGCAAGGTGGTGTTCACGTCGGACCGCGGCGGCCGCGCGCAGATCTATGTGATGGGCGCCGACGGCTCGGGCCAGACCCGCATCTCGTTCGGCGACGGCGTCTATTCGACGCCGGTGTGGTCGCCGCGCGGCGATCTCATCGCCTTCACCAAGCAGACCGGCGGCGAATTCCAGATCGGCGTCATGCGCACCGACGGTTCGGGTGAGCGCATCCTGTCCACCGGCTTTCAGCAGGAGGGGCCGACCTGGGCACCCAACGGCCGGGTGCTGATGTTCTTCCGTGATTCCAATGGCGGACCAAAACTTGTTTCGGTCGATCTCACCGGCCGCAACGAACAGCCGATCCCGACGGCGAACTTCGCCTCGGATCCGGCCTGGTCGCCGCTGCTGGAATAGTCCCGGGCAAGGATGTTCTACTTGAGCATCCTTTGTTCCCAGTTGCACGCCGGCAACGGTGCCCGAAAAGCGCCGTTTCCGGCCTTGTTTTCACCCCTTGGTCGCGTTTTGGCCGCATTTCCGCCTACGGTCCGCGCTCATTGTCGCCCTTGAGTAGCCCTCGGCAGAACGGTTGCGGACGGCAGCCGAAACCAAATTTTAACCGTGTTTCTTGAGCGTCGGTTAACCCAAACGTGGTTACTGGACGATCAATGAAATCACTCGAATTGCGAAGGAGAGGCGGCATGGGCCGTATCGCAGCACTTACCACAAACCCGGTCATGATCGCGCTGGTCGCGATACTCGCGATCACCGGTTGCGCCTCGAAGAAGACGCCGAACAGCGCCGCCGATCTCGGCCTCAACGGCGCCGGCGCGGCAACGCCCGGGTCGGCCCAGGACTTTACCGTCAATATCGGCGACCGCATCTTCTTCGACACCGATTCGTCCTCGATCCGCGCCGACGCGCAGACGACGCTGTCGCGCCAGGCGCAGTGGCTGAACCAGTACAAGCAGTATGCCATCGTCATCGAAGGCCATGCCGACGAGCGCGGCACGCGCGAATACAATCTGGCGCTCGGCGCCCGCCGTGCTGCCGCCACCCGCGACTTCCTGGTCGCCAAGGGTGTTTCGGCGCAGCGCCTGAAGACTATTTCCTACGGCAAGGAGCGTCCGGTCGCGGTTTGCGACGACATCTCCTGCTGGTCGCAGAACCGCCGCGCCGTGACCACACTGAGCGGCGCCGGCTCCTGATCGGCAAAAATGCAACACTTGATGCGAAAGGCGGCCGCAGGGCCGCCTTTTTCGTATCTGCTCGCTCCAAACAAAATTTGGCCGAAGTCTCACGTCCTGTTAAGAGCCGAGAGCGTCTGGCCAGTCCCCAGTTGGCTGGTCTACTTCGAGTGAGAGGCGCGCAACAATGGTTTCACGGCGAGAGGCACATGCATTTCAGATCGGTCTTGAGCGGCACGCTTGCGCTGCTGCTCGTATCAAGTATCGCGGCACTTGCTGACGGTATCGGGGCAAACGGCACCGAGCAGTCATCGCAAAGCGGTTTTTCCTTCCATCTGCCGACGATCAAACTGCCCGGCATTTTCGGCGAAAGGAAAAAGCCGGATCAGGTTCAATTCGCGCAACAGGATGGCACCGGCACTCCGGCGCTGGAGGAACAGCTCCGGCAGATGAACGGCAAGATCGAGGAACTCAATTTCCAGGTCCTGCAGATGCAGGAGCAGATCCGCAAGCAGCAGGAAGACAACGAATTCCGTTTCCAGCAGTTGGAAGGCGGTCCGCAAGGCGCGCAGCAGCCGGCCGGGCAGAAGAAGTCCGAGGCCGCGCCTAGCAGCGACAGCCCCAACGGCGACGGTAACATGGCGGAGGCGCCGGCAACGCAGGCTCCGGCCGACGCGGGCAAGGCAGCAGACGGCGGCAAAAGCGTCGAGGACGTCATCATCGAATCGCCCAACGGCGATCCCGGCAAGCTGATCCCTGGCGCGCCGCCCAAGACGTTCGGCACCATCACCGTCGACAAAAACGGCAATGTCGTCGAAGCCGATGGCAATGCGCAGGCGAACGCGCCGTCGCAGAATACGGCCCCAGCCAACGGCGCCAGCGCGGCTGGCAACAAGGCCGGTAAATCCGACGACACGGTGGTCGCGGCACTCCCATCGACCAACGACCCGGAGGAGCTTTACCGCAACTCTTACCAGTTCATCCTGTCGGGCGACTACAGCACCGCCGAACAGGGTTTCCGCGATCACATCGCCCGTTTTCCCCGGGACGCCAAAGCGGCGGATGCGCATTACTGGCTTGGTGAATCGCTGCTCGGCCAGCAGAAATACCGCGATGCGGCCGAGATTTTCCTCGCTGCCAGCAAGGACTATCCGAAGGCCAAGAAGGCGCCCGACATGCTGCTGAAGCTCGGCGTTTCACTGGTCGGGCTGAAACAGCGCGACGTGGCCTGTGCCACTTTCAGCGAGATCGGCAAGCGCTACCCTGATATTTCCGGCGCGCTCAAGGAGCGGGTCAAGCAGGAAAGGGCACTCGCGGCGTGCTAGTTTTTCCGTTGCGTGTCGTTGCCGCAAAACCGGGCCCACGCTTGGGCGACATGCATGACGCTCGACACCGAGCCTGACCTTTCGGATTTTTCGCGGATCGACTTTTCCAACGGCGCTGTTGCGGCCGTATCCGGCGGCAGCGACTCGACCGCCCTTCTCCTCCTCCTCAAAGCCCATCTCGACCGTAACGCCCCGGCAACGAAATTGCTGGCGGTAACGATCGATCATCGATTGCGGCCGCAAGCGGCAGCGGAAGCGCAAGCCGTGGCCAGGCTGTGCGCGGCGCGCGGTATTGCCCATCGCGTCCTCGCCTGGTCGGGGCGCAAACCATCGACCGGCCTGCCCGCCGCCGCGCGCGAAGCCCGATACCGGCTGCTCGCCGAGGCCGCCGAAGCGGCAGGCATCGGCCTGATCCTGACTGGCCACACCGCCGACGACCAGGCCGAGACCGTGCTGATGCGGCAAGCGCGGGACGAGCGGGCGCGGGACGAGTGGGCACGTGACGAGTGGGCACGTGACGAGCGGCCAAGTGACAAGCGGCCAAGTGATGGAGGGCAAAGCGACGACGGGCGGCGCGAGGAAGGGCGGGGTCTTGCCGGCATGGCGCCGGCAACCCTCTACGACTGGCGGCACTGGATCGTGCGGCCACTGCTCGGCGTAAGGCGTGAGGCACTGCGCGAATTCCTGCGGCGTGAACAGGTTGCCTGGATCGAAGATCCGACCAATGCCGACACCGCTTTCGAGCGGCCGCGCGTCCGCGCAGCACTTGCCGAAGGCGATGGTGCGCCTCGTGTGGCTGAAGCGATAGCGCTGGCCAGAAAGGTGGCGGCCGAGCGTGAGCAACTGGGACGCCGCGCGGCCATGCTGATCCGCAGCTTGGCCTCCAGGCCAGCCGCCGGCCTCGTCCGCCTCGACCGGGATTTTGCGACTGAAAGCGACAGCGGGGCGGCCATTTATGCGCTGCGCATTCTGCTGGCGGCGACCGGCGGCACAGCCTTCCTTCCCGACCAGGCCCGCAGCGAAGCCCTTTTCGGCCGGCTCCGCACCGGGCCGCTTTGTGCCACATTGTCGCGGACCGTGATCGATGCCCGGCGTACCGGTATCTTTCTGCATCGCGAATTGCGCGATCTGCCGCCCGCTGTCGAGGTTTCCGACAATGCGCTTTGGGACGGCCGCAGACGGATCACATTGGGCGACAGTTCAGGTGCATTGTTGATCGCGCCGCTGTTGGTAGCACCGCTCGGGGCGGCTCTTGCCGCAAAGCGGGCAATTGCCGGGCATGGCACGCCGGCAAGCCTTGTACGCGCGGCCCTGGCCGCCGAGCCGGCGCTATGGCGGGATGGCGAATGCCTTGGTCTGCCTGGGGAAGGCCCGGGTTTGCCCGGGGAAGGCCCGATGCCGGCTGCTGTCGCCGAATATCCGGCAGTCGCGCCCTTCGCCCGTTTCCTGCCGTCCTTCGATCTGGCGCCGGCCGATGCCGTCGCCGCCTTGCTTGGCGCGGCGCCGGTTCCAGCCTCGCCATTCGGCGGCCACAGTGCCGGCCTACCACGGGCGAAAGCTTAACCGAGACCTGCTGTTATGCTTGGCAAGGGGAGACGCTCTCCCTATGTTAGGCCAAGTTTCCTCTCACGACGCGTGTCCGCCCAGCGGCGCCAACGGGACAATTGATGAATCCGAATTATCGCAACCTCGCGCTCTGGGCGATCATAGCGGTCCTGCTCATCGCTCTCTTCAATCTTTTCCAGACGCCGCAGACGCGTGGGGCCTCGAGCGATGTCCCCTATTCGCAGTTCCTGCAGGAAGTCGCCGCCGGACGGATCAAGTCGGTGACCATCGCCGGCGCCCGTATCTCCGGCAATTACACGGACAGCTCCAACGGTTTCCAGACCTATTCGCCTGGGGACCCGTCACTGGTTTCGCGTCTGCAGGACAAGAACGTCACCATCAATGCGCGTCCTGAATCCGACGGCTCCAATTCGCTGTTCGGCACCCTGATCTCCTGGCTGCCGATGATCCTCATCCTCGGCGTCTGGATATTCTTCATGCGCCAGATGCAGTCCGGTTCCGGCCGTGCCATGGGCTTCGGCAAGTCGAAGGCCAAGCTGTTGACCGAAGCGCATGGCCGCGTCACCTTTCAGGACGTCGCCGGCGTGGATGAAGCCAAGCAAGATCTGGAAGAGATCGTCGAGTTCCTGCGCGACCCGCAGAAATTCCAGCGGCTCGGCGGCAAGATCCCGCGCGGCGTGCTGCTCGTCGGTCCTCCCGGAACCGGCAAGACGCTGCTCGCCCGCTCGGTCGCCGGTGAAGCCAACGTGCCGTTCTTCACCATTTCGGGCTCGGACTTTGTCGAGATGTTCGTCGGCGTCGGCGCAAGCCGCGTCCGCGACATGTTCGACCAGGCCAAGAAGAATGCGCCTTGCATCATCTTCATCGACGAAATCGACGCGGTCGGCCGCCATCGCGGTGCCGGCCTCGGCGGCGGCAATGACGAACGCGAGCAGACGCTGAACCAGCTGCTGGTCGAGATGGATGGCTTCGAATCCAACGAAAGCATCATCCTGATCGCCGCCACCAACCGGCCCGACGTGCTCGATCCGGCGCTGCTCAGGCCGGGCCGCTTCGATCGCCAGGTGGTGGTCCCGAACCCCGACATCGTCGGCCGCGAGAAGATCCTGAAGGTGCATGTGCGCAACGTGCCGCTGGCGCCCAACGTCGACCTCAAGGTGATCGCGCGCGGCACGCCGGGCTTTTCCGGCGCCGACCTGATGAACCTGGTCAACGAGTCCGCCCTGATGGCGGCGCGGCGCAACAAACGCCTCGTCACCATGGCCGAATTCGAGGACGCCAAGGACAAGATCATGATGGGCGCCGAGCGCCGCTCGTCGGCGATGACGCAAGCCGAGAAGGAGCTGACCGCCTATCACGAGGCCGGCCACGCCATCCTGGCGCTCAACGTGCCGTCAGCCGATCCGCTGCACAAGGCGACCATCATTCCGCGCGGCCGGGCACTCGGCATGGTCATGCAGCTGCCGGAAGGCGACCGCTATTCGATGAGCTACAAATACATGATCTCGCGCCTCGCCATCATGATGGGCGGCCGTGTCGCCGAGGAGTTCAAGTTCGGCAAGGAGAACATCACCTCGGGCGCCTCCTCCGATATCGAGCAGGCGACCAAGCTGGCGCGCGCCATGGTGACGCGCTGGGGCTTCTCCGACAAGCTCGGCCATGTCGCCTATGGCGACAACCAGGAGGAGGTGTTCCTCGGCCATTCGGTGGCGCGCACGCAGAACATCTCGGAAGAGACGGCGCAGATCATCGACGCCGAAGTGCGCCGGCTGATCGACGAGGCTTATTCGACGGCAAGGTCAATCCTGACCAAGAAAAAGAAGGAATGGATCGCGCTGGCGCAAGGCCTGCTCGAATACGAGACGCTGTCGGGCGAGGAGATCAAGCAACTGATCGCCGGCAATAAGCCCGCACGCGACCTCGGCGATGACACGCCGCCGAGCCGTGGCTCGGCCGTACCAAAGTCTGGCCGCCGCAAGAAGGGTCCCGAGCCCGAAGGCGGCATGGAACCCCAGCCGTCAAGCTAGGGACAGGACAGATCGACTTCGAAACGCCGCGGGCTCTAGCCGCGGCGTTTCCTTTTGATGTTCGCGAGGCGCAAAAGCTGCCGATCTCCCTACTTGTGGGCAGGGCTATCGCAGGTGGAAAGCCGAGGCTTTCGCCCTACGATGACCCCTAACTCCTCCTCACAAAGAGAGGGAGACTTGGCGCCGACCCTGGGCAAATTGCCTGCCGTTCGGCGCAAGGGCTCAACGGCGCCGACGACCCGCCCTCCGAGGCGGGTTTTTTGCTTCCGGCGGCGGACAGAGGGAGCGAAGGAACGCGATCTGACAGTTGGTCCTACCTCGGAAGGCCCTCTCACTTGTTCGGTAATAACAAAAAAGCCCGCGAACCTTGCGGCTCGCGGGCCCCTATCGTCAGATGATGGCGCCGGTCAGCTCTTCAGCTTGGCGTTGCAGAGGCTGTAGAAGCCGCCGCCCTTCTGGATCCACCTGAGGCCGCCCAGCGTGTTGGCGTCCTTGTTCGCGTAATAGAGGTCGAGGCAGGTGTGCATGCGGCCCTTGGCCGGGGTCTCGGTTGCATACTTCTTGGAGATCGCCGTCGGGAATTTCACGCCCTGGGGGGCGGTGATGGTCGGCGGCTGCGGATCGCCGGTATACTTGGCATCGGGAGCCGGCAGGGTGTCGTCGTCGGCTGCGCCGGCGCCGCATTGGCTCTTGCGGAAGTCGTTCCACTTCATGCCGTTCAGCGTGTTGCCGGCCTTGGCAGCCTGATATTTGGCGCTGCAATCCGCCATGCTGAGGCCTTTGCCGGAATCGGTCGCCGCGGCCGTCGCCGCCTCGGCAGGTGCCGCGGCAGGCTGTGCCGCTGCAGTTGCGCCGGCGGCGCATTCACTCTTGCGGAAGTCGTTCCATTTCATGCCGTTGAGGGTGCCGGCAGCCTTGGCGGCCTGGTATTTGGTGCTGCATTCCTTGGCCGTCAGGCCCGGCGCAGCGTCATCGTCGGCGGCTGCCGCAGCCTTGGTCGTGGCGGCGGGTTGTGCGGCTGCCGTCGCGTCGGCGGCGCACTGGGTCTTGCGGAAATCGTTCCACTTCATGCCGTTCAGCGTGCCGGCGGCTTTTGCCGCCTGGTACTTGGTGCTGCACTCCTTCGCCGTCAGGCCCGGGGCCGCATCGTCGCCGGCGGCTGCCTTGGTGGTGTCAGTGGCCTTGGCCGGGGCGGTGTCGGTCGTAGCGGCGGTGGCATCGGTGCCGCATTGCGCCTTGCGGAACTGGTTCCAGTTCTGCCCGCCAAGCGTTCCCGCATCCTTCGCCGCGTTATACTTGGTGCTGCACTCGGCCATGGTCAGCGCATTGGCAGGCGCCGCCAGGAACAAGGTCGCGACGGCAAGACCCGTCAAAGTGGCAAGTCGGTGGATGAGCATGCGTTTTCTCCCTGTGGCAGTTCATGATATGTCCCAGTGCAGCAATAGCGCTCAACGGCTGGTTGCGCCAGATGCTAAGTAGCGTAGAGACAAATTTAGAAGTGCATTCTTTTCTTTAAGGTGATGAATTCGTTGCCGGGACCGTCTCCCAGCCAAGTTCGTCCGGGTGCATTGCACGGAAAGCGCGCATATGGCTGGTTCCCAGCGAGGCCACTGCGTCACATGAGGGACGGTCAAATCGGCAGGTGCGGCGGACCTGAGCCTACCGCTGTCTGGAGCCGCACGATGCGGACGCGGGTTCAAGGCCACACTGTCACAGACCAAAGGATCCAGATGAGTTTGAGTTGACGTTTCTGATGCTGCTGCCGCAACAAGGGCTCGGAACTTGAAAATCAACATACTAGCGTGGCGCAAAACACACAAAACAACAATTTTCTAAGGATTGGTCGTCCATAATCATACAATGTGATGACGGGGCTTGGGCCATTTTATGGCATGAGATGCTCGGAAAGAACCATCGGGAAGCTGGCGAACATGGCAGGACATTATTTCGGTACGGACGGCATTCGTGGGCGAGCCAACAAGTTTCCAATGACCGCGGAGGTCGCCATGCGGGTCGGCATGGCCGCCGGCCTCTCGTTCCAGCGCGGCAGCCACCGCCACCGCGTCGTGCTCGGCAAGGATACCAGGCTTTCCGGCTACATGATCGAGAACGCGATGGTATCCGGCCTGTGCGCCGCCGGCATGGATGTCTTCCTGCTCGGCCCGATCCCGACGCCCGCTGTTGCCATGCTGGTGCGCTCGCTGCGCGCCGATATCGGGGTGATGATCTCTGCCTCGCACAACCCCTATTACGACAACGGCATCAAGCTGTTCGGCCCCGATGGCTACAAGCTGTCCGATGAGATCGAGGAGCGTATCGAGGGGATGCTCGACAAGGATATCGAATTGGCGCTCGCTGATTCCGATGGGCTCGGCCGCGCCAAACGCGTCGACGGCGTGCATGACCGCTATATCGAATTCGCCAAGCGCACACTGCCGCGCTCGATGTCGCTGTCGGGCCTGCGCATCGTCGTCGATTGCGCCAACGGCGCCGCCTACAAAGTGGCGCCCGACGCGCTGTGGGAACTCGGCGCCGAGGTCGTCGCCATCAATGTCGAGCCGAACGGCTTCAACATTAACAAGGAATGCGGCTCGACTCATCCGGCCGGCCTGCAAAAGAAGGTGCACGAGGTGCGCGCCGATATCGGCATCGCGCTCGACGGCGATGCCGACCGCGTCGTCATCGTCGATGAAAACGGCGCGATCGTCGATGGCGACCAGATCATGGCGCTGATTGCCGAGTCCTGGCACCAGAGCGGACGGCTGGCCGGCGGCGGCGTCGTCTCGACGGTAATGTCCAATCTCGGCCTCGAACGCTTCCTCGGCGACATGAACCTGCAGTTGCATCGCACCAAGGTCGGCGACCGCTATGTCGTCGAGCACATGCGTGCCCATGGGCTCAATATCGGCGGCGAACAGTCGGGTCACATCGTGCTGTCCGACTTTTCGACCACCGGCGACGGCCTTGTTTCGGCGCTGCAGGTGCTCGCCTGCATCAAGCGGCAGAACCGGCCGGTGAGCGAACTGTCGAAGAAGTTCGAGCCGGTGCCGCAGTTGTTGAAGAATGTGCATATTTCCGGCGGCAAGCCGCTCGAGGAGGCGCCGGTCAAGGCAGCGATCGAAGATGCGCGCAATCGCCTCGGCAAGGCCGGGCGTCTGGTCATCCGGCCATCCGGCACGGAGCCGCTCATCCGCGTCATGGCGGAAGGCGACGACCCACAACTTGTCGAATCCGTCGTCAACGACATCGTCGAGGTCATTTCGGAAACGCGCAGCGCCGCCTGATCCCTTTTGCCAGCTTGAAAAGCCCGCCTTCCGGCGGGCTTTTTCGTGTGTCCGCACGCCAAATCATTGGCGGAAATGAGGTGAAAATCCTGAAAGATTTGGAGATTCATGGTTAAGCGATAGGGTTAAACGCGTTTTAACTTTTCCAAATCATTATCCACGACTGAAGCCAATCAGATTCGGACGCGTTCGCTGTGCCGAGGGTTCTCAGGGGTGACAAGCATGTTCAATACAACAAGAATGGCCGTCTTTGCCGCGCTACTCGCGGGCGTGGCCGGACCAGTGTTCGCCGCCGACTTCGTCGAGCCGCCCGTGGTCGAGCCGGCCCCGCCGCCGGCCGTCTACGAGCAGCCGGTCGAATATGGCGGCTGGTACATTCGCGGCGACATCGACTACCACTGGTCGAAGTTTCGAGGCGGCGACTACATCACCTACGGGGCGGATCCAGGCACCGGCCGCTTTGACAGCGGCGAGCTGGATGGCGCCTTCTCGGCCGGCGCCGGCGTCGGTTACCAGATCAACCGGCACTTCCGCACCGACCTGACCGCGGACTGGATGAGCAAATCCGATTTCCGCGGCTCGACGACCGGCATCTGCCTCGATGGGGATCCCTGTACTTCGACCGATAGGTCGTCTTATACGGCGCTGCTGCTGCTCGCCAATGCCTATGTCGATATCGGCACCTGGCACGGCATCACGCCCTATGTCGGCGCCGGCATCGGCGGCGCCTGGGTCAGGTGGGATAAGCTCCACAACACTATTGAAGACGGCGAATTCTCCCACAATGGCGGCAAGGGCTGGCGCTTTGCCTATGCGGCGATGGCGGGCGCCTCCTACTGCCTGACCGATCGCGTCAAGCTCGATCTCGGCTACCGCTTCAGCCATATCGAGGGCGGCAAGATGTTCGACTTCGCCAGCAATGTCGGTCCCGGCCGTGACGAGGGCTTCAATGTGCACGAAGTGCGCGGCGGCCTGCGCTACCAGTTCGGCAGGTCAGATTGCGCTCCGCCCCCGGAGCCGTATGTTCCGGAACCGGAGCCTGTTTACACCAAGTAGTTGTTTCTGAAATCCAGGAATTCGTCGACCGCCCGGCTGATGCCGGGCGGTTCCGTTTTGGCTGCCTACAGATCCTGCGGCGCTCTGGAACACCGCCCAACTCGAGAAGCGAAAGCGGATCAAATCAATTGCTAACGCCTTGTTATCCTTAACCCGCACTTAACCACTATGGTTAACAATGCTCTCTGAAACGGCGCGCGATTGCGAATGCGCCAAGTTCGGGAGCCGAGGACCATGACATCCAAATCGCCTGTAGCACTGGCGCTAGCAGCAGTCGTCCTGATGCCGCTGACGCCGGCGCTTGGTGCCGATTACGAACCGCCGGTCTATGTCGACCAGGCGCCCGACTATGTACCGGTCGAGGTTGGCTCGGGATGGTATCTGCGCGGCGATGTCTCCTATCTGGTGCAGAAGAGCTTCAGGGATGAGGATTTCGCCTTCACGCCCGCGAGCTTCGACGAAAAGGAAGATCCCATCTTCGCCAGCATTGGCTTCGGCTACCATTTCAACGACTATCTGCGCGCCGATCTCAATGCCGGCTATCTGCCCGGCAACAAGATCGAGGTCGGCTATAACGGAACGACCGTGGCATCGGCGACCCTGAAGAACTATGCCTTCTCAGGCATACTCAATGGCTATGTCGACCTTGGCACCTATGTCGGAATCACGCCTTATCTCGGCGCTGGTGTCGGTATCCTCCAGAGCAAGCGCCGCCTGTCGGCGAGCTACTTCACCGCCAACGCCGACCCCACCGACGATTTCGTCCTGCGTGACAACAAGACCCAATACTCCTTCGCCTACACGCTGAATGCCGGCCTTGCCTACCAAGTGTCCAAGAATGTCTCAGTCGATGTGGGCTATCAGTATTTCTCCGCACCCGACGCCGAATATGTGACGGCCGAAAGCCTGACTTCTTATCCGATCCGCAAAGGGATCAATAATCACCAGGTCAAAGTCGGACTGCGATACGACCTCTGGTAGGCTCGATCGAAGCTGAGGCGTGAACAATGGCGGGTCTTTGGCCCGCCGTTTGCGTTGTGGCACTTTTTTGCCAAAGGCAGCCGGTATCCCGACAGCGACAAAAACTTTCCCCTTGACGCCGAAAGCCTGAACGCATATCGCCGTCCGTGGGCCACCCCTCCCCAACGAGGGGCCACTATCTGGAAGGATAGACCACGATGCCGACGCATACTAAGCCCGGACTCCGTCCGGCAAATCCCAATTTTTCCTCAGGTCCCTGTGCAAAACGCCCCGGCTGGTCGGTCGAGGCGCTCAAAAATGCCGCGCTCGGGCGCTCGCACCGTGCCAAGATCGGCAAGACCAAGCTCGAACAAGCGATCGAGCTGACGCGGGAAATCCTCCAGGTTCCGGCGGATTACCGCATCGGCATCGTGCCGGCCTCGGATACCGGCGCGGTCGAAATGGCGCTGTGGTCGCTGCTCGGCGAACGCGGCGTCGACATGGTCGCCTGGGAGAGCTTCGGCTCCGGCTGGGTCACCGATGTGGTCAAGCAGCTGAGGCTCGCCGATGTTCGCAGGTTAGAGGCGGACTACGGCGTGCTGCCCGACCTGACCAAAATCGATTTCGACCGCGACGTGGTCTTCACCTGGAACGGCACGACGTCGGGCGTGCGCGTGCCGAACGGCGATTTCATCCCGGCCACCCGCAAGGGCCTGACCATCTGCGACGCCACTTCGGCGGCCTTTGCGCAAAAGCTCGATTTTCAGAAACTCGACGTCGTCACCTTCTCCTGGCAGAAGGTCCTGGGCGGTGAAGGCGCGCACGGTATGCTGATCCTCAGCCCGCGCGCCGTCGAACGGCTGGAAAGCTACAAGCCGGCCTGGCCACTGCCGAAGATCTTCCGTCTCACCTCGGGCGGCAAGCTGATCGAAGGCATCTTCAAGGGCGAGACCATCAACACGCCGTCTATGCTGTGCGTCGAGGACTATCTCGACGCGCTGCGTTGGGCGCAGTCGATCGGTGGCCTCGACGCGCTGGTCACCAGAGCGGATGCCAACGCCGCTGTTCTCGATCGCTTTGTCCGGAAATCTTCCTGGCTCGGCCATCTTGCCGTCGACCCGGCGACGCGTTCGAACACATCGGTCTGCCTTTCATTCACCGATCCGGATGTCGCTGCACTCAACGCCGATGGACAGGCTGCGTTCGCCAAGACAATCGTCTCGGCGCTCGACAAGGAAGGCGTCGCCTACGACATCGGCGCCTACCGCGATGCACCGCCCGGCCTGCGCATCTGGTGCGGCGCGACAGTCGAGACCTCCGATCTCGAAGCGCTGCTGCCCTGGCTCGACTGGGCCTTTGCCGCGCAAAAGGCGTCGCTGAAGGCAGCCGCCTGAGTTTTCCTGTGGCGGCTCTCGGGCCGCCATCCCCAAGCGGATCAAATCATAATTGAAGGAGGCCGCCATGGCGCCCCGCGTTCTCGTCTCAGACAAGCTTTCCACCACCGCCGTGCAGATCTTCAGGGATCGCGGCATCGAGGTCGACTATTTGCCGGATCTCGGCAAGGACAAGGAAAAACTGCTCGAAGTGATCGGCCAGTATGATGGGCTGGCCATCCGCTCGGCGACAAAGGTGACGGAGAAGCTGATCAACGCCGCGACCAGGCTGAAGGTCGTGGGCCGCGCCGGCATCGGCGTCGACAATGTCGACATCCCGGCGGCGAGCCGCAAGGGCATCATCGTGATGAACACGCCTTTCGGCAATTCGATCACCACCGCCGAGCATGCCGTCGCCATGATCTTCGCGCTGGCCCGCCAGATACCGGAGGCCAACGCCTCGACCCATGCCGGCAAATGGGAAAAGAACCGCTTCATGGGCGTCGAGATCACCGGCAAGACGCTCGGCATCATCGGTTGCGGCAATATCGGCTCGATCGTCGCTACGCGCGGCGTCGGTCTGAAGATGCACGTCGTCGCCTTCGATCCGTTCCTGTCGGACAGCCGCGCCGAGGAACTCGGTGTCGAAAAGGTCGAGCTCGACGAGCTGTTCGCCCGTGCCGACTTCATCACGCTGCACACACCGCTTACCGACAAGACACGCAACATCATCGACGCCGCGGCGATCGCAAAGATGAAGACCGGCGTGCGTATCATCAACTGCGCCCGTGGCGGACTGATCGTCGAGGCCGACCTGATCGCGGCCTTGAAGAGCGGCAAGGTGGCCGGCGCCGGCATCGACGTGTTCGAGGTCGAACCGGCGGAGAACAACGCGCTGTTCGGCATGGAGAATGTGGTGGCGACGCCGCATCTCGGTGCCTCGACGATGGAGGCACAGGAGAACGTCGCGCTGCAGGTCGCCGAGCAGATGTCGGACTATCTGATCAAGGGGGCCGTTTCCAATGCCATCAACATGCCGTCGATCACCGCCGAGGAAGCACCGCGGCTGAAACCTTTCGTCAAGCTCGCCGAAGTGCTCGGCGCCTTTGTCGGACAGGTCACCGAGGATCCGATCAAGGAGGTCGAGATCCTGTTCGATGGCTCGACCGCGACGATGAATACGCGGGCGCTGATCAGCGCCACTCTTGCCGGGCTGATCCGGCCGCAGGTCGCCGACGTCAACATGGTGTCGGCGCCGATCATGGTGAAGGAGCGCGGCATCATCGTCGCCGAGGTCAAGCGCGACAAGTCGGGCGTGTTCGACGGCTATATCAAGCTAACGGTCAAGACCGAGCACAGGACGCGCTCGATCGCCGGCACCTGTTTTTCGGACGGCAAGCCGCGCTTCATCCAGATCAAGGGCATCAATCTCGACGCCGAGGTCGGTCAGCACATGCTCTACACGACCAATGCCGACGCGCCCGGCATCATCGGCCTGCTCGGCACGGTGTGCGGCGAGAACGGCGTCAACATCGCCAATTTCCAGCTCGGCCGCAACCGGCCGGGCGGCGATGCCATTGCGTTGCTCTATCTCGATGCGCCGTTCCCGGAAGACGTGTTGGCGCAGGTGCGCTCGCACAAGTCGATCGACTCGGCCAAGCGGCTGCATTTCGACGTCGGCGCGGCCTGAAATTCGATCGCCCCGTGTGCAGCAGCACGCAGGGCGCTTCCATGGTCGTTGACGGACCGCAGTGAACCGTCGCGGCAAGCGACTTCATTCAGCAGCGGATACCGCCATCTTCCGTCCGCTGTATTCGGCGAGGCTGATGCCGCCCAGCACCAGTGCGAGAGCCAGCGCCTGATAAAGCTGGAATGTCTCACCGACAATCAGCACCGACAGCAGCGTACCGAAGATCGGCACCAGATTGATGAACAGGCCGGCCCGGTTGGCGCCGATCAGCTCGTTGCCCCTGATATAGAAGATCTGCGAGATGACCGAAGCACCGATGGCGGTATAGAACGCGACAGCCCAGCCGCGGGCGTCGGGGACGATGACCTTGCCGGCGGCAATCTCCCACAGGAAGAAAGGCAGCGATGTGATGAGTGCGGCAACCGACAGCGCCAGCATCAGGCTCTGCCAGCGGATGACCGGCTTCAGCCGCAACCCCACCGAATAGAAGGAGTAGCAAAGCACGGCCACCAGCATGATAGCGTCGCCGAAGTTGAGATCCAGCTTGAGAAGCTGGCGCAGGTCGCCATGGCTCGCCGTCACCGCGACGCCGATGATGGTCAGCACGACGCCAGCGATCTGCACCCGGTTCACCCGCAGACGAAACAGCACGAAATTGGCGATGATGATCACGATCGGTATCGCCGCCTGCTCGATCGAGACGTTGATCGCCGTCGTGTAGTTGAGCGCCGTGTAGAAGATCGCATTGAAAAAGGCGAAGCCGCAAGCGCCGAGCCCGCCAAGCAGCAACCAGTGCCGACGCACCACTGGCCAGTCCTCGTGCAGCGTTCGCCAGCCGATCGGCAGCAGGATCAGAACGGCTAGAATCCAGCGCAGGAAGACCAGCGTCATCGGTGAAATGTGGTCGACCGCCAGCTTGCCGGCCACGGAGTTGCCGCCCCACAGCAAGGTGGTGAACAGCAGGAACAGGTAGGCGGCTCGATGCATCGTGACATTCCGGCCAGGCAGAGGGAATTTGACGTCGGTGTGGGACTATTGCGACCGCTAGCCCAAGTAAATGATGTCAAAGGCGAAAATTGTTGTGCCTCGGAGCGTTTTGGGCGGCAAAGAGTGGTCGCGCTCGCCGGGTCTTGACGCTATAGAGCGACGTGCGTGCAATTGGACGCTACAAGTACGCGTCGGAAGGCTCTAATCCTCGCGTCGTGCTTTTCCGAAAATCGATTTCGATTTTGGGGGCCGATGCGATAGAGGCCTGTCGTTTCGAACTGTTTTCAAGCTGCTCGTGCGGCGTCTCAAGGGAAAAGAAATATGGCCAATGTGGTGGTCGTCGGCTCGCAATGGGGCGATGAGGGCAAAGGCAAGATCGTAGACTGGCTGTCGGAGCGCGCCGACGTTGTCGTGCGCTTCCAAGGCGGCCACAATGCCGGCCACACGCTGGTCGTCGACGGCAAGGTCTACAAGCTGTCGCTGCTGCCGTCCGGCGTGGTGCGGCAAGGCAAGCTGTCCATCATCGGCAATGGCGTCGTCTTCGATCCGCACGCTTTCGTCGCGGAGGTTGCGAAATTGAAGGCGCAGGGCGTCGAGGTGACGCCAGACCGCCTGAAAATAGCCGAAAACACCGCGCTTATCCTGTCCTTGCACCGGGAGCTGGACGGATTCCGCGAGGACGCCGCGTCCAATTCCGGAACGAAGATCGGCACGACCCGCCGCGGTATCGGTCCCGCCTACGAAGACAAGGTGGGCCGGCGCGCGGTCAGGGTGATGGATTTGGCGGATTTGGAAACGCTACCCTTGAAGGTCGACAGGCTGCTGACGCACCACAATGGGCTGCGGCGCGGGCTTGGCCATGCCGAAGTCACGCATGAGGCGATCATGAGCGAGCTGATTTCCGTCGCTGACGAGATCCTGCCCTATATGGACCGCGTCTGGAAAATCCTCGACGACAAGCGCCGCGCCGGCGAGCGCATCCTGTTCGAGGGCGCGCAAGGCACGTTGCTCGACATCGATCATGGCACCTATCCGTTCGTCACCTCGTCAAATACCGTTGCCGGCCAGGCCGCTGCCGGGTCCGGTGTCGGCCCGGGCGCCATCGGCTATGTGCTCGGCATCACCAAGGCCTATACCACGCGTGTTGGCGAAGGCCCGTTTCCGACCGAGCAGAAGAACGAGATCGGCGAGTTCCTGGGCACGCGTGGCCATGAATTCGGCGTCGTCACCGGCCGCAAGCGCCGCTGCGGCTGGTTCGATGCCGTGCTGGTCCGCCAGGCCGTCGCCGTCAACGGCATCAAGGGCATTGCGCTGACCAAGCTCGATGTGCTCGATGGGCTGGACGAGATCAAGGTCTGTACCGGCTACCGACTCGACGGCGAGGCGATAGATTACCTGCCGGCCAGCCAGGGTGCGCAGGCCCGCGTCGAACCGGTCTACGAAACGTTGGAGGGGTGGAAAGGTACCACCGCCGGCGCGCGCAGCTGGAACGATCTGCCGGCCCAGGCGGTGAAGTACGTCCGCCACATCGAAGAGCTGATCGGCGCGCCGGTCGCACTCCTTTCCACCAGCCCTGAACGGGACGACACGATACTTGTGACCGATCCGTTTCAAGACTAGTTTCTCAGCCTTTCCGGGCATTGCGGCTGATTTGCGGGGGCCGGCCCAGAAACAAACTGCAGGTCGACTGAAGCATGGTAGATTTTGTTGGTGCCCTGAAAAAGACGCTAGACAAGCTTGATAAGCCGTCGGCGGAAGTGCGCGCCAAAGTGTATGACATGGCGCGTTCGACGATCGCGAAGAAAATTGCCGAACGCGATCCGCCGTTTGCGCCGTCGGATGTCGCCAGGCAGAAGCGCGCACTCGAAGACGCCATCGCAAGCGTTGAGCGAGAATATGCTAAACCGGCACCCGCATCCGATCCGCTGGCGGAACTGGAGGACATCTTCTCCTCCATCGACCGCAACAAGAACCAGCCCAGCCATGTCCGGCAGCCGGCAAAGACCGAGCCAGCAACGACCGGGCCAGCAAAGACCGGGCCGGCCCAGACTGGGCCGGCATGGCAGTCCACGCCCGCCAAGGCGGTGCCGAACTGGCAAAAGCCGCAGCCCGTCGCTCTTCCTCAAGAGCGCGCTGGTCCGCCGCCGTCCGATATGGATCTTCCGACGGCCGATGACCAAGACAGCGTTTTTCGGGGCGACGACTTTTCCAACGACGGCGGCCCCGCGGAGGACAGGTTCCAGCGACTCCATCCTGCCGAGCGCAGGCGCAGCTATGGCGGCGTGATCGCCGCCGCCATTGCCCTGCTGGTCATTGCCGGTGGCGGTTATGGCATCTGGCTGAACAAGGATGCGTTCGGCAGCATGCTCGGCCTCGACGAGACCAAAGCCGTCGCCACCGAACCGCTGGTAAAACCAGCCCCGGCCAAGCCGGTGGCCGATGCGGCCGTACCGGCCGCCGCGCCTCCGACGGAGGCCGGCGAGGGCGCGAAGTTCACGCAGCGCCTTACGCCCGAGGGCCACGAAGTCGATCCCGGCCCCGCGGCCGGGCAGGCGGGCATCGGCGAAGGCGAATCCGTCGCCGCACTGACCACGCCGCCGTCGGCCGCTCAAGCGCCGGCCACCTCGGCACCCGCCGCACCGGCACCGGCCGCACCCGCCGACACGCAAGGCACGGCCAATGCTCCAGCAGTCGATGGGTCGGCTGCGCCAACGCCCGCAACGCCGCCCGATGCTGCAGCTACTCCGCCAGCCCCTGCAACGGCCGCCCCACCGCCCGCGACGGCAGCGGCACCGACGGCAGTTCCGCCGCAAGCCGCGTTGGCCGTCGGCCAGAAGGCGATCTTCTACGAGGAGCGCACCAGCACCGCTCAAGGCTCGGCCGAGCCCGGCAACATCGTCTGGTCGCTGGTGCAGGAATCGCCCGGCGGCGACCTGCCGCCAGAGCCGGCGATCCGTGCCGAGGCAACCATTCCAGGCAAGGATATCCAGTTGCGCATGACGATCCGTCGCAACACCGACCAGACGCTGCCGGCCAGTCACATCATCGAGATGATCTTCCTGACGCCTAATGGCTTCGAGGGCGGCGGTGTCGACAACATCTTGCGTGTCGCCATGAAGGGCTCCGAGCAGGATGCCGGCAGCCCGCTGATCGGCATCCCGGCCAAGATCGCCGACGGTTTCTTCCTGGTTGCGCTCAACGACACCAAGGCGGATGAAGACGCCAATCTGACCTTGCTCAGAGGTCAGGACTGGATTGACGTGCCGGTCGTCTACAAGACCGGGCGGCGGGCGCTGCTCACCATGGAAAAGGGAATTCCCGGCGAGAAGGTGTTCGACGAGGCGCTGAAGGCCTGGCAGACAAAGACGGCGGGGTGAGGCCGGCTCACCAGCCCAACGCCTCCTTGGCTCAGAAGCCTTGGAACAGCATGTCGAGCGCGCTCACGATGTCTTCGTGATGCCTGGTCAGATTCAGTCGGCTCTCGCCCAATTCCGTCGCCGCAACCGTGGCGATCAAATGGGTGGCCATGACCAATTTCCGACCATTGATCTCGAAAACGGGATGGAGCCTTCGCATTGGTGATGGCGCCATCGCAACCGGCAGCAGCGGGACGACCACCCGGGTCTTGAAGTGGTCGAGCAGATCGGCCTGGACGTCGAGGAGATAGCCGCCTTCGATGCTACTCGCGAAGACGTCGTAGCGCGCCATCAGAATTGCCGATGTTCTGCCAGCGGAATACCGTGTTTTTCGACATATTCGTTCCACGCATCTATCGTCGCGCGGTTCTCAAGCTTCCACAGCCGCGTCTTCTCGGCGGCCACTGCCTCTGCGATGCCGGCTTCAGCGGCGCGCGAGACATTCACATCGAGCCCCTTGGCTTCCTTCATGAGCTTTGAGTCGATCGACAGATTTGCCGGCTGACGAACCGCATTCACAGCTATCTTGCGCATGATCACCTCCGCAGCATGCGCATAATATATGCGCACTCCTGTCTAGCCGCAACGACAAGGTGCTTGAACTCGCGAATTACCCCTCCATCTCCTCGCGCAGCATCTCGAGTTCCAGCCATTCCTCCTCGAGCGCTGCCAGTGTGACGCGCTCCTTGTCGAGCGCGGCAATCGTCTTCTGGAACGAGGCCGGGTCGCGCTCGTAATAGGCCGGATCGGCGATATTGTTCTCCAGCCGCGAGATCGAGGCCGACACCGCCTCGATCTTCCTGGGTAAGGTTTCCAGCGCGAATTTCTGCTTGAACGACAGTTTCCTGGCCGGGCCCTTGGGAGCGACCGCGTCGCTCCTGCTTGCACCCGTCGCCTCGCTGGTCTCTGCCTTCGGCCGCGCCTTGCGGTCGTCCAGCCTGGTGCCGCCGCGCTGCGCCAGCATGTCGGAATAGCCGCCGGCATATTCGATCCAGCGGCCGTCACCATCCGGCGCGATGATGCTGGTCACGGTGCGGTCGAGGAAATCGCGATCGTGGCTGACCAGGATCACCGTGCCGGCAAAGCCGGCGACCAATTCCTGCAGCAACTCCAGTGTCTCCATGTCGAGGTCGTTGGTCGGCTCGTCGAGCACAAGCAGGTTTGCCGGCCGCGCCAAAACGCGGGCGAGAATCAGCCGTGCCCGCTCGCCGCCCGAAAGCTCGCGCACCGGCGTGCGCGCCTGTTCCGGCTTGAACAGGAAGTCTTTCATGTAAGAGACGACGTGGCGCTGTTCGCCATTGATGACGAGGTTCTCGCCGCGACCGTCGGTGAGATACTGCGCCAGTGTCTCCTGCGGGTCGACGGCCTCGCGCTTCTGGTCGAGTGTGGCGATCTCCAGATTGGTGCCGAGCCGCACCGTGCCTGCGTCCGGCTTCAATTCGCCGGTCAGCATCTTCAACAGCGTCGTCTTGCCAGCGCCGTTCGGCCCGACCAAGCCAACGCGATCGCCGCGCTGGATGCGGGTCGAAAATCCCTTGACCACGATCAGATCGCCAAAGCTCTTCTCGATGTTCCTGGCCTCTATCACCAGCTTGCCGGATTCGGCGGCGTCGCTGGCTGTCATCGTCGCCGCACCCTCGGCGCCGCGATGACCGCGAAAGCGCTGGCGCATGGTCTGCAACTCACCGAGCCGGCGCATGTTGCGCTTGCGCCGCGCTGTCACGCCATAGCGCAGCCAGTGCTCCTCGCGCACGATCTGGCGACCGAGCTTGTGCTGCTCGCGCTCTTCCTCCTCCAGCACCGTGTCGCGCCATTCCTCGAAATAGCCAAAGCCCTTGTCGAGACGGCGGGTCTGGCCGCGGTCGAGCCAGATTGTGGCGCGTGACACGCGCTCGAGAAAACGGCGGTCATGCGAGATGACGACCAGTGCCGAGGAGGTGCGGGCAAGCTCCTCCTCCAGCCATTCGATGACCGACAGGTCAAGATGGTTTGTCGGCTCATCGAGGAGGAGAATGTCGGGCTCCGGCGCCATGACGCGGGCGAGTGCCGCACGCCTCGCCTCGCCGCCGGAGAGGTCGTTCGGCCGTTCTTCGCCGGTCAGGCCGAGATGCTCCATCAGATAGGTGGCGCGATAGGGATCGTCGGCGGGCCCGAGCCCCGCCTCGACATAGGCGCGGACGGTCGCAAAACCGTCCATGTCGGGCATTTGCGGCAAGTAGCGCACGGTTGCCGAAGGCTGGCGGAAGACTTCGCCGTCCTGCGGCTCGATCAGCCCGGCGGCGATCTTGAGCAGCGTCGACTTGCCCGAACCGTTGCGGCCGACCAGGGCGATCTTGTCGCCAACTGAGGCCGTCAGGGCGGCACCGTCGAGCAGCGGCGTGCCGCCAAAGGTCAGCTTTATCCCGTCGAGATTGAGAAGCGGCGGTGCCATGTCAGCTTTCAGGTAAGGGAAAAGGATGCGCGAGCAGCAGCGCGCGGCCGCTGGCCAGCGCGATTTCCAACCGGCCCCTGACCTCGTTGGAAATGGTCAGCGACGAGCCGAACGCAACCTCGACGTGGTCGAGCGGCCATTTGGCACCGGTGACGCTCAGGCCGGCGAGATCGGAGAAGCCGAGCACCGAAAACAGCGTGCCGTCGGCATAGTCGAAGCCAGCCTTTCCGGGCAGCAAGGGAATGCCTTCCTGTGCGCCGCTGGTCAAAAGCACTTCCGTCCCGCCTTCCGCCAGCCGGACGCTCAGCGCCATATGCAGGAAGATGTGGTCGGTGCGTTTGCCGCCGAAAGCGCCTGCGATCACAAGGCTGGTCGCACCGCGTTCGAGCGCGGCAGCGATAGCGAGTTCACCGTCGGTCTTGTCCTTTTCGGCGGGAAACACCTGCCGTGGTACGGCGGCCAGATCCTCCGGCAACTCGGCAGGCACGGAATCGAAATCGCCGACCCAGAGTTCCGGCCTCAGGCCCAGCATACGGGCATGGCCGATGCCGGCATCGGCAGCGATGACGCGCGAGCCTTCGACCTGGCGGTCGAGCAGCGGCGTGCGGATGAGATCGCCGCCAAGCAGGATGGTGAATTTGCTCATATCTCGTGGCCCTTACCAGCCCTGCCCCAGAAACGGAAGAATGAAACGGAAGATGAAACGGCAGACGAAACGGAAGGCTGGGCTTTGGATGCCCGGCAAACTTCCGCTTGCGCAGCACTTCGGCCGGGCCTATGTGTCGAAACGCTCTAACGGGGTGCCGGACGCGATCTTCGCGGACCGGCTGAGAGGCAAGACTGCCAACCCGCTGAACCTGATCCGGTTTGTACCGGCGGAGGGATTAGACGTTTCGGACAGCCCGACGCCTCAATTCCTTTCAACGCGAACGAAGGAGGCGCCGATGCGCAGTTTTTTCCACTCTCTTGTCCCGATTGTCCTGCTTGCGGCATCCGCGCTCGCCCTGCCAGGGCAGGCATCGGCACAGGATAGACTGACCGTCTATACCTATGAAAGCTTCACCGCCGATTGGGGTCCGGGACCGGCGGTGAAGAAGGCCTTCGAGGCCGAGTGCAGTTGCGTCATCGAATTCGTCTCGGTCGCTGACGGCGTGGCGCTGCTCAACCGTGTGAAGCTGGAAGGGGCCGCCACCAAGGCCGATATCGTGCTTGGCCTCGATACCAATTTGACGGCGGACGCCAAGGCAACCGGCCTGTTTTCGCCGCATGGCGCCATATCGGATGTCAGCGTGCCGGGCGGCTGGCGCGACGATATTTTCGTGCCGTTCGACTATGGCTATTTCGCCGTCGTCTACAATACCGAAAAACTGAAGAACCCGCCGAAGAGCCTCAGGGAACTGGTCGAGGGCGATGCCGGAGAGAAGATCGTCATCCAGGACCCGCGCACCTCGACGCCGGGTCTTGGCCTGCTGTTGTGGGTCAAGTCGGTCTATGGCGACAAGGCGCCCGAAGCCTGGGCCAAGCTCAAAGCAAAGGTGCTGACGGTGACGCCAGGCTGGAGCGAGGCTTACGGCCTGTTCACCAAGGGCGAGGCGCCGATGGTGCTGTCGTATACCACGTCGCCGGCCTACCACATGGTCGCCGAAAACACCGAGCGCTACCAGGCGGCGTCCTTCGAGGAAGGCGAATACCTGCAGATCGAAGTTGCGGGGATCACCACCAAGGGCGCGAAGAACCCCCTGGCGGAAAAGTTCATCGCCTTCATGACCGGACCGAAATTCCAGGATGTCATTCCCGAAACCAACTGGATGTTCCCGGCCGGCAAGACCGACAAGCCGCTCAATCCGGCGTTCGACAAGCTGGTCAAACCGACCAAGACCTTGCTGTTCAGCCCGGAGGAAGTCGCGGCCCACCGCAAGGCCTGGGTCGATGAGTGGCTTGCGGTGATGAGCAAGTAGCTTTGGCCGATTGATCGAAGATGATCGCTCTACGGCGCCCCCCTCTGTCCTGCCGGACATCTCCCCCACAAGGGGGGAGATCGGACGGCACGGCGGCTTTCGCCAGTCGCCGATGGTGGTCTAGCGTGCAACGCGCACCATCATCTGACTCCCGCATCACCGCCGGCATCCTCGCGCTTGCGGCAATAGCACTTCTGCTCGGCGGAGCATTTGCAGGGCTGATCATCGAAGCCACACGCGACCCGTCCGGTGTCGCCTCCGCCTTCGATTCGTATCTCTTGCGTATCGTCCGTTTCACGCTCTGGCAGGCTCTGCTGTCGACCCTGCTCTCCGTCGCGCCAGCGCTGTTCGCCGCGCGTGCCCTGTCGCGGCATCCACAGTTTTTCGGGCGAGGCTTTATCCTGCAGCTTTTCGCCGTGCCACTGGCGCTGCCGGCCATTGTTGCTGCACTCGGTGTCTTGGCGCTCTATGGCCGCGCCGGCTATTTTGCCGGCACGCTGGGCGCGCTAGGCGGCCAGAGCTGGCCCGGCATCTATGGCCTGTCGGGCATACTCGTCGCCCATGTCTTCTTCAACCTGCCGCTGGCGACGCGGCTGTTCCTGGAGGCGTTGCAGACCGTGCCGGCCGACCAATGGCGGCTGGCGAGCCAGCTTGGCATGGGTGCTGCGCCGGCCTTCCGGCTGATCGAATGGCCGCCGCTGCGTGCGGCCTTGCCGGGCGTTGCCGGGCTCGTTTTCATGCTGTGCATCACCTCCTTCACCATCGTGCTTACGCTCGGCGGCGGACCCAGCGCGACGACGCTGGAGGTTGCCATCTACCAGGCGCTGCGTTTCGACTTCGACCCGGCGCGGGCTGTGACGCTGACCCTGCTGCAGATTGCCCTAACCTTCGTGGTCGTGCTGGCCTTGACGCGGCTTGGCGCCAATATGACCGGCGACGCCAATCTGCCGGTGGCGCCGCGCCGGTATTTTTCAGCCGGTGCGGCCGAGACCGTCCTGAACGCGCTGGTGATCGGGCTGGCACTGCTATTTGTCGCCGGGCCGATGGCGGCCACGCTGGCGGCCGGGCTTGGCGCCGATCTCGGCCGCCTGGCCGGCGAGAGCGCGGTGCGGCAAGCGACGGCGACCAGTGCCGTGCTGTCCGTCTTATCGGCGCTGCTCTCCCTGGCGCTGTCGCTGTCGCTGGTCATGGCACGCCGGGCGCTGGCGCTCACCCGGCGGACAGGCCGACGGACGGTGCTCGAACATCTGGCCGACACCGGTGCGGGGTTCGTCCTGGTGGTGCCGCCCATCGTCATCGGCGCCGGCTGGTTCCTCCTCCTGCGCACTGTCAGCGATGTCTTTGCGATCGCCCCTGTCATGGTCGTTGCGGTCATTGCGGTGATGGCGATGCCGTTCGCCATCCGCGCCATCCGCCCTGCCTATGACGCAGCGAGCGAACGCCACGAACGGCTTTGCGCACAGCTTGGCATCTCGGGCTGGAACCGGTTGCGGCTGATCGACTGGCCGTCGCTGCGGCGGCCGCTCGCCACCGGCTTCGCTTTCGCCATGGCGCTGTCGCTCGGCGATCTTGGCGTCATTGCGCTGTTCGGCAGCGATTCCGTGCAAACCTTGCCCTACCTGCTGCTGGCCCGCATGGGCAGTTACCGCACCGAGGATGCGGCCGGGCTGGCGCTGCTGCTCGGCCTTGTCTGCCTGGCGCTGGTGCTGACCGCGGACTGGATGGGAAGGAGGGAGAAATCATGATGCCGATCGGCCCGGAACGCTCCATTTCGGTGGAAAAAGGCGCGGCCGTGCGGCTCGATAATGTCTCGTTCAGCTATGGTGAAACGCCGCTTATGTTCGATGTCGATTTCCCGGCATCGGAAATCACCGCCATCATGGGGCCGAGCGGTTCGGGAAAGTCGACACTGCTTAATCTGGTGGCCGGTTTCGAGGCGCCACGGTCAGGCCGCGTGCTCATCGGCGGCGCCGACGTCAGCACTGCGCCGCCATCAGCGCGGCCGGTATCGATGGTGTTCCAGGAAAACAACCTGTTTGCCCATCTGTCCCTCGAGCAGAATGTCGGGCTCGGCCGCTCGCCTTCGCTCAGGCTGGGCGAGGCTGACCGCGCCGCAATCGCCGCAGCGCTGAAGCGCGTCGGCCTTGCCGGCAAGGAAAGCCGACTGCCGCGCGAACTCTCCGGCGGCGAGCGGCAGCGCGTCGCGCTCGCCCGGGTTTTAGTGCGCGACCGGCCGGTGCTGTTGCTCGACGAGCCGTTCGCTTCGCTCGGACCGGCACTGCGCGACGACATGCTCGACCTGGTGGCCGACGTCCATTCGGAGCAGCGCATGACGGTGCTATTCGTCACGCACCAGCCGGACGATGCGCGCCGTATCGGCCAAAACATGGTTTTCCTGGACGGTGGCACGGTTGCCGCGACCGGCACCGCCGCCGATTTTTTCGTTGGGGCTGGACCGGAGGCATTCCGACGCTATATCGGCTCGGGTCCGTTTGCGGCTGGATCACGAGATGTTGCCCGGAAGCGGACATAATTTATGGTCAAACCGGCGGAAGGCGAAGCGGCGCTTGCTTGCCATGGTCGAGGTAGTGTGGCTAGGTCCGCCAGGAACTGGTCCGGCTTAGACCGTGATTTGCCCTTGCTGCCTCGTATCTGTCGGACGCACGAAGGACGCCGTAGAACTTGATTTTGCGCGTGATGCTTTCCGGAAATCGCGCCCGATTTTCGCGGTCACGTCCCAGGACTTGAAAGGAAGCCGACCTGCCGACCGGCATCGACAATCGGAGGGTGAAACCGCTGGCGCGCTTTCTGGCGCTGGCCGGTCTTGCCGTGGCGCTGGCAAGCTGCCAGATGTTCACGCCTCCCGACGTGCAGGAATCGGGCTTCCAGCCCTCCGACAAGCCGATTACGGTCGACAATGTCGCCGCTAACAGCAGGCTCGCCGAACTGGCGAAGGCGCAGCACCCGCGCATCCTCGCCACCTATGGCGGCGAGTATTCCGACCCCAAGCTCGAGCGCATGGTGGCCAAGGTCGTCGGCAGACTGACCGTGGTGTCGGCCAACCCGACCCAGACCTACCGCATCACCATCCTCAACTCGCCCAACGTCAATGCCTTCGCGCTGCCGGGCGGCTATCTCTACATCACCCGCGGCCTGCTGGCGCTGGCCAACGATTCGGCCGAGCTTGCCGCCGTCATTGCGCATGAGATGGGCCACGTTACGGCCAATCATGGTCTGCAGCGCCAGCAGCTGGAAGCCGAAGAGGGGTTGGCGACCAAGGTCGTTTCGGACGTGCTCGGCGACAACCCGACGGCCAAGGCGGCGCTGATCCGCGGCAAGCTGAGGCTGGCCCAGTTCTCGCGCAATCAGGAGCTGGAGGCCGATGCCATCGGCATCAAGTCGATCGGCGAAGCCGGTTTCGACCCCTACGCCGCCGGCCGCTTCCTGCAGTCGATGTCGGCCTATACCGATTTCCGCTCGATCAGCGGCGCCACCGACGCCAGCCTCGACTTCCTGGCGACGCACCCCAACACGCCGCAGCGTATCGATCTCGCGCAGCGCCACGCCCGCCAGTTCGGCGCGCCCGGTGTCGGGTCGCGCGACCGCGATTCATTCCTTGCCGGCATAGACGGGCTGCTCTACGGCGACACGCCGGAGGAAGGCTATGTGCGCGGCGAAACCTTCCTGCATCCTGGCCTCGGCGTGTCGTTCTCGGTGCCCAACGGCTTCATCATCGACAATTCGGCGGCGGCGGTGACGGCCACAGGCCCGGGCGACATGGCAATCCGCTTCGACGGCGTTTCGATCGACAAGGACCGCTCGCTGACCGACTACATCCGCAGCGGCTGGGTTGCCGGGCTCGACGACAGCAGCGTGCGCCAGGAAACGATCAACGGCAACGAAGCGGCAACCGCGCATGCCGGCGCCGATGGCTGGCAATTCGATATTGCGGTGATCCGCGCCGGCGGCCAGGTCTACCGCTTGCTGACTGCTGCACCGTCTGCCAGCACCTCGCTGGGCACGGTCGCGCGCTCGGTCAGCGGCTCATTCCGCATCCTGAGTGCTGCCGAGAAGGCAGCACTGAAGCCACTGCGTATCCGCATCGTCACGGTGCGGCCCGGCCAGACAATGGGCTCCCTGGCCGCACAGATGGTCGGCGTCGACCGCAAGCTGGATTTGTTCAGGGTGCTCAACGCGCTCTCGCCGGGTGCTGCGGTTTCGGCCGGCGACAAGGTTAAGATCGTCACCGACAAATAGCAGCCGACGCGATTCAGGCCGCGAGAAATTCCGGATTCTGCTTTACCAGCGCCGCCTTGAGCTTTTCCATGGCGCGCGCCTCGATCTGCCGGACACGTTCCTTGGAGATGCCGAGCGTTTCGCCAAGCGCTTCGAGCGTCGCGCCCTCGTCGCTCAGCCGGCGTTCCTCGATAATCCTGAGTTCTCGCGCATTGAGAGCGCCGAGCGCCGTCTTCAGCCACACCGAGCGGCGTTCGACGTCGATCGTGTCGCCGACCACCTCATCGGGCAGCGGGTCATCCGAAACCAGGAACTCCACCCGCTCGGTTGCGCCCGCATCGTCGGCAAGCGGCGTGTTGAGCGAGCTGTCCGGCGCCGAAAGGCGGGAATCCATCATCGCCACATCGGCCTCCGATACCCCGAGAGCCGCCGACACTTCGCGGTAGAGCGTGGCATTCGACGTCTGCTCGGCGCCGTTTGCCAGGCGGGCGCGCAGACGCCGCAGGTTGAAGAACAGCGCCTTTTGCGCGGAGCTGGTGCCGCCGCGCACGATCGACCAGTTGCGCAGGATATAGTCCTGCATCGAGGCGCGGATCCACCATGTCGCATAGGTCGAGAACCGCACCTCTCGCTCGGGCTCGAAACGGGCCGCGGCCTCCAGCAGCCCGACATGGCCTTCCTGGATCAGGTCGCCCAGCGGAAGGCCGTAGTGGCGAAACCGCGACGCCATGGAAATGACCAGCCGCATATGCGCGACGGTGATGCGGTGCAGCGCGTGCTGGTCATTGTTTTCCTTCCAGCGCAGCGCCAGGAGATGCTCTTCGTCACGTTCCAGATAAGGGGCTTTCATCGCCGCGCGAACCATGGTCCGTCCTGCACTGTCTTCCATCATGCCGCGCTCCTGCTTCAGGCGTTGCGGTGCGATCGAATCGTGAGTTGGCGCCGATGGTTGAAATGGCGGCGCCGCGCCCTACAACAGCGAAGAACGTGCCATGCGGGGGAATGTTCCCCCGGACTGTCATGTCGATTGCGCTGTTCCAGGCGATTCGCCACCGGCCTTGACTCAGCCGGATGGCCCCGGGAACTGCTGGTTGAGAATTGGATTTCAAGGGCGCGAGATTTTTGAAATTTAGTTTCTTATTCCGGCATCGCGCATCTGTCATTTTCCGGCACTCGCAATGACGCCGGACATCGGCCAAGGACGGGATCACAGAAAAATGAAATGGCTCAAATCGCTCATCATCGCCGGAACGCTGCAGGTTCTGGCCATCGCTGCCGGTCATGCCGGCGCCAATCTCGACCAGATCAAGCAGTCCGGCGTCTTCAAGGTCGGCACGGAAGGAACCTATGCGCCCTTCACCTATCATGATGCTTCCGGCGCGCTCGTCGGCTTCGACGTCGAGATCGCGCGGGCCATCGCCGAGCGCCTCGGCGTCAAAGCCCAGTTCCTCGAAGGCAAATGGGACGGGCTGATCGCCGGTCTCGACGCCAACCGCTACGATGCCGTCATCAACGAGGTCGGCATCACCGAGGCGCGCAAGGCCAAATATGACTTTTCTGATCCCTACATCGCCTCCAAGGCGGTGCTGATCGTGCGTGGCGACAACACCGATATCAAGAGCTTCGCCGATCTCAAGGGCAAGAAGGCGGCGCAGTCGCTGACTTCGAACTTCGGCAAGCTGGCTGAAACCAACGGCGCCGAACTCGTCGGCACCGACGGCTTCGACCAGTCGATCCAGCTTCTTCTTACCGGCCGCGCCGACGCCACCATCAATGACAGTCTGTCCTTCCTCGACTTCAAGAAGCACAAGCCCGACGCCAATGTGAAGATTGCTGCGCAGGAGGAAAACGCCGACTATTCCGGCGTCATCGTGCGCAAGGGCGATCCGGAACTGGTGGCCGCCATCAATAAGGCGCTGGCCGACATCAAGGCCGACGGCACCTACAAGAAAATCGCCGACACCTATTTCGGCCAGGACGTTTCGAAGTAAAACGGCTTTCTCGTGTGGGCCGAACGCCGGCCCGCGTCGTTCATACCGCGGCGAGCTGTCTTTTGACGGCCCGCCGCTTTCGCGTGATGTGAGCGACGGCAATCTGGCAAGGAGGAGCCTTCGTGCCGCACTGGCTGCAACTGATGCTGGAATCCCTGCCTACGCTGCTGTGGGCCGCACTGATCTTCACCGTGCCGTTGACGCTGCTGTCGTTTGCATTCGGTCTTGTCCTAGGCCTGGTTGTGGCGCTTGTCCGGCTGTTCGGTCCCAAACCGCTGGTCGCCGTGGTCCGCTTCTACGTCTGGATATTCCGCGGCACGCCGCTTCTCGTGCAACTGTTCCTGATCTTCTACGGCCTGCCATCGGTCGGCATCCTGCTCGACGCCTTTCCGGCAGCACTGATCGGCTTTACCTTGAACATCGGCGCATATTCGTCGGAAATCATCCGCGCCGTCATCGGTTCGGTGCCCAAGGGTCAGTGGGAAGCGGCCTATTCGATCGGCATGACCTGGGCCCAGGCAATGCGGCGCACCATTCTTCCACAGGCGGGGCGCGTCGCCGTGCCGCCGCTGTCCAACACCTTCATCTCGCTGGTCAAGGACACTTCGCTCGCCGCCGCCATCACCGTGCCGGAGATGTTCCAGGCGGCCCAGCGCATCGTCGCCACCACCTATGAGCCGCTGATCCTCTATGTCGAGGCAGCGGCTCTCTATCTGGTCATGAGCTCCGTGCTGTCGGCCTTGCAGGCGCGGCTGGAAACGCGGCTCAACCGTTATGGCGGCTTCCTGGAGGCGCGCGCATGATCGGCCTCACCAACATCGAAAAGCGTTTCGGCGACAATTTGGTGCTGAAGGGCGTGACCGTCACCATCGAGGAAGGCAGCGTTACGGCGCTTGTCGGGCCCTCGGGCGGAGGGAAGAGCACGCTTTTGCGCTGCATCAACCTGCTCGAGCTGCCGACTTCAGGCACGGTGCGGATCGGCGACGATGCACTCGAGTTCCACCCCGGCGGCAGGGTCTCGACCAGGGATATCCAGCGGCTGCGGCTGCAGACCGGCATGGTGTTCCAGAATTTCCAGCTGTTTCCGCATCGTACTGCGATCGAGAACATCATGGAGGGGCTGGTGACGGTGCTGAAATGGCCCAAGGAGAGGGCGCGCGAACGGGCGCTGGCCCTGCTCGAAAAGGTCGGCATGGCGCACAAGGCCGATGCCTGGCCGGCGACGCTGTCAGGCGGCCAGCAGCAGCGCGTAGCGATTGCCCGGGCTCTGGCGCCTTCGCCGAAAGTCCTGCTCTGCGACGAGCCGACCTCTGCACTTGATCCGGAACTGGCGCAGGAGGTGGTCGACGTGCTCGGCAAGCTCGCCAGCGAGGGCACGACCATGGTGATGGCGACGCATGATCTGCGGCTCGCCTCGAAGATCGCGCGGGAAGTGGTGTTCCTCGATGCCGGCAACATCGTCGAACAAGGGCCGGCCGCGGTGTTGTTCAGCAACCCCGAGCGCCAGCGGACCAAGCGGTTCATCGCCACGCTGAAGCAGGAGGCGGAAAGGGAAGGCGGCGGCAAGAGCTAGAATGGCCATTACCGGTCCGCCAAAACAAAAAACCCGGCGCGAGGCCGGGTTTTTCTGAATTCGAAGGCGAAAAGGCTCAGGCAGCTTCTTCCTGCTCGGCTTCCTCATTGTCGGCCTTGGCGCCGCGCTTGGGGCCTTTGTTGAGGTTCACCTCGATGAGGCGAACCGCTTCGGTCTCCGACATGCGGTTGACGGCCGCGATCTCCCGGGCCATGCGGTCGAGGGCCGCCTCGTAGAGCTGGCGCTCGGAATAGGACTGCTCCGGCTGGTTGTCGGCGCGATAGAGGTCGCGCACCACTTCCGAGATCGAGATCAGATCGCCGGAGTTGATCTTGGCGTCATATTCCTGGGCGCGGCGCGACCACATGGTGCGCTTGACGCGGGCGCGGCCCTGCACGACCTTCAGCGCGCGCTCGACATAATCCTCTTCCGACAGCTTGCGCATGCCGATCGAGGTCGCCTTGGCGACCGGCACCTTGAGGCGCATCTTGTCCTTCTGGAAGTCGATGACGAACAGCTCCAGCTTGTGGCCCGCGACTTCCTGCTCATCGATCGAGACGATCTGGCCGACACCATGCGCCGGATAGACGATGTACTCGCCGGTCTTGAAACCGTGGCGCGCTGCGGTGGACTTCTTCTGCGGGGTGATCGTTGCCATTACGCCCTGAACTCCTTGTTGTGGTACCGGCATCGTGCCGGCCCGAACTCGTGCGACCGGGGTGACCGGTCCTTAGCCACACAACGATGAACTCACCGGAAAGGCCAGGACCGGCAAATCGCAACATTGCGACCGCCTGCCCCAGATCGCTCTGGTCCGGATTGAGAAATTCACCTTTCAGTGATTTGGGGCGTTTGCGCCATAAATCGACGTTGTGTCACCGGCATGTTTGGCTGATATAACACAAAAAGTCGGAAGAATCAAGGTTTTGCTGCACGCGCGAAGGCCACGCGCCGTCGCCGCCTGTCAAGGCAGTTAATGTATCACGTCTGTTAAGCGGCGTCAGGCCGCCGCAGCTGGCCGGCTCGTCAGTCGCCTTCGCCGGGCTCGGGGGAGAAATATTTCTCGAACTTGCCAGTTTCGCCATCGAAAGTTTTAGCGTCGGCCGGCGGCTCCTTCTTGGCGGTGATGTTGGGCCATTTCTCGGCATATTCGGTGTTGATCTGCAGCCATTTGTCGAGGCCCGATTCGGTATCGGGCTTGATCGCGTCGGCCGGGCATTCCGGTTCGCAGACGCCGCAATCGATGCACTCGTCCGGGTGGATGACGAGCATGTTCTCACCTTCGTAGAAGCAGTCGACCGGACAGACCTCGATGCAGTCCATGTATTTGCATTTTATGCAATTGTCGGTCACGACATAGGTCATTGGTCGGCTCCGGGACGTCCCATTTTGTTGGGCTTTTTTGGTGAGGTAACGCCTTTGTCCGCTGGTGGCAAGGGCGGCCCCTGCCAGCGGTGCCGCGGTTTCCGGAATGAAATTCCGGAAGGCCGGCAAAGCGGGCGTTCGACCTTGCTCAATCGTCGCCGAGCAGGTGGTCGGTCCGGCGGCGCTCCTTCTTCGTCGGGCGACCGCTGCCGGCCTCGCGCAACGGCGGCACCGCATCCGGAAGCCCCTCGCCCTTGGGCGCGGCGGGCGGCGACATGTCCTCGTAGAGCAGGCGGGCCTCTTCTGCCGGGCCACGCCGTACGCCGGTGCCAAGGACTTTCCAGACGAAGATCCGCCGCTCCAGCGTGATGGTCAAAACGTCGCCCGGCCGGACCGTATCGGAGGCCTGCGCTGCTTTGTCGCGATTGATGCGGACGCGTCCGGCGAGGACCAGCCTGGCTGCCAGCGTGCGCGATTTTACCGCGCGCGAGAAGAACAGCCACTTGTCGATGCGCTGGCGGGCATCAGTGACCATTGGACGAGCAGCTTACTTCTTCAGCTGGTCGCGCAACGCGGCGAGCTTGGCGAAGGGCGAGTCCGGGTCGAAGCGGACCGGGCGTTCCTCACGCGGTTTCGGCTGGAAGGCGGGCTTTGCGCCTTGGGCGCTGCCTTTGCCGTCCTGCCGGCCAGCCTTCCAGTCGGGCCGGTTTTCGCGCCGGTCGGGGCGTTCACCTTGCGGCTTGCCGGCGTGCTGCTCTCCAGCCTCGCCTTGCGGTTTAGGCTTGAACTTGCTACGGTCGAAGCGCGGTTTGCCGGCGCCGACACGCGGGTCGTGGCGCCCCTGACGGGCGGGCCGGTCGCCTGGCGTCGGTTGCCCGCCGGCATCTACCGGCGCATCGCTGCGGCTGTCCGGCGCAGCTTGACCATTGCGCGCGCGATTGCCCCGTTGATTGTCCCGTGGGCGGTTGTCATGCTGGCGATGACGCGGGCGCTGGTCGAAACGACCCTGCCGCCACAATAGGATAGGTTTTGGCTCCTCCGCCTCCGGGGCAGCGTCGTCGGCGACTGCTTCCGCCGTCGCTGCAGGTTCGGCCGGCGATGCTTCCGTCGTTTCGAAGATCGGCGGCTCTGCCGGTGCCGTAGCCTCAGTTTCCGCCCCAAGTTCCGCCGCCCTTGGCTCAGCCGCTGGTTCTGCAGCCGCTTCGGCGGCGGGCAGGGTCTCTTGCGTGACTTCTGCCGCAGCTTCAGGGGCTGGAGCTTCCGCGACAGGCTGTGCCGCCGCTTCGGTCACAGCTTCAGCCGCCGCCTCCGCAACGGGAGCCGCATTCGACACGGGTTCCGAAGCCTCCGCCGGCGGCTCTGCCGCGGCAGATGCTTCCGCCATCCTCGCCTGCTCGACTCGCGCAGCCTCTTCCGCCGCCAGCTTTGCAGCAGCCGCTTCACGCGCGGCACTGTCCTGTGCTTCGAGCCGCGCCTTGACCTCGGCTGCCGGTTTGGCATCGGCGCGATAGCCGAGCCCCTTCAGGATTTCTTCCATGTCGTCGGCGGTGGCGCCGAGGATCGACATCATCGGCGGCGTCACCATGAAGGACTGGCCGTCATAGGCGCCGTCGGGGCGAGGCCCGAGGCCCGGCTTCCAGTTGGTCGCCGGCCGGATCAGGTCGGCCAGCCGCTCGAGAATATCGACGCGTACAGCACGCCGGCCAAGATTGCGGTAGCCGGCAAGCTTGTAGAAGGTCTTGTCGAACGTCGGATCGATGACCACCGAGGTGCGGCCGGAGGCCAGTGCGTGAACGACATCGCCGAAGCCGGGCTTGTCCTTGCCGTCGTTTCTCAGCGCCCACAGCAGCGTGATCAACCCGGCCGGCGCCGGCTTGATCAGCGCCGGCACAAAGACATGGTAGGCGCCGAAGCGCACGCCGAGGCGGCGAAGCGCCGCGCGGCCTTCCTGGTCGAGCGACTTCATCTCGTCGGCGATGTCGCGACGGTTGATGAGGCCGAAATGCTCGACAAGCTGGAAAGCGATGCCGCGGCCGATGCCGGTGATCTGCTCGGCATTCTTGAGGTCGACCAGCGGCTTCAGCAGGGATTCGATCTGGAAATTGACGAAGCGCTCGGCGCGCGCCGCAACCTTGTCGCGGGCCGGACCGGTGAGCTGCTCGTCGGCCAGCAGGACAAGACGCGGCTTCAAAGCGTCTTCGCCGGCGACCAGCGTGCCGATCGGCGCGCCGATCCAGCGCAGCGTGCCATCCGAACCCAGGGCGATGTCGCCATTGGCAGAGGCGCCGAAGCGCTCGGCCCGCGCCTCGAACTCGGCGGCAAGCGCCTTCTGCGCCGCCGCCCGCACCGCCTTGGCGTCCTCGCCGCCGGCGCTCTGGTCGGCGGTAAAGCGGAAACCCTGCAGCTCGCCGACATGATGGCCTTCGACGAGGACGGTTCCGGTTGGGCTGATTTCGGCTTCAGGCATCGTGTTTTCTCTAAGGCGCCGCATGAGGACGGAAGTCCTGCGGTCTACAAAACGTTTCGTCAACCGCTCATGCAGCGCATCCGACAATCTGTCTTCGATTTCGCGCGTCTTTTCCTGCCAGTGTGCCCGATCGGCCAGCCAGCCGGGCCGGTTGGAAACGAAGGTCCATGTGCGGATCTGGGCAATCCTGTGCGACAGCGTGTCGATGTCGCCTTCGGTGGTGTCGGCACGGCGCACCTGCTCGGCCATGTAGTTCTCGTCGACATGGCCATGCCTGGCAAGGTCCATGTAGATGGAGGCGATCAAGTCGGCGTGCTGGGCCGGCGCGATCTTCCTGTAGTCGGGCAGCGCGCAGGCTTCCCACAGCAGCGCCACGCGTCTGGCATCGGTGGTGAGTGCCCGGACGTCCTCGTCGCGCGACAGATGCTCGAGCGCCTGCGCGTCCACGGCCGGCAGTGCGCGCGTCAGGCCTTCGACCGGGGCGTTGGTCTCGATCGAGCGTTTCAGCGCATCGAGGTTGGCGAAATCGAAATGCGCGGTGCGCCACTGCAGCACTTTCACCGGGTCGAAATCATGCGCCTCGATTTTCTGGATCAGTTCCTCATCCAGCGGATCGACCTGGCCGGTGACGCCAAAGGTGCCGTCGCGCAGGTGCCGGCCGGCGCGGCCGGCAATCTGGCCGAGTTCGGCCGCCGTCAGGTTGCGGTACTGGTAGCCGTCGAATTTGCGGTTCTGGGCGAAGGCGACGTGGTCGAGGTCGAGGTTGAGGCCCATGCCGATGGCGTCGGTTGCGACGAGGTAGTCGACGTCGCCCGACTGGAACAGCGCCACCTGGGCGTTGCGGGTGCGCGGGCTGAGTGCGCCGAGCACGACGGCGGCACCGCCTTGCTGGCGGCGGATCAGCTCGGCAATGGCATAGACCTCGTCGGCCGAGAAGGCGACGATCGCGGTGCGCCGTGGCAGGCGGGTCAGCTTCTTCGAGCCGGCATAAGCAAGATGCGATAGCCGTGGCCGGGTCACCACCGACACGCCCCGCAGCAGGCGCTGCAGGATGCCGTGCATGGTGGCCGCGCCAAGCAGCAGCGTCTCCTGGCGGCCGCGCAGATGCAGGATGCGATCGGTAAAGATGTGGCCGCGTTCGAGATCGCCGGCGAGCTGGACCTCGTCGATGGCAACGAAGGCGGCGTCGGTCTCGCGCGGCATCGCTTCCACGGTGCAGACCGAGTATTTCGCGCCAGCCGGCTGGATCTTTTCCTCGCCGGTGATGAGCGCAACCTTATGGGCGCCGACCTTCTCGCAGACGCGCGCATAGACCTCGCGGGCAAGCAGCCTGAGCGGCAGGCCGATGACGCCGCTTTCATGCGCCACCATGCGTTCGATAGCGAGATGGGTCTTGCCGGTGTTGGTCGGGCCGAGCACGGCCGTCACGTCTCGGCCGGTCAGGATCAGCGGTTCAGTGTGTTTCGGATGGATGTTCATCGGCCTGGAAATAAGGCTCTCCGCCTCGCATTGTCGGGAGCGCGCCCATATTGGCCGCGTATGACAGGCGACACATAGGGATTTCGGGCGCGAAGCGAAAGCGGAATGTGCCGAGGGCAGGCCGATTGGTCGCTTCAAAGCCAGAAAATCTGTTTCCGATTAACAGTTGGAACGAGTCTGGAACGAATCAGCGACGAATCACTGACTCGCGCTGATTCAGGGTTTGTTCACGGCTACATCTGGGTTTTCTGCCGGCGTACCTCACCACATGCTGAATCACGGAAACTGGCCCGATTCATGCAGGCGGCATCCAGGCGAGCACCACGGTTAACCTTTGCCGGTGAATGGTCGTGGCTGGCCAATCTGCTTCGCACAACATTATGAAATTATTGATGTTTCCTAACGCGCTTTAATCATTCTGAGGTGTTTTCAGCTGTCGTCGTTAACGTTCCGCTCAAAGCCGGAACGAATCGGCGACGAATCAGAGATAGCCGAAGTTTCTTGGTTTGTTCACCGCAACATGTTGTGTTGTGAACATCTTTTCCACCGAGAATCCACAGGCTGCCGGGCGGTTTTTGCACAGGCTGCGCAGCGGCCATTAACCTTTGCGTGCTGGTTCGGCACACACCGCCGTCATGGCCATCGGTCGGCGCACTTGCCGCATGAGGCTCAGACTCGGCCCCACGCTGAACGGCTTGTTCAAGGCACATCCTCTCCGACGGCATAGCGCTGCAATGTAGGGCCGACGGTCTGGATGATTTCGTCGTGAGACAGGGCGACGACCGGTGGTAGGCGCAGCAGGTAACGGCACATCGCCAAACCCAGCAGCTGGCTGGAAATGAGCCCGGCCCGCCGGCCCGCATCGGCGGGATCAGCGACCGCCGCAACCAGTGTCCTTACCTGGTTGGCAAATACATCGCGCAACTTTTCGGCGGCGAATTCGTTCGACGTCGCCGACCGCAGCAGAATTGCCATGCCGGTACCGTTGGCCGGATCTTCCCAGATTTCGAGAAATCGCCTGATCAGTGTCTTGCCGATGGCGGTTCGATCGATCACGCGCAGTGCCGGCAATTTCAGGTCGACGACCGCCGCTCTGGCGAATAGCTCGTCCTTGCTGCGGAAATAGCGGATCACCATGGCCGGATCGATCGAGGCATGGGCGGCGACGTTGCGGATGGAGGCGCCGTCATAGCCGTGCTTGGCGAACAGCAGCCTCGCGGCTTCGAGGATCTGGGCGCGGGTGCGGTCCGACTTGCTGGTTTTCTTCTGCTGATTCTCGCTCATGAAATCCATATGCCAACGGCTGTTGACAAATGCAATGGCTTCGGCTAGAAAGTCAACATGTGTTGATAAATGGAGAGAGAAAATGTTGCCAGATAAAACGGAAGTCCTGATTATTGGCGCAGGCCCGACCGGCTTGGCGCTGTCCATCGTGCTGCACCAGGCCGGGATCGACCATGTTCTGATCGACAGGCTTGGGGAGGGCCTTCAAACCTCGCGGGCCGGCGTCATCCACGCTCAGACGCTGGAAGCGTTGGAGCCGCTGGGCGTCAGGCAGCGGCTGAGCGAACTTGCCCTGAAGCTGCAGAATTTCGCCATCCGAGATCGCAGCCGGGCACTGCTCAAGCTCGATTTCGGAAAGCTTCCGTCGAGGCATCCATATCTGATGATGCTGCCTCAGAATCTCACCGAGCAGGTGTTTGCCGAGCGGATTACGGCCCTGGGCGGCGTGATCCACCGCATGGTCGAGGCCAAAGCGGTGGTTCAGGACACTGACGGTGCGCGCGTGACGGTGGTCGAAAACGGCCGCGAGAAGATCATATCGACACGTTACGTCGTTGGCGGCGACGGCATGCACAGCCTAGTGCGCAACTCGGCCAGCATAGAGTTCGACGGCGCGGCCTATGAGGCGTCGTTCGTTCTCGCCGACGTTCGTCTCGACTGGCCGGTTGGGCCAACCGAAGTGTCGCTGTTCTTTGCGCCAGCCGGACTGGTGGTGGTGGCGCCGCTCCCAGACGGATCGTACCGCGTCGTCGCGACAATGGACGATGCACCGGAAAAACCCGCAGTCGCAGACATACAGGTGCTGCTCGACAGCCGTGGGCCGACCAAAGAAAGAACCCGCGTGCTCGACCTGTCGTGGAGCTCGCGGTTTCGCGTGCATCACCGCTTGGTCCGGTCATACCGCAAGGGCCGGTTGTTCCTGATGGGCGATGCCGCGCACGTGCACAGTCCGGCGGGAGGGCAAGGCATGAATACCGGCATCGTCGACGCGGTCGTGCTTGGCCAATTGCTTGGCGACGTGGTGAACGGCGTGCGCCCCGAAGCGGAGCTCGAACTCTATGAAACGCTGCGACGCCCGGCAGCCCAAGAGGTGCTTGACCTGGCTGGCATGATGACCGGCATGGCACTTACCCGCAGTCCGGTGAAGCGGTTCGTTCGCAACCTCGTACTATCGGTGCTGAACCTCACACCATTCCTGAAGCGCCGCATCGCCTTGAAGCTGTCGGGCCTCAGTCGGGCGCCGCTTGCCCGTCTGCCGGCACCCGCGTGCGAGGCAGGTTCAATTACCCGAACCCAGCCTGAAGCCAGCCCAGCGCTGAAGCTTGCCGCGTGACAGCCCGGTTATCTGCCCGTACCTGCCGTCGGGCCGGTACGGGGGCATCCGCGACATCCCAAGCCTCAGCTAATGTACTGGCCGCCATTGGCTGAAATGGTCGAGCCGGTGATGAAACCGGCATCGTCGGAAGCGAGGAAGACGACGCAGCGCGCGATCTCCTCCGGCTCGCCGAGACGGCCGACCGGGATGTGCGGGATGACACGCTCGTTGAGCACCTTCTCGTCCATCGCCTTGACCATCTCGGTGGCGATATAGCCGGGGCAGATGACGTTGACGGTGATGCCGGCGCGCGCGCCTTCCTGGGCCAGTGCCTTGGTGAAGCCGATGTCGCCGGCCTTCGAAGCCGAGTAATTGACCTGGCCGACCTGGCCTTTCTGGCCGTTGATCGAGGAGATGGTGATGATGCGGCCGAACTTGCGGTCGCGCATTCCACCCCACAACGGATGCGTCATGTTGAAGACGCCGGAAAGATTGGTGTCGAGGACCTCTTTCCATTGCTCGCGCGTCATCTTGTGGAACATCGCGTCGCGGGTGATGCCGGCATTGTTGACCAGCACCGAGACGGGACCGAGATCGGCCTCTATCTGTTTGATGCCGGCGGCGCAGGCCTCGTAGTCGGCGACCGACCATTTGTACACCGGGATACCGGTCGCGGCCTTGAACTTTGCCGCCGCTTCCTCATTGCCGGCGTAGTTTGCGGCCACCGAATAGCCGGCGCTCTTCAAAGCGACCGATATCGCCGCGCCGATGCCGCGCGACCCGCCTGTGACGATTGCAACCTTTGTCATGTGTCCTCCCGGGAAATGCAGATGACTGAGCGTTGAAGCGGTCGGGTTTGCCCTCCATTCCCTACTCGCTTTGCGCCAGTATCCTACTCGTATCGCTTATCTCATCACAATGCTTCCACGCACATGGCAACGCCCATACCGCCGCCGATGCACAGCGTGGCAAGACCTTTCTTGGCACTTCTGCGGCGCATCTCGTAGACCAGCGTGTTGAAGATGCGGGCACCCGAGGCGCCGACCGGATGGCCGATGGCGATGGCGCCGCCATTGACGTTGACGATCGCCGGGTCCCAGCCCATATCCTTGTTGACGGCGCAGGCCTGCGCGGCGAAGGCCTCGTTGGCTTCGACCAGATCGAGGTCGCCGACCGACCAGCCGGCCTTGGCCAGCGCCTTGCGCGAGGAGGGGATCGGTCCCGTCCCCATGATTTGCGGGTCGACGCCGGCGGTCGCCCAGGAAACGATACGCACCAGAGGTGTGATGCCGCGCCTTGCGGCTTCCGCTTCGGTCATCAGCACCACGGCTGCGGCGCCGTCGTTGATGCCGGAGGCATTGGCTGCTGTCACCGTGCCTTCCTTGTCGAACGCCGGCTTGAGTTTGGTCATGGCATCGATTGTCGCGCCGTGGCGGATGTATTCATCCTGGTCGACGACGGTGTCGCCCTTCCTGCCCTTGACTGTGAAGGCAACGATCTCGTCCTTGAATTTTCCGGCTTTCTGCGCGGCCTCGGCCTTGTTCTGGGAAGCCAGTGCGAACTGGTCCTGGTCGTCGCGGGTGATCTGGAACTGGCGAGCGACGTTCTCCGCGGTGTTGCCCATATGATAGCCGTAGAAGGCATCGGTCAGGCCGTCCTTGATCATGGTGTCGATCAGCTTGAAGTCGCCCATCTTGACGCCACCGCGCAGATGTTGCGCATGCGGAGCCATCGACATCGATTCCTGGCCGCCGGCAACGATGATCCTCGCGTCGCCCTGGGCGATCTGCTGCATGCCGAGCGCGATGGCGCGCAAGCCCGAGCCGCAGAGCTGGTTCAGGCCCCAGGAGGTAGCCTCCTGCGGCACGCCGGCGGCCATAGCCGCCTGCCGCGCCGGGTTCTGCCCTTGGGCCGCGGTCAGGATCTGGCCGAGAATGACCTCGTCCACCTCCTTGCCCTCGACGCCGGCACGGACAAGCGCTTCCCTGACGGCGACCGCACCCAATTCATGGGCTGGCGTGTTGGCGAAGGCGCCGTTGAAGGAGCCGACAGGCGTGCGCGCTGCACTGGCGACAACGATGGCGTTGGAAGCGGACATGTTCTTCTCCAGGCTTTCGGGGAACGATTTCGGGTGCCGTCGGGGACTTTTCTTGCCCTTTCCACAACCCGAGTCAAACCCGAAATAGGCATGGCGTCCCACTGCCGCAAGCATGCCGCCCGTCGCTGCAACGGCGGCCCGTCCGTGCTGCGCAGCATAAAATATTCCCGCACTGCACAAACTGCTTGGATTCATGACGCTTTTGCGCATATCCTTTAAAAAGGCGCAATCGTTACCGGCGGCTTACTTAAGCTGCCCGGTGTCCGGGGAGGATGCAGATGGCCGCAAAAGACGAACCTATTGTTATCAAGAAATATGCTAATCGCCGTCTCTACAATACGGGCACCAGCACCTATGTGACGCTCGAGGATCTCGCTGAAATGGTCAAAAAAGGCGAGGACTTTACTGTCCAGGACGCCAAGACCGGTGACGACATCACGCATCCGGTGCTGACCCAGATCATCTTCGAGCTGGAGAACAAGGACGGGCAGAACATGCTGCCGATCCCGTTTCTGCGTCAGCTCATCGCCTATTACGGCGACCAGATGCAGATGATCGTGCCGAGCTTTCTCGAGCAGTCGATGCTGGCCTTCTCTAAGGAGCAGGAACGCTTTCGCGAACAGATGAAAGATGCGCTCGGCAAGTCGCCGATGGACATGATGAAGATCGCCACGCCGATCAAGGTGCTGGAGGAGCAGACGCGGCGCAACATGGAAATGTTCCAGAACGCCATGCGGCTGTTCACACCGTTCCCGCCTGCGGGCTCTGCGCCGGCAGCAGCGCCGGCCGAACCGGCCAGGAAGGAAACACCGGAAAAACCCGACGACCTTCAGGAACTGAAGGAGCAGATCGCCGCGATGCAGCGCAAGCTCGACACGATGTCCTGACTGCCGGCTAGCGAAGTGCCGGCCGAAACTTCCTTCAGCAGACCGTGTGATAAAACATCTTCGTCTCGAAAGGCGGAGATGTCATCCATGCTATGCTTCGTGGCATGCTCTATTTCGTGGTCACCGTCACCAGAGCGGTAACAGGTTTGCCGTCTACTAGAATGGGCCGGTGATGATCATCGGCAAGAAGCACGCCGATTACGTGTCTGCCGGCGGCATTCTGGCAATGGCCGAAACGGGCCTTGATAAGGTCACCGCCAAAGTCGCTGTTCATGCTGTTGTACGGCTTGCCGGGGATGTTGCAGGTGTCTCCGTCGGGATCGATCTTCATATGCACGTGGCCGCATTGGCTGATTTCCCCACACTCACCCGCAGGGAGCAGCCTGAAGTTGCTCCTGACGACGACGCCTATCGCCTTCTCAGGAGCATTGCCCAGTTCGACAACTGAACCTGCGGTCGGCCAGGCGATTTCCAGGGTGGGCCGATCCTCGGCCTCGGCAGACACGAGCGACAATAAGGAGAAAGCGAGGGCAGTCGTTGCGGTGATGCGAAACATGGTAACCTCCGTTGCGATGTAAACATTGATTACATACGCAGCGCTCGAACGCAAGGGAAATAATCAGTGTTTACATTCCGCTCTCGTGCTATTTGGCTGAGATGACCAAGACTACTGATTCCGACGAAGCCGGACATGCCAAGCGATACCATCATGGCAATCTTGTCGAGGCCTTGATCACGGCAACCGTGGAGATCATCGAGGAACGGGGAGCCGAGCATGTCTCCGTACGCGAAGCCGCAAAACGTGCCGGCGTTTCACCCGGCGCACCATTCCGGCATTTTCGATCGAAAACAGCGTTGCTAACCGCGGTCGCCGAACAGGCCATGGATCGGCTGACAGAGGCTGTTGCCAAGGCGCAGTCGAAAATCGGCAGCGCAGATCCCATTGAGGCTTTCGAAGCAATCGGACAAGGCTATCTGGAATGGGCAATTACCAACCCCACGCATTTCCAGATCATCAGTTCCAGAACCCTAATTGATTTTGAAGCGTCGGACAGCCTTCGTCATCAGAATGAGGCTATTCGGCGGAGGATGATCGACTTGCTGACGCAAGCGCAACAACACGGTCGGCTTGCTCCCGACACCGACTTTGATCATCTTGTGCTTGCCGCGCGTGCACTCGTGTATGGGTTGGCACGCATGGCGCTCGATGGTCATTTCCGGGAATGGCATCCGTCCGAGCCGCCAGCCCTGGCCGCGCAGCGGGCTCTCCGACTTTTCATGAGCCGTATGACCATTCCATCTAAAGCTTAAATCCGCCAGCACCCAAAAAAGGGCCCGGGATTGCGCCGCCAGCTAATGGAACTCCGGCAGCGGTCCCTGGTAGCGGGCGCGTGGCCGGATCAGGCCGTTGCTTGTCACCTGTTCCACCGCGTGCGCGGCCCAGCCGACGCTGCGGCCGAGCGCAAACAGACGGAACGGCGCATCGGACGGCAAGCGGAGGCTGCGCGTCAGCGCAGCCAAGGCGAAATCGACGTTCGGGCGCATGCCCGTTGCCGCAAAGGCCGCATCGCAAAGCCGCAGCAGCCCATCATCGACATCGATAGCGGCCAGCAAAGGTTCGGCGCGCGGATCGCCTTCGGGATAAAGCGGATGGCCAAATCCGGGCAGTGGCATGTCGTGACCGAGCCAGCGTCCGACGGCCGCCTCCGGCCCCAATCTCTGCGCATCCTCACCCAATATCATGACGGCCTCCGCGGCGGCGCCATGGCGCGGACCGGAGAGCGTGGCGAGGCCGGCAAGCAGGCAGGCCGAAACAGGTGCGCCGGTGGACGCGGCGACCCGTGCGGCGAAGGTCGATGCGTTCAATTCGTGATCGGCCAACAGTACGAGCGAGCGGCGGATCAAGTCTGCGCCGGCCGCATCGAGCGACCATCCCCGCGCCAGCCTTTCGTGCACGGCACCGGTTCCGGGAATCGCGCCGAGCGCCTGGGCCAGGGCGGCGATGGCGCCGGCCGCATCGTGGTTGAGCGAAGCTGATCGGCGGCCGAGCGAAGGCCGGCCGTTGGCCGCCAACGCGGCCAATTCCACGAAGGCGGCCGGCCGGCCAGTTGCGCCGTTGCCGTCGCGGCTCGCCGAGACAAACGACACTGGTGCGTCAGATGCCCAAAGCAGGTTTGCGGTCTGCTCCAGCGTGGCAGCCTCGCAGAGAGCAACCGCATCCTGGCCGCGATAGATGAGGCGGCCGTGCAAAACGGTCGAGATCGTGGTGGCTATCGCCGGCTCACCCCAGGCAATTGCACTTTCGGCGATGGCCTGGGGATTTCGGCCGCGCGCCCGGCGGCTCGCCAGCGCCGCGATGTCATCGGCGCGATACTGGCTACGGCGTGGATCCGCCCCATCCGGCCGCATGCCGATGCGTCCGCGGCTGACATAGGCATAGAGCGTCTGGGCCCGCACCTTGAGACGCTCCAGGGCCTCGTCCCGCGTCAGCCACTCCGTCATGTGAGTCCTGTCATGTTGATTCTGTTGATCAAGATTGATGATCCAGCCGCCAACCCTTATCTACCGCGCGGAAAGGGTCAAGGAGAAAACCAATGGCGAATGGGCTCGATGATGTGGTGGCGGCGGAAACGGTGCTCTCCGATGTTGACGGTCTTGGCGGCCGCCTGACCATCCGGGGCCATTCGTTGCCCGAACTGGCAGGCCGCTGGAAATACGCCGAGGTGGTCCATCTGCTGTTCGACGGCTTTTTCGACGATTTTCCCGACGACAAGGAGCTGGCGAACGCGATCGGTCGGGCGCGCAGCGAAGTGTTCGGGCAGATCGAACCCTTGCTGCCGTTTCTCGCATCCCTCGATATCTACAGCGCGATGCGCGCCGGCATTGCGCTGCTGCCGGACGGCGGCAAATTGCCGGACGCGCTGCGGCTGGTTGCAGCACCTGCCGTGCTGACGCCGGCCTTGCTGCGCTTGCAGCGCGGCGAAAGCCCGATTGCGCCCGATAGCAAGGCCGATCATGCCGCCGACATGCTGCGGATGCTGACCGGCATTGCGGCCTCGCCCAAATTGGCGAAGGCGCTCGATGCCTATCTCGTGACGGTTTGCGACCATGGCCTCAACGCATCGACCTTCGCCGCGCGCGTGGTCGCTTCGACGCAGGCCGGGCTTACTTCGGCGGTGCTGGCCGGGCTCGGAGCGCTCAAGGGGCCGCTGCATGGCGGCGCCCCAGGTCCGGTGATCGAGATGCTGGATGCGATCGAGGCGCATGGCGACGCCGCCGGCTGGCTGCGTGACGAGATCGGGCGCGGCCGGCGCATCATGGGCTTCGGGCATCGCATCTACCGCGTGCGCGATCCGCGTGCCGACGTGCTGAAAGCGGTGGTGCGGCAACTCGGCGCCAAGGGCGAAGCCGGCCACCGGCTGGCGTTTGCCGAGAGCGTGGAGCAAGCGGCGCTCGAAGTGCTTCGCATCGCCAAGCCGTCGCGCTCGCTCCAGACCAATGTCGAGTTCTTCACAGCACTTCTGCTGGAAGCGGCGGGCTTTCCGAAAGAGGCGTTCACCAACGTCTTTGCTGCCGGGCGCGTCGCCGGCTGGATTGCCCATGCGCGCGAGCAGCAGACGAGCGGACGGCTGATCCGGCCGCAGTCGCGCTATATCGGGCCGGTCCCAGACCTCGTCGCCTGAGGATTTTTCCCTCGCATACTTGCGGAAACCGGTCGCAATAGTCGGTGCCGGACACCTCTCTCCTCGAGAGAAGAGAGGTCCTCATGACAAAAATTTCATGTCATTGCTCCACACATCCGCTGTTCTTGGATGGCAGAGAACCTATATGCTGCAGTGCAACATGGTTCCGCGGGAACCCACTTCAAAGGAATAGCCAGCCTTGACTACCAGAAAAACCGCCATAGTCACGGGTTCTACCTCGGGCATCGGCCTGGCCATTGCCCACGCGCTCGCGGCCGAAGGCTGCAACCTCGTCGTCAATTCCTTTTCCGATACCGCAGACGACCACGCCATCGCAGACGCGATCGCGAAGCACCACAAGGTGAAGACCGCCTATGTCAAAGCCGACATGTCGAAGGCGGCCGAGTGCCGGGCTTTGGTGGCGAAGACCGCCGAGGCATTCGGCTCGGTCGACATCCTGATCAACAATGCCGGCATCCAGCATGTCGCGCCGGTGGAAAGCTTCCCGATCGAGAAGTGGGATGCGATCATCGCCATCAACCTGTCATCGGCCTTCCACACCATCGCAGCCGCCATCCCCTTGATGAAACAGGCCGGTGGCGGCCGGATCGTCAACGTCGCCTCGGCCCACGGCTTAGTCGCCTCGCCGTTCAAGTCGGCCTATGTCTCGGCCAAGCATGGCATTATGGGCTTGACCAAGACCGTCGCTCTGGAGCTGGCGCGCGACAAGATCACCTGCAATGCCATTTGTCCGGGCTATGTGCTGACGCCGTTGGTCGAGGCGCAGATCCCCGACCAGATGAAGGCCAACAAGATGGACCGCGAGACGGTGGTCCGCGAGGTCATGCTCGAAAAGCAGCCGACCAAGGAGTTCGTTACCGTCGAGCAGGTTGCGGCGGCGGCAGTGTTCCTATGCTCGGATGCGGCGGCGCAGATCAACGGCACGCACATCTCTGTCGATGGCGGCTGGACCGCTCAGTGAGCCATCCAGCGGTGAAGGGCCACGCCATGCCGAAGAACGGCAAGGTGGAAGAGCCAAAGAAGATCAACATCGCGCTGCAAGGCGGCGGCTCGCACGGGGCGTTTTCCTGGGGCGTGCTCGATCGGCTGCTGGAGGACGGGCGCCTTGACATAACGGCGGTTTCGGGCACCAGCGCCGGCGCCATGAATGCCGTGGCGCTGGCCGACGGCTTTGTCCGCGGCGGCGTCGAGGGTGCGCGGCGCAAGCTCGACGATTTCTGGCGTGCGGTGGCGGCAAAGGGCCGCTTCAGCCCGGTGCAGCGCATGCCTTGGGACGTCGCCTGGGGCAATTGGTCGATCGAGAACACGCCCGGCTATTTCCTGTTCGATACGATGTCTCGGGTATTTTCGCCCTATGTCGCCAATCCGCTCGCCATCAATCCGCTGCGCGATGTGGTCGAACGTGAGATCGATTTCGACAATGTGCGCGCCTGCAAGTCGATTGAACTGTTCATTTCCGCTACCAATGTCGAGACCGGCCAGTTGCGGGTCTTCTCGGACGGCGAGATCGACCTCGACACGGTGATGGCGTCGGCCTGCTTGCCGCAATTGTTCCGTGCCGTCGAGATCAAGGGCGTGCCCTATTGGGATGGCGGTTATGGCGGCAACCCGGCACTGTTCCCGTTCTTCAAGACGGCGGCCACCGAGGACGTGCTTTTGGTTCAGATCAATCCGGTGGTCCGCGAGGGGACGCCGAAGAGCGCCAATGAGATTCAAAACCGCATCGACGAGATCACCTTCAATGCCGGGCTGTTGCGCGAATTCCGCTCGATCGCCTTCGTCAAGGAATTGATCGCCGCCGGCCGACTGCCGCACGGCGAATATCGCGACATACGCATGCACCGCATCGATGCCGACGAAGCGTTCAAGGATTTGTCGGCATCGTCCAAGGTCAATGCCGAATGGGCGTTCCTTGCTTATCTGCGCGACCTCGGCCGCACCGCGGCCAGTGACTGGCTGGAAGAAAACTACGACGCCGTCGGCAAGCGGCCGACGATCGATCTGTCCGGCGAGCTCGATGACGGCCTGAAGCCGGTACGCGGGCCCGCGCCGGGCCGGCGGGTCAAGGAGTTTCTTGCTGCGCGCAAGCAGCCCGAGGCCGCCCGCCGTCCGGCCTAGAACGGTCAATCCTTTCGGAAACGCCGAACCGCTCTATCTTTTTTCTTTTTGTTTGACGCAATTCCGGACGGAAACCGTTTCACACTTTCCTGGAATTGCTCTCGCTCCTCCGCAAAGCAGATGACATCGCAATCTGTCCGATCATCCTGACAATTGCTGCCATACCGCTGTTTTGGCGATCAACAGCCGATGCTGCAGCCGCATCTTTGCGGACAAAGCAACAATCCATCAACTTTTCTGACTATATTGCGCCGCAACTTTGAGGTAGAAGCGCGCTTCGCCGATCACGGCAATTTGAATACGGCCTCGCGCGCACCCATATCGGCGACGCGCCCCAAGTAGAAGATGCGGCTTGGCCGAACCCCGCGCACTGGAAAAATAACGATGCCGAAATTCAGGTTTCACAAGCTTGCAGCCATTGTTGTGCTCATCGGTTTCGCCGGCTGGATGGCGACAGGCGAGTTCTCGTCCGTCGGCAGCGCGTCCGCCGACAACAAGCCCAAGGCAGGAGAGGTCGAGCAGCCCAAGACAGCCGACGCAGGCAAGCCCCAAACTGGCGAACAGGGGGCTGCCAAGCCGGGGACTGCCGAGGCGGAACAGCCCAAGGCGCCGTTACGCACGGTCGCGGTCATAACCCCGCCGCGGCGCACCTATGCACGCGCTATCCGCATTTCCGGACTGACCGAAGCCGACAAGCGCGCCGTCCTGGCGACACGCGTCGCCGGCGTTATCGACAAGCTGCCGGTCAAGCAGGGTCAGCACGTCAAGACCGGCGACCTGATCCTGATGCTTGCCGCCGAGGAAAAAATCTCGGCGGTCGACAATGCCAAGCAGCTTGTCGTGCAGCGGGAGGCAGAGCTGGCTGCTGCCCTGCGGCTGATGAAAACCGGCAATCTGCCCAAGTTGCAGCTCGATACAGCCCGCTCCAACCTGACGCTGGCCAAGTCGCAACTGGACGCAGCGCAAGCCGAACTCGACCGCAACGAGGTGAAGGCGCCCTTCGACGGCGTTATCGACCGGGTGCCGGTGGAGCTTGGCAGTTCCGTGATGCAGGGCGGCGAGGTGGCTACTATTCTCAGCCTCGACCCGGTGATTGCGCGCGGCGAGGTCAGCGAACGCGATCTCGGCTATCTGAAGATCGGTGACAAGGCGAATGTGCGTCTGGTCAGCGGCCAGAACGTCGAGGGCATCGTGCGCTACATCAGCCGGGATGCATCTTCGGCAACCCGTACCTTCCGGGTCGAAGTCGCCATCCCGAATGCAGATGGTTCCGTACCGGCCGGCATGACGGCCGAAATCGCGCTCAGCGCCCAGCCGACCGACGCCGTCATGCTGCCGCGCTCGGTGGTGACGCTCGGCGACAAGGGCGACCTCGGCATCCGCGCCGTCGACAAGGACGACAAGGTCGTGTTCTTCCCGATCGACCTGGTCGACGACACGCCGACCGGCCTGGTGCTCGGCGGCATTCCGGCCGACGCCCGCATCATCGTCGCCGGCCAGGAGCTGGTGAAGGAAGGCGAAGTGGTCAAGCCGGTCGAAGCGGACCAGGCGACCATCCAAAAGCTGTTGGGCGAAGCGACGACCGGGACGCAGTAATCATGGACATCGTCAAACTTGCAATCAGCAATGCCCGGCTGACCATTTCGGTCCTGGTCTTTCTCATCCTTGCCGGTGCGGTTGCTTACCAGTCGACGCCGAAGGAAGCGGAACCGGACGTTCCGATTCCGATGATGTATGTCAGCCTGATCTACCAGGGCATCTCGCCGGAAGATTCCGAGCGCCTCTTGCTGCGGCCGATGGAAGCCAAGCTGAAGAGCCTGAAGGGCCTCAAGGAGATGCGCTCGGCCGCCTTCCAGGGCGGCGGTTATGTGCTGGTCGAATTCCAGCCACAGACGGATCTCGCCACCGCGCTGCAGGACACGCGCAGCAAGGTGCAGGACGGCAAGGCCGACCTGCCGCAAGCGGCCGAGGAGCCCGTGGTCTCAGAGGTCAACATCTCCGAGTTCCCCGTCCTGGTCGTGACGCTGTCGGGCGAGGTGCCCGAGCGCGTGCTGACGGCGGCGGCGCGCGAGTTGCGCGACCGCATCGAGGAAGTGCCTGGCGTGCTCGAGGGCTCGCTGCAGGGTGCGCGCGACGACCTCGTCGAAGTGGTCATCGATCCGATGAAGCTGTCTTCCTACGGGCTGCAGCTCGACCAGTTGATCGGTGCGGTCGGCGCTTCCAACAGTCTTGTCGCCGCCGGCAATATCGAAGGGTCCGAGGGCAAATACGCAGTCAAGGTGCCGTCGCTTATCGAGACGCCAGAGGATGTGGCGGCGCTTCCGGTCGTCGCCGGACCCAATGCCGTGGTGCAGGCCAAGGATATCGCCACCATCCGCTCGACCTTCAAGGACGCCGAGACGGTTACCCGCCTCGACGGCAAGCCGGCGATTGCCATCGAGGTGAAGAAGCGCATCGGCTCCAACCTGATCGATACGATTGGCAAGGTCAGGGAGGTGTCCGACGCCTTCATCAAGACGATGCCGGAGGGCATGCACGTCACCTACACGCAAGACAAGTCCGTTTTCGTGAACCAGTTGCTCGGCGACCTGCAGAACCACGTGATGATCGCCGTCATCCTGGTGTTCATCGTTATCCTCTACGCGCTGTCCGGCCGTGCCTCGCTGCTGATCGGATTGGCCATCCCCTCGTCCTTCCTGATCGGCATCCTGTTGTTGGCGATGATGGGCTACACGATCAACATGATCGTGCTGTTCAGCCTCATCCTGGCGGTCGGCATGCTGGTCGACGACGCCATTATCGTCACAGAATTCGCCGAGCGTCGCATGAGCGAGGGCATGCCGAAGCAAGAGGCGTTCGCGCTTGCCGCCAAGCGCATGGCCGGCCCGGTCATCGCGGCGACGATGACGCGCATTGCCGCCTTCTCGCCGCTGTTGTTCTGGCCGGGCATCATCGGCGACTTCATGAAATATATGCCGATCACGCTGATCGTGACGCTCTCGGCCTCGATGCTCTATGCGCTGGTCTTCGCGCCGACGCTGGGCGCGATATTTGCCAAGGCGCCGGCCCATCACCCCGACGACAATCGCGACGGCTGGTACATGGCCGTGGTCAAGCAGGCGGTGCACTATCCCATCACCGTGCTTGTCCTCACTGTGGCGCTGTTGTTCGGCGTCGGCTACGCCTATTCGAAATTCGGCGCCGGCGTCGAATTCTTCCCGAATGTCGAGCCTGACTACGGCCTGCTCTATGTCCACGCCCGTGGCAATCTTTCGCTTGCCGAAATGGACGCGGCCACCAAGACGGCGGAAAATCGGCTGCTCGGTTGGCCGGGCGTGAAGTCCGTCTATACGCGTGTAGGCAAGACGCAGGGCGGCGGCCAGGACGTTCCGGAAGATGTGGTCGGCGTGATCCAGTACGAATTCGTCGACTGGCGCGAGCGCAAATCGGCGAACTCAATCCTGGACGAACTGCGCGGCGTGATGGCCGGCATTCCCGGTGTCGACGTCGAGGTTCGCGTGCCGGAAGCCGGCCCGCCCACCGGCAAGCCGATCCAGATCAGGCTTTCGGCCGTCGATCCGAAGGGCCTTGACGACAAGGCCCGCGCGGTCGCCGCGCGCATTGCCAAGGTGCCCGGCGTCATCGATATTTCCGACGGTCTGGCGCCGCCCGGCGTCGACTGGGCGCTTGAAGTCGATCGCGCAAAGGCGGCGCAGTACGGCATCAGTCCGACCGCGGTCGGGACGGTCGTGCAATTGGTGACCAACGGGCTGAAGCTCAGCGAGTACCGGCCCGCCGGCGCCGACGATGCGGTGGACATCAGGCTGCGCCTGCCCGAAGATCGGCGCACGCTGTCGACGCTCGACGAACTCAGGGTGCAGACCGCGCAAGGCTCGGTGCCGATCTCGAACTTCGTCGTGCGCAAGCCGGAGCCGACGGTCGGTATCCTCAACCGCATCGACGGCGCGCGAACGGTGGTCGTCCAGGCCAACGTCGCTGCCGGCGCCCAGGTGGCTGCCGTCCAGCAGGAGGTCACCAAAGCTGTCGCCGACATGAACCTCGGCAGCGGCATTCGCTGGAAGCTTGCCGGTTCGAATGAGGACAGTGCGGAGGCCGGGGCCTTCCTCAGCAAAGCCTTCGGTGCGGCGATCTTCCTGATCTTCATCGTGCTTCTGGCGCAGTTCAACAAGTTCACCAGCGTCTGGCTGGTACTGTCCTGCGTGGTCATGGCGACGATCGGCGTGTTCCTCGGGCTGCTGCTGACGGGAGAGGCATTCGGCATCGTCATGTCGGGCATCGGTGTCATCGCGCTGGCCGGCGTGGTGGTGAACAACAACATCGTGCTGATCGACACCTATGACCGGTTGCGCGAAGAGGGCTGGGACAAATACGAAGCCGTTCTGCAGACCTGCCGCGAACGTGCCCGCCCGGTGGTGCTGACGGCAGTGTCGGCGATTCTTGGCGTGCTGCCGATCGCTTTCGGCCTCGGCCTCGAAATCTTCCACCACGAGACGACGATCAACGCGCCGTCGACGCAATGGTGGATTTCGCTGTCTTCGGCGATCGTCTTCGGGCTGTCCTTCGCCACCGTGCTGACGCTGGTGGTAACGCCGTCGATGCTGATGGTGTTCACGCGCGCCAAGGTCAAACCCGGTGCGCGCCGTGGCTGGTTCAGTAGCCTGTTGGGGCGTCGCAAGGCCGATATCCCGTCGAAAGGCCTGGACGCCGATCTGGGCGCCGAGCCGGCGATCGCCTTCCCGAAGGCCGCCGAATAGAGTCCGATTGCTGCCCTGATCAAGCAAAGGCCGCCCGGGAACAATGGGCGGCCTTCTGCATTGTTTCGTCATTGCAACCTCAAAGCGAGGATTTTCTGATGACGATCAGCACCATTCTCATCATTATTCTTATTCTTATCCTGATCGGCGCGGTTCCGGCGTGGCCGCATTCTCGGTCCTGGGGTTACGGCCCATCGGGCATCGTCGGCGTCATCCTGATCGTTGTCTTGGTGCTGCTGTTGATGGGCCGGATCTGAGCGCAATCATTGGTCCGGACAAGCGGCGGATGACCGTCAGACCATCCGTCTTTTTCAACTTCCTTATTGGGCAGCTTGCTGCACCGGCTTGGTTGTGGCGACGCCGATATCCTCAAGCGCTTCCGATACTGCATCTTCCAGCGGCGTGTGCGGGATCGTACCGATAATGCCTTCCAGCCGGGCTGAAGCCAGCCGGTGCGGCTCGAAGCGGAGATAGGACATCGAAACGATCTCGCGCCACATCGCCACGAACGGGCTGCCGGCGCGCAGCACCCACCACGGCATCTTCGTCAGCTTCAGCGCGCGCCCGAGCGCTTTCTCCGCGGCCGCCTTGATGTCCAGATCGGTCACCGCATGGCCAGGAAAATTCAGCGCCTCGTATGAGCCGAGCTTGTCGAGATTGTCAGCCAGCCCGACGAAGGCCTTGGCCAGGTCGGGCAGATAGGCCCATTCATGCACGAGATCGACCGGTCCCGGTGCCGTATAGATACCCTTGGTCATCTTGGCGGCGACAACCAGATCGAACCACGATCCGCTGCCGGTGCCGCCGAAGAAATCACCGGCGCGCAGCAGGATCGTGCGCACCCGACCCGCGTCGGCCTCGCGGCGAAACAGATCTTCCATGGCGACGCGGATGCGGCCCTTTTCCGTCGTCGGGCGAAACGGCGTGTCTTCGGCGATCACCGCCGGCATCGGCGAGCCGTAATTGTAGACGGTGCCCGGGAAGAGATGCAGTGCGCCGTTCGCCCGGCAGGCAGCCATGACGTTCTCCGCCATCGGCAGACACTTGCCCCAGTCGGTGTAGAGCGGGTTGAGGCCGTTGAAGATGATGTCGACGCCTTCGGTGGCGCGGATCAGCGCGTTGCGGTCGAGCGCGTCGCCGGCGATTGCCGTGGCGCCTTTGAGCTCGGCCGGCACCTTGCCGCCGCGGGTGACGGCGCGGACATCGTAGCCGGCATCGAGGAAGGCCTTGGCCACCGCACGGCCGAGCCGGCCGTTGGCGCCGAGAATTGCGATCTTGGTCATTGTTCGTCTCCGTGTTTGTGTTGCGACCCTGTTGTGGTCTCTTCGCAAGCGAATGAAAATTGACTAAAGCTGGCGATCTGATATTCAATTTTGAATGGATATCGATTGGAACCTGATCAAGAGTTTCGTCACGGTGGCGGAGACCGGCAGCCTGTCTGCCGCCGCGCGAAAACTTGCCGCAAGCCAGCCGACGCTCGGCCGCCACATCGCCGAGCTGGAACAGGCGCTCGGCGTCACCCTGTTCCGGCGTGGGCGGCGTGGCTATGCGCTCACGGAAGCAGGCAGCACGCTCTTTGAACAGGGTCGCGCGGTGAGCGAGCAGGCAAGCGCCTTTTCGCTGCTGGCGCTGGGATCGGTCGAGGCGATAGAGGGTACGGTGCGCATTGCCGCCAGCGAAGTGGTGGCCGCCTATGTACTGCCGGAAATGATGGCGAGGCTTGGTTTCGAGGAGCCGGGTATCGAGGTCGAGATCGTCGCCTCGAACCAGGTCGAGAATCTGCTGCGTCGCGATGCCGATATCGCCATTCGCATGGTCAAGCCGGCGCAGAATGAACTGGTCGCGCGCAAGGTGACCGACATTCCGCTCCGCGCCTGCGCGGCAAAATCCTATCTCGACCGGCGTGGCCGTCCGCGCGAGGCCCGCGATCTCGCCGGCCATGATCTGGTCGGCTTCGACCGCAGCGATGAGATCATTCGCGGCTTTGCCCAGTTCGGCGTCCCGCTTGCCCGCAATGCCTTCCGCTTCAGGACCGATAATCAGATCGTGCTGTGGGAAGCGGTGCGGGCGGGAAACGGCATCGGCTTTGGCCAGGAGCCGCTCGCCGACCGTGATCCGCTGGTCGAGACAGTGCTGCCGGGTCTTCCGCTGCCGACGCTGCCGGTGTGGCTCGCCATGCACCGCGACGTGCGTACAAGCGTCCGCATCCGCCGCGTCGCGGATTTCCTCTACGAAGAGTTCAAGCGCTATTCAGCCGGTGCTGCCTCGGCTGCGAATTCAGCGCGGTGAGCGAGGCCGGCCATCAACAGCACGACGATCAGCAGCCCGGACAGAGCGACGAAGATCGGGCCGAAGCTCGAGTGTTCGGCGATGAAGCCGATCGCCGACGGCGCCACCAGAATGCCTGAGTAACCCATTGTGGTGACGACGCTCATGCCGGTGCCGGACGCCATGCCCTCCTGGTTGCCGCCGGCCGAAAAGATGATCGGCACCATGTTGGCAATGCCGAGGCCGCAAAAGGCGAAGGCGGCAATGGCGAGCCACGGCGAGGGAGCCAGCCCGGCCACCAGCATGCCGGCAGCAGCGGCAAGAGCCGAGGCGCGCAACGTCGTAACGGCCCCGAAACGGTTGCGGACGCCATCACCAAGGAAGCGCATGACGGCCATGACACCGGAAAAGGCGGCGTAGGCCAGGCCTGCGATGGCAAGATCGGCGCCGAGCTCCTGCCTGAGATACAGCGCCGCCCAGTCGAGCACCGCACCTTCGGAGATCATCGTCAGCAGTGCCATCAGCCCAACCAGATAGACCAGCGGGTTTGCCGGTAGCGCGAATTTGTGGTGCTCGGCGACTGGGTGCTTGTCCTCGGCGATCAGGTAGCGGATCGCTACGGCGATGACGGCAAAGGCAAGAGCCGTCACCACCGTCGCATGGGCGAGGTGACCGTAGTTCTGGATGGCGAAACCGCCCAAAGCGCCGCCAGCGAAACCGCCAAGGCTCCAGAAGCCGTGCGAGGACGACATGATGGCACGGGACAGCCGCCGTTCGACTGCCACTGCATTGGCATTCATGGCGACGTCCATGCCGCCGATCGAACCGCCGAAGATGAACATGGCGATTGCCGCCAAGGGCACGTTGGGGGCCAGAGCCACGACCAACAGGCCGAAGCTGCCGGCAAGTCCGAACCAGCGCAGCACAGTGCGCGAGCCATGCTTCGAGATCAGATGGCCGCACCAGGTCATGGCGGTTACGGCCCCTGCCCCGAACAACAGAATCAACAGGCCGAGCGTGAATTTGCTGATGTCCAGCCGGGTGAGGAACACCGGGATCTGCGGCGCCCAGCTCCCGGTCAGGAATCCATTGGCGAGGAAGATGCCGGCCACTGCCCAGCGTCCACGAATCGCGGTCTGCGTCATTTTCTGCGCGTCCATCGGGTAGAATCCGGTCCGGAAATGGCTTCGCGCGGCAAATTAGATCGATTCAATTCACAGTCAAGCGCTCTTTGCCGAAAGTGCTTGGACCAGACGCGACGTCCTCTCGCGTCGGCCAACCATCTCGGCGGTCCACTCCGAAATCCTTACGGCTCGGGATAAGGCGCGCCATCCTTGTGCACAAACCGGCCATCAGCGTTGGCGCTCATCATGTCGATGTCGGAGCAGGTGGCGACGTCGTCGGGCCAGCGCGAACCGACTTCGAGATAGATCGCCATCGCGCCCGATTTATTAATCATGTGATGGCCGTTGCCGGATCCTTTCGGAAAGGCCGCGCAGTCACCGGCGCGCAGCACCGTCTCGCCGGCATCTTCGACGAGCATCAGCTCGCCTTCAAGCACGTAGACGAATTCGTCTTCGTGCGAATGCCAGTGGCGCTGGCTCGACCAGTTGCCCGGCGGCAGGCGCATGAGATTGATGCCGAAGTCGGTGAGCCCGCCCGCGTTGCCCAGCCGCTGCCGCACGCGTTCGGCACAGGGTGCATCGAACGGCGGTGGATAGGATGAGCCCTTGCGTCCGGGCACGTCGGCAACGTCAATCTTAGGCACGGCGTCCTCCCCCCTAGTGATTCCTGGGGCGCCTTGCCTCGAACTCGGCCTTCTTGGCATCGGAGGCTTCGATCTGGTTCAGTGCCTGCCACTCGGCATAGGGCATGCCGTAGATGATCTCGCGCGACTGTTCCTTGCTGAGTTCGACACCCTCGGCTTGCGCCGCATCGCGGTACCAGTTGGACAGGCAGTTGCGGCAGAAGCCGGCGAGGTTCATCAGGTCGATGTTCTGCACGTCGGAACGCTCGCGCAGATGCGCGACCAGCCGGCGGAAGGCAGCGGCTTCGAAATCGCGCTTTTGTTCGTCGCTGAGTTCGGTCATGTCTTTGGCGTCCCTTGGGCCTTTCGTCACACCGGTCCGGTGCGCGAGCCGAATATTTTCACCGCATGTATATCGGCACGTCGATCGATCGCGTCAACGATCGGCGCCAGCCGCTCGGCCCAGTCGAGGGCACCCTTAAGGTCGGCGATCAGGTCCTGGCGGATCTCGAGCAGCGCATGGGCAAATCCGTTGACGATGGCGTGCCTGAACATGGTGTCGCCGCGTAGTGCGCCGTCATAGGGTTCGTTGTCGCCGACGATGAGGCTCTTGTCCTTGGTGAGCATGTCGATCAGCGGCCGCGCAACGCGATCGTCGAGATCCCATAATATGCCGACGTGCCACGGCCGCACGAAGCCCTGCATGGTCGGCGTGAAGGAATGCACCGAAAAGATGAAAGGTGCCTGCGCGGACGCTTGCGCCACCGAGGCGATCATGGCGCCGACGGCATCATGATAGGGGCGGTAAAAGCGGTCCAGACGTCTTTCGCGTTCCTCCGGCGCCATGGGATAATTTCCCGGGATGATGGTGCCGTCATAGAGCTGGCGAATCAGCGTTGGATCGTCCTCGCCGCGATTGGGATCGATCAGCAGCCGTGAAAAATTGGCAAGCACCGCCGGAACGCCGAGCAGACTTGCGAGTTCGCGGGTTACAGTCTCGACGCCGATGTCGTAGGCGATGTGGCGATCGAACTCCGCCGCTGGCAGGCCAAGGCTGCCATATTCCTCCGGCAGGTCGCGGCGAGCATGATCGGCCAAAAGCACCATGCCGCGCTTGCGGTCGCCTTCGACGATGTCGAAAGGCGCGAAAACTGTGGATCGGGTCATCGGCGGGAAAGGTCTGTTCGCGGGCTTCCTGGGAGGGTGGTATCGTCATTCCACGAAGAGAACGCTTGCGCAATGCCGTTGTTTGGCCACGGTTTCTGCCAAAAAACTGAGCAGGGGCGATCGCAAGCGCGCCGGAGCCTTCTAAATCGATTGGAATTGGACAGATCGGCGCGTTGACATGCGTACGGACTTTTCCGAAAAGGGGCGTTGAGAGATGCAAATGTGGTTCTTGAGGGGTTTCAGGATGGGTTTCGCCGGCAGGCTGCGTGTGCGCCATGCCTTGGCCATGCCGCTCCTGATACCGGCAATGGGCCTTTTCGCGGTGATCACGGCCTCGCCGGCACGGGCCGATTTCCGGGTCTGCAACGCCACGCAGAACCTGGTCGGCGTCGGCATCGGCTATCGCGCCAAGGCCGGCTGGATCACCGAAGGCTGGTGGCACATCGAAGGATCGAGCTGCAAGACGCTCATCGAGGGACCGTTGTCATCAAGGTTTTACTATCTTTATGCAGAAGACGCCGAGCGCGGCGGACGCTGGGATGGCCCGATCAACATGTGCGTGGCCGAAAAAGAGTTCAAGATCGCCGGCGTTACCGACTGCGTCGCCCGGGGCTTTCAGCGCGCCGGATTTCAGGAATATGACACGGGCGAGCAGGCAAGCTGGATGGTCCAGCTGACTGACGAGCCCGCAACGGATGGCGCTGCAGCCGCCCCGGGAACAAACAGTCAATGAGACGTAGCCGCAAGGTCAAGATCCTCGCCACCATCGGTCCGGCCTCCTCGTCCGAGGAGATGCTGAAGAAGCTGTTCGAAGCCGGCGCTGACGTGTTCCGGATCAATATGAGCCACACCGACCATGAATTGATGCGGACGCTTGTCGGCCGCATTCGTGCTGTCGAGGAGGCGGTCGGCCGGCCGATCGGCGTTCTCGCCGACCTGCAAGGGCCAAAGCTGCGCGTCGGTAAGTTCGCCAACGGCAAAGAAGTGCTGACCGTCGGCCAGACCTTCACGCTCGACGACAATCCCGAGCCCGGCAATTCGAAGAGGGTCTACCTGCCGCATCCCGAAATCCTGCGTTCGGTCGAGGCCGGTCATCGCCTGCTGATCGACGACGGCAAGCTCGAGCTCAAGGCGGTCAGCAGCAACGGCAAGGCGATCGTCTGCACCGTCGTCGCCGGCACCACCATTTCCGACAAGAAGGGCGTCAGCCTGCCCGACACCGACCTGCCGGTCGGCGCGCTGACGGAAAAGGACCGCCGGGATCTTGACGCGGTTCTGGCAACCGGCGTCGACTGGGTGGCGCTGTCCTTCGTGCAGCGGCCCGAGGACCTGGCCGAAGCGCGCAAGATCGCGCGCGGCCGGGCGCTGATCATGGCCAAGATCGAAAAGCCGCAGGCCGTCGCCCGGCTGGCCGAGATCATCGAGCTTTCGGATGCGCTGATGGTCGCCCGCGGCGATCTCGGCGTCGAGATGCCGCTCGAAGCCGTGCCCGGCATTCAGAAGCAGATCACCCGCGCCGCCCGCCGCGCCGGCAAGCCTGTGGTGGTTGCCACGCAGATGCTGGAATCGATGATCACCGCGCCGGTGCCGACCCGCGCCGAAGTCTCGGACGTCTCGATCGCCGTGTTTGAAGGCGCCGACGCGATCATGCTTTCGGCGGAGTCCGCCGCCGGCGCCTACCCGGTCGAAGCGGTGGCGATGATGAACCGGATCGCCACCAAGGTCGAAACCGACCCGACCTATGCCGGCATCATCAACGCGCAGCGCTCGGAACCGGAAGCGACCGGCGCCGACGCCATTTCGCTTGCTGCCCGCGAGATCGCCGAGACGCTGAAGCTGTCGGCCATCATCACCTACACGGCCTCGGGTACAACGGGCCTGCGCGCCGCGCGTGAGCGGCCGCAAGTGCCGATCGTCGCATTGTCGCCGATCCTCAACACGGCGCGGCGGCTGTCGCTGTTGTGGGGCACGCATTGCGTCGTTTCTCCCGATGCCATCGACCTCGACGACATGGTCGATCGCGCCTGCCGCATCGCCTTCGACGAAGGTTTCGGCAAGCCCGGCGACCGCGTCATCATCACGGCCGGCGTTCCGCTCAGGACGCCCGGTTCGACCAACATGCTGCGCATCGCCTATGTCGGATCGGAAGTCGGACGCTAATGTCGGCGGCGGCTGCCGGATGGGCCGGCTGCATGGCGCGTCGTAAACACGGCGCCAGCCCGGTGCATCGACGGCAGTTGGGTTAGGATCGACGCCGAACTCCGCCAACTTGCATCGGTCTGCAGCCGGCGGTTCGAAGGTCCTGTCCGACTTGAGCTGGAAGTCAGTTAAGCTAATCTCTCCTGGGAGAAAGAGGAGGGTGATCCAATGTGGATGCGCACTGATCTTCTGGAACTCCTCGGCATTGAGCACCCGATAATCCAGGCGCCGATGAGCGGCGTCACCACACCGGAACTCGCGGCGGCGGTCAGCAATGCCGGGGCACTAGGCTCGCTCGGATGCGGTATTCTGCCTGCTGCGGCTATCCGCGAGCAGCTCACGGCGACACAGCACGCCACCAATCGTCCGGTCAACGTCAACTTCTTTGCGCACCCGGCGCCGGCACGCGATGATGCGGCTGCCCAAACTATGCGCGACCGCCTTCGCGGCTGCTATGAGGAGGTCGGCCTCGGACCGGTGCCCGAGCCGGGCGAGCCCTTCCCCACCTTCGATCGTGAGCGTCTCGAAATTGTGCTCGAGCTGCGCCCGAAGGTGGTCAGCTTCCACTTCGGCCTACCCGACACCGCAATTGTGCAGCAGTTGAAAGCGGCCGGCTGTACTGTCTTGTGTTCGGCTACCACCGTCTCGGAAGCGCGCCAGCTTGAGGCAGGAGGGGTGGACGCCATTATCGCCCAGGGATACGAGGCCGGTGGGCATCGCGGCACATTCACTGGCGACCCTGCGATCGGCACAGCCGGCACCATGGCCCTCGTACCGCAGATTGTCGATGCCGTGCGGGTGCCTGTAATTGCCGCCGGCGGTATCTTCGACGGTCGCGGCATTGCTGCCAGCTTTGCACTTGGTGCATCTGGTGTGCAGATCGGCACGGCTTTCCTGGCCTGTCCTGAAGCCAATGTGCAGCCAGTCTATCGCGCAGCATTGCGCTCGGCCAACGACGAGAGCACGTCGGTGACTCGCTGCTTCACTGGCCGCCCGGCGCGCGTGGTGCGCAACCGGTTTGTGATGGAAATGGCTGGTGAGGAAGATGCTGCGCTGGCGTTTCCGCTACAGGCGAGTCTGGTCATGCCGCTTTCGATGGCAAAGGATGAAAGCAAGCGGGCTGACTTCTTGCCCATTTGGGCCGGGCAGGGCGTTGCGAAGCTGCGGCAGATGCCAGCCGCCGCGCTTGTGGAGAAACTCGTCACGGAAGCAAGCGGCGTAGATCGGGCCTATAGGGGAGTAGGGGAGTAGGGGAGTAGGGGAGTAGGGGGGTAGGGGAGTAGGGGGCATGCGTTCCGCAGTGCAATCTACACCACTTACATACTGCCTTACTCCCCTATTGCCCTACTGGCTTCAAATGCCTTCGCCGGCAAGCTCCTCGGAAAGTGCGGCGACCTGGTCCTGGGCGCTGCGCATCATCGGGTAGATGCCGAGAACGCGCTGCCAGGCCTCGAGTGCCGACTGCTTGTGGCCGGTTTCGGCCATGATCTGAGCAAGGCCCGAAAGCGCGCCGAAATGGCGTGGTTCGAGCTGCAGGGTGCGGTCGATGTCCGCCATCGATTTTCCGTAGTTCTTCATCATGAAATGAACGGTGGCGCGCCGGTTCCAGCCTTCGGCATAGGTCGGCCGCAAAGTCACCACCTGATCGAGGAAATCGAGCGCGACATCGAATTTCTGGTTTTCGATTGCCTTCTGCGACCATTGCATCATCAGGTCGATAGAGGCACTGCCCGACTGGGACCACTCGCTGCTGATGCGTCCGGCAATGCGCTCGGCCGCCTTTTCATTGCGTTCGCGCTTGAGATCGGCAAACAGCTGATCGAGCCGCGCCTGTTTCGTCTTGACGACCGGAGGTGCTGTCGGCGGAGTTGTGGTCGGATCTTCAGCCCACGCCGGCAGCGAGACAGCGCCGGAAACGAGGAAAGCCGTGAAAAATGCAAAAAGAATCCGCATCGCGGGAATCTAGCCCCCGACGCCGGATCGTCAAACTGAATTTAGCGTGAGAGTCGTATCATGCGAACGGAGGCGCGCAGCCTCCGTCGAAAACTCAACCCTGGCGCGCCTTGTAGCGCGGCGCGGTCTTGTTGATGATGTAGACGCGGCCCTTGCGACGAACCAGCTGGTTGTCGCGGTGACGCGCCTTCAACGCCTTGAGCGAATTCTTGATTTTCATGGTCTTGCCCATCGGTCTGGGCCCGGTCACGGGCCGAACTATTAAGGCGCGCCCACAGACGCGCCTTTGAACTGTGCGTGGCTCATAGACGAGGAGCGTTGCCCGTGTCAACCGCAAGCGCGTTGCCTAAACGATACGGACCGTTTCGTATCATCAAATATCCGCCACTGGCGCCTTGCGGCATTGCGCAGGCTTGCGACGGCTGGAATGATGCGGTTGCGAATTGGAGATCGTCATGCGCCGAATTCTTGTGTCCGCCTGTCTTGTCGTCCTCGCGGCAGGCTCTGTTGCCCATGCGCAGGAATGCGACCGCAACGACGACAGCCAGCAGATGATGAACATCTGCGCCGAAGCGGACTACAAATCCGCCGACGCCAAGCTCAACAAGGCCTACCAGGATCTCATCGGCGGAAGTGACGCAAAAGCCAGGAAGCTGTTGCAGACGGCGCAGCGCGCCTGGATCGCTTTTCGCGACGCGGAATGCCGCTATTCCGCCGCGGACAGCGAAGGCGGCTCGATCTATCCGATGCTGATATCGGAATGCCTGACGCGGCTGACCGACGATCGCACCAAGCAGCTCACCGCCGATTCGACCTGCGCAGAAGGCGATGTGAGCTGCGCCAGCCCCGACGAGGACGAGAGCGGCGACATCCAGTAAGCTTAGGTTCTAACTTTATGTTTGAGCATGATCTTTTCCGAAACCGGATTCCAATTTTCGCTAGCGCGGACCTTCGGTTCGGGATCATGCTCTAGCTGCGGCGGCTCACGCGCGTAAAATGGCCCATCTTGCGGCCGGGCCGCGCCTCGGCCTTGCCATAGAGGTGCAGCATCAGATCGGGCTCGGCGAGCAGCTCAGGAACGCGCCGGATGTCGTCGCCGATCAGGTTTTCCATGACGCAGTCGAACTGCCGGGCGGGATTTCCCAGCGGCAGGCCGCCGACGGCGCGGATGTGCTGCTCGAATTGCGAGATGGTGCAGGCGGCCTCCGTCCAGTGACCGGAATTGTGGACGCGCGGCGCTATCTCGTTGACCAACAGCGAACCGTCGGCAAGGACAAAGAATTCGACGCCGATGACGCCGACATAGTCGAGCGCTGCAAGGATCTCTGCCGCCGCCGTTTGAGCCGCAGCAGCCGTCTCGGATTTTACTCCGGCCGGCAGCGTCGAGCTGTGCAGAATACCGTTGCGATGGACATTCCACGCTGGATCGTAGGCGGCGAGCGAGCCGTCGCTGCCGCGCGCGGCGATCACCGAAATCTCGCGCTCGAAGGTGACGAAGGATTCCAGGATCAACGGCACGTTGCCCATCGCCTCGCAAGTGCCGGCAAAGCCGCCTGTTTCCATGTTGCGGAAGACACGCTGGCCCTTGCCGTCATAGCCCATGCGGCGCGTCTTCAATATGCCGCTGCCGTTGAACTGTTTCAGCGCAGCCGTCAGTTCCTCGTCATTGTCGACGGGACTGAAATCCGCGGTCGGTATGCCGATACCGTTGAGGAATTTCTTTTCCGCCAGCCGGTCCTGCGCCACTTCCAGTGCGCGTGCCGGCGGATAGACCGGCACCGTAGAGGCAAGTGCCGCGGCAGCCGCGACCGGAACGTTCTCGAATTCATAAGTAACGACGGCACTGGCCGCAGCCAGCTCGCCAAGCGCGGCCGCGTCGTCGTAGGCGGCGACGATCTGCCGGTTGGCGACCTGTGCCGCCGGGCAATCCGGCTGCGGCTCCAGCACGACGATGCGATAGCCGAGGCGGGCCGCGGCCATCGCCAGCATGCGGCCGAGCTGGCCGCCGCCGATGATGCCGATGCTCGATCCCGCCGGCAGGCTCACGGCGCGTCCGTGGGCTCGGCGGCCACCTTGGCGGTCTGCGCGGCGCGCCAGCTATCCAGCCGGGCGGCGAGCTTTTCGTCGCTCAGCGCCAGCACCGCGGCGGCGAGAAGGGCAGCGTTGGCAGCGCCGGCCTTGCCGATGGCCAAAGTGCCGACCGGAATGCCGGCCGGCATCTGCACGATTGACAGCAGCGAATCCTGGCCCGACAGCGTCTTTGATTCCACCGGCACGCCGAGCACCGGCAGCGGCGTCATCGCCGCCGTCATGCCGGGCAGATGCGCCGCACCCCCGGCACCGGCGATGATCACCTTGTAGCCGGCCGCCTTGGCGCCCTTGGCGAACTCATAGAGCCGATCGGGCGTGCGGTGGGCCGAGACAATCAGCCGCTTGTGCGAAATGCCAAGCGCCTCAAGCGTTTCGGCGGCGTGGCGCATCGTCGCCCAGTCGGACTGGCTGCCCATGATGATGGCGACGTCGGCGCGGTGATCGTCCAAGCTTCTGCTCTCCGGCGGCAAAGGCGCGCATTAGCGGAAATCGAGGGGAGCCGCAAGGATGGCCGGAAACGGCAAAGCCGCTTGTGCCGTCTGCGTGGCTACGCACATGGACTTGGGCGGTCTGTCATCGGGCGGCCGCTGCTCGGAAGCGGTTGACGAAGTCGTCAAGTTCAGGCCGTTCGGTATCGGAAATCGCCCAGTAGGAAAAGGCGCTGTCGCTCCAGTGGACCAGCGAGAAGCCACCAGCAGAAAGATCGACCGGTCCGGCTGTCGAGCCGGTTTCCTCGGGCGCGGCGACGAGAGTGATCAGGTGCTCGCGGTGCCTGTAGACCAGTGCCGGCACTGGCTGGTCGGCGATCACCTCGACCCGGCCGCCGAGCAACGCGAAGCCGTCACTGGCAAGGTCAGGTGCCGGCGGCGACAGGCCGACCCTGCCATCCAGCCAGGGTTTGACCGTGTGCCGGTCCGACGAGACGACGTCCACCGGGCTGGCTGCCAGCAGGCTGCGACGGTGGCCGCTGGCGACCGCGGCAGCAAAGCTGTCGGGCGCCCTGCTCAGCATCATCCATTGCGTCGCGCCGCTGGCCAGCACGGCCGTAACGACGATCGACGCCGCCAGCGCGCGCCAGTCGAACGCGCCAAATCGGTGCATCGCCCTGTGCGCTGGCAGCACTCGAGCGGCGGGCGCCGGCGCCGGCAGCACTTTCTCCATACCGGCTGTCCCGATTGCAGCGATGCGAGCCTTGAAATCCTCACGGACATCGAGCCTCGTCAGCCCGCTGACGACCGTCTGCAGCGCAACGATGCGGGCATGCTCGGCGGCGAGCGCCGGGTCGGCCGCGATGCGTCGCTCGACAGCCAATGCTGCCGCTGCGTCGAGCTCGCCATCGACCAAGGCATGGATCATCAGCGCCACGCCCGCCGGGTCATCGGGCAGTCCATCGTTGTGCGCGCTCATAGCGCCCTCCCAAGTTGGGATATAAGCAGACCGCGCGCCCTCGCCAGCCGCGACATCACCGTGCCTAGCGGCACGCCAAGCAGCGTCGCGATCTCGCGATAGCTGAGGCCGTTGACGTCGCGCAGCACCACAGTCTCGCGAAATTGGTGCGGCAGCGCGGCGATCGCCGCCTCGAGTGCGGCCGTGTCGGCCTTGGCGATCAGGCTTGCCTCAGGATTATCCGTATCCGGCAGGCCGGCGACATATGCAGCCGTCACGTCATCGAGGTCGCTCAGGTCGCCGACGGCGACGACACTGCGCGGCCGGTTGCGCGCCAGCCAGGAGTAAGAGGCGTTGCGCACGATCGCCAGCAGCCAGGCGCGCGCATTGCCGCCGGCATAGCCGGCGATGCCCGCATGCGCCTTCAAACAGGCCTCCTGCACCACATCCTCCGCATCGGCGGCGTTGCCCGTCAGCCAGCGGGCAAGCGCAAGCGCATCCGCGAGATGGGGCAGAACCACCTCGCGAAAGCGCTCGGTCGCGGCCTCGTGGTTCAACACCGTCGCATCGCCCGGCATCCCGGGCAGAACCTTCCGAAAATCCTCACGGAGCGACGGTGATCCTGCCCTGCATGTGCGGGTGAAGCCCGCAGAAATAGGCATAGTCGCCCACTTTGGTGAAGGTGAAGGCATATGTGTCACCGGTGTCAAGCGCCTTGGAGCGAAACGAGGCATCGTTGGCGACCACCAGATGCGGGATGTCGTCGTCATTCTCGAAGGTCACGGTAGTGCCCTGCTTTATCGTCAGCACCGCCGGTGTGAAGGCAAAGTTCTCGATCTTGACCATTGGCTGGTCTGCTGCGTTCAGTGGCATGGCAACCATTATCAGGATCGCCGCCAAACCGAACGGGACAGGGGATACGACCAAGACGCGGGATGGGAAGCGGATCATCGCATTTCTCCTCAAGCCAGCGTGCTGTCGATGATGGCGAGGTCCTGCCCGCCTTGCTTGAGCGTCACGCTGCTCGTGCCGAGCAGGCTGCGCAACTGGCCGGCAGGTACCGTCATAGGCCCGGGTGAGGCTGCGGTGCCCGGCGCCGGTTGCGGGAAAGCGGTCGAGCGCGCGGTATGGAAGGTAACGTTGCCTTCGACCTTCTGCATGATCTGGTGGATATGGCCGTTGAGTACGGTGACAGAGCCGAAGCGCTTGAGCAGGGCCAAGGCCTGCGCCGCGTCGTCGGTGCCCCAGCCCCATTCGGGATAAACAGCCCATAGCGGGATGTGGGCAAAGACGACGATTGGCGTCGAGGCGGTGACCGCCTTCAGATCATCGGCCAACCATGCCAACTGGTCGGCGCCGAGATTGCCCAGCCCTCCAGCCTTCAGGTTGACGACGTTGACCAGCCCGATGAAATGGACGCCGTTCTGGTCGAACGAATACCAGCCGGCGCCCTTGGTGCCTTTGCCGTAGCGGTCGAGATAGGCCTGGCCATTGCCGTCATCGATCAGGTCGTGCTCACCGGGCACATAATGTACGTCGAAGCCTGCGCCGCCGATGATCTGGGCAGCGTTGTCGAACTGCGCGACTTTCGACAAATGGGTGATGTCGCCGGTGTGGATCATGAAAGCGGGCTTTTGCGGCAACGCCTGGATCTTGCCGATGGCCTCCTTCAGCGTGTCGATGGCGTGCGGGTTGGCAGCCTTGTCGAAGCCGATGTGGCTGTCGGAGATCTGGAGGAAAGTGAAGCCGGTGGCCAAGGCTTCTGCGGCTTGCGCCGCGCCGAGCAGGCTGAGCGAAACCGGCACGCCGGCCGAAATCGTCCACAGCACTCCCGTGCCGGCCCAGATCATGCATTCCAGTGCATGACGGCGGCTGATGCCGTCAGCTTCATTGTCGTGGTGGTGGGTCATACCGGTCTCCTGCAACGCCGGAAATGGCGTCTGCTTGGGAGACCAATGGGCGGGGTGGTTTATTCCGCCCGACGACCAAAAAGTCATTCACAGTGCCGTGATGGCGTAATGGCCCGATGCCAAGCCGGCGCTGGAAGGCACTGGCTCGACCACGTTCTGGCGATGTCTAGTCCGGCCAGCGCAAGGCCCCGGCGGACTGCTTGCGAGCGGGTTTCATCGCATCCGCGGGCCGATCGGCAGCACTCAGCACCGCCCGCAGGCTTTCGGCGACGATCTCCGCCTCGCCGGGATGAAGATTGCATGGGTCGAGGAAGAAGTGACCGCGCTCGACCTCGTGGTTGCGCACGATGATAGGGGGCGAGCCCGCGGCCAGCGCCGAGGCAAGGCCGGCGGCGGTGAACCTGCTTTCAGGCGTAACAAACACCTGCAGGCGGTCGAGCGGATTGGCAGTCGGATCGGGAATGATATGCGAGGCGATACCGGGCAGTCCATCCAATGCGTCTTTCCACAGACGCAAAGCCGCTTCCTCCCGCTTGCGAATGCCGGCATGGTCGCGCCGCTCCCAGGCTTCCAGGGCCGCCATGGTGCCGGCAATGCTTTCCTTGCCGACCTTCATCGCCCGCGCAACGCCACGATTCTGGAGATAGGCGGCCCGCACCAGATCCTTGCGCCCCGTCACGATGCCGCTTGTCGGTCCGCTGAGGAACTTGTGCCCGCTATAGACGACGATGTCGGCGCCGCGTGCGAGAAAGCCGCGCAGGTCGTATTCGGAGGCGGCGTCGACGATCACCGGCACGCCCTTGGCGTGGCAGATCTCGCAGAACTCCTCGAGCGAAAGCATGCCGTATTGCACCGTGTGATGCGCAACCACGTAGAGGCCGGCCGCGGTGCGGTCGCGGATCGCGTCGCGCACATGATAATCCTGCGTCACGCTGACCGTGCCGGCGGGTATTGTCTTCGCCCCGGCCAACCGGATCGACTGGTCGATCGGCGCGCCGTAATTGACGATGTGACCGAGCTGGACGATGACCTCCGACTTGACGCCCTCAATGTCGTCCGGCAGCCGCTCGATCGCAAGAAGGCTGGTTCCGGTCATCGCGCCGGCAATCGCCATGGTTATGCCGCTGGCGCAGCACGCGGTGATGAAGCCGGCCTCGCCGCCGGTCAGGCGTGCAATCACAGTACTTGCGGCGCGCTGCAGATCGTCCATCTCGACCCATTGCGAGGCGATTTCCGACATTGCGGCAATCGCTTCTGGCACGATAATCGAAGCGCCGAGCGCCGTCATCGTACCGGAAACGTTGATGATCGGGCGAAGGCCAAGCCGTTCGCGGATTGTCGTGTTGGAACGGTCAGCGGCATAGGTCGTCATCTCTGCAGATCCTGTTTCGAACGATTTCAGGCGATCTCGACGACCGCCTCGATTTCAACTGTGATGTTGCCCGGCAGCGAGCCGACACCGATTGCCGAGCGGGCATGTCCGCCGATCTTATCAAAGACGGCGGCGAAAAGATCGGAACAGCCATTCACCACCTTGGGGTGCTCGCTGAATGTCGGCGTCGCATTGACAAAGCCAAGCAGCTTGACGACGCGCACGATGCGGCCGAGGTCGCCGGCCGCCGCATGCATGACCGCGAGCAGGTTTAGGCCGGTCAGACGCGCATGCCCATAGGCCTCTTCAACGCTGACGTCGTCGCCGACCTTGCCGGTGCAGAGCGCGCCGTCGGCGCGCAACGGCCCCTGGCCGGAGAGGAAGATCAGCCGTCCGCTCTCGGCATAGGTGACGAAGTTGGCGATGGGCTTCGGCGGCTCGGGCAGTGTCAGGCCCAATTCCGCGAGCCGGATGTAAGGCGTCATAAAAGCTCCTTGCGACAGCTTTCGCCGTCCGATGTCAAAAATGCGAGGCGCGAAATCGCGCCAGGAAGCTGCGAAGGCGTTCATTGTCGAACCCCGCCGCCAGAATCTCGGCGGGTGGTCCGACGGCGCTGACGCCGCCGTCCGCCATGAAAACGATGCGGCTCGATGCATCGCGTGCAAAAGCCATTTCATGCGTGACCATCAGCATCGTCATGCCGTCTTCGGCAAGGCTGCGAACGACCTCGAGCACCTCGCCAACCAGTTCGGGGTCGAGCGCCGAAGTTATCTCGTCGAGAAGCAGTATCTTCGGCTCCATCGCCACGGCGCGGGCGATGCCGACGCGCTGCTGCTGGCCGCCGGACAACTCGGCCGGCAGGCTATCGGCCTTGTGGGCGAGGCCGACCCGGCCGAGCCAGTGCTCGGCAATGGTGCGGGCCTCGGCATTGCTCTTGCCGCGCACCTTGCGCAGGCCAAGCATGATGTTGCCGGCGGCAGTCAAATGCGGAAACAGATTGAAGCTCTGGAACACCATTCCGGTCTCGGCTCGCATCGCCGCCAGGTCGCGCTCGCTGCGTCGCTGGCGTGTTCCCGTCTCGCGATAGCCGACCTCCTTGCCATCGATACGGATCGAGCCGCTGTCGTAGCTCTCTAGGAAGTTGACGCAGCGCAGCAGCGTTGTCTTGCCGCTGCCGGAAGGGCCGATGACAGTCACCACCTCGCCGCGTGTCACCTTGAGACTGACGGAGCGCAGGACCTCGACGGATCCAAAGGCTTTGGAAACCTCGGAGACATCGAGAAGTGCCGGATTCTGGTGCGGGGCATTGGACATCTTGCTATTCCCGGATGAATGAGAAACGCTGCTCCAGCCGCCGGCTGGCCAAGGAGAGGGCGTAGTTGACGGCGAAGTAGACGAGCGCACCGAGAATGTAGAGCGGCATCGCCTCATAGGTGCGGCCGATGACCTGGTTGATTGCCTGCATCAGGTCGGTGATGCCGAGCAGCGAGACCAGCGCGCTGCCCTTCACCGCGTCGGTCACGCCATTTATCCAGGGTGGCAGGAAGCGTCTGAACGCCTGCGGAAAAATGACGTAGGCCAGCCGCTGGCGAAAGGTCAGTCCGATCGCCATCGCCGCCTCGGACTGACCCTTGGGAATCGAGCCGACGGCGCCCCTCAGATATTCGACCACCTGTGCGGTCTTGAACAGGGTGAGGGCGAGTACGGCCGCCCAAAAGGATTCCAGATGCAGCCCCACCGCGGGCAGGCCGTAATAGACGAAGAAGATCAGCACCAGGATCGGAATGCCGCGTATGGTGTCGCTGAAGATGCGCACTGCCCAGCGCAGCGGAGCCGGACCGTAGACAAGGCCGACGCCCATCAGCACGCCGGCGATGAGCGATAGCACCACGACCAGCAGCGACACCCACAAGGTCACGGCAAAGCCTTCGGCGAGGAACGGCAAGGCGTAAATGATCTGGCTCAGCATCTCAGCGCGCCGCCTTGAACCGGCGCTCGACCAGCCGCAACGCGAAAAGCAGTGCATAGCCGGTCAACAGGTACATCGCCGTCACCACCAGATAGACCTCGACAATGCGGAACGTGTTGAAGTTGATCCACTGGGCGCCGTAGGTGAGCTCGGGTACCGAGATGACCGATGCCACGGACGTGTCCTTGAAGAGCGATATGAATGTGTTGGAAAGCGCCGGCAGGGTTATGCGCAGCATCGTCGGCAGGCGCACGTGGAGCAGCCTTTGCCATGGCGTCAGGCCGATTGCCTTGCCGGCGTCGAGCTGTCCGCGCGGCACCGCCTCGAGCCCCGAGCGAAACACCTCGACCAGGTAGGCGCCGCTGTAGAGCGATAGCGTGGCAATAAATGAGGTTTGCGCACTGTAGGCAATGTCGACCACCGTCGGCAGGCCGTAGAAGACCAGATAGACGAGCAGGATCAGCGGCACGTTGCGGATGAACTCGACATAGCCCGCGATGATGGTCCGCACCGCACGTCCGGCCGATACGTACCAGACCGCCAGAACGAGCCCGATGACGATGCCGATCGCGATCGAGATGACGGCCAGTTCGAGGCTTAACAGCAGTCCGCCCCAGAGCTTGTCGAAATGCCGCCAGATCAGGTTGAAGTTGAGGGTATAACCCATGCATCCCCGTCATAGAGGGCTGTGATGAGAGGGGGGCGGAAGCACGTTTGTCCTTCCGCCTGCTTGCATCAGATGACCGGGAAACCGGGATGGCGGGCCGGCGGCTCCTGTCCGAAATAATCCTTGAACGCAGCGTCGTAGAGTGCCGTTTCATGGCCGAACATGGCGATGGTGAAGGTCTGGTTGACGAAGGTCAGCCAGTCGAGGTCGCCCTGCCGCAGTGCGGCGCCATAAAGCATCGAGAACCAGCTCTTGCCGGCATCGAAGTATTTGTCCGGATTGCGCGAGGCGAGCCAGCGGACCGTTGACAGATCGACCGCGGCAGCGTCGACGCGCTTCGATTCCAGGGCCTGCAGCACGTTGGCCTGCGTGTCTATCTGCATCACCTGCGACTCCGGCAGGACGATATGCACATTTGCCTCGGCATCGACGTTTTGCAGGATGGAAATCCGGGTCGCCGAACCGGCGGCAAGCAGCTTGTCGAAGGTCTTGTTTTCGGCGTTCGGAAGGGTCAGCAAGGCGATGCCTTCGACGTAGTAGGGTCTGGAGAAGTGGATCAGCTGCGAGCGCTGGGCGGTCATGGTCATGAACTGGATGGTGATGTCGACCTTGTTGGTGGTCACGTTCGGAATGCGCTGAGCCGGATCCTGCATGACGAATTCGACTTTGGTCGGGTCGTCGAAAAGCCCCTTGGCGAGAATGCGACCCATGGTGATGTCCATGCCCACCAGTTCGCCGGCGTCGTTCTCGAAATGCCAGGGCGCATTGGTACTGCCGGTGCCGACGATCACCTTGCCGCGCTCGAGGACGGTGCGCAGCAGGCTGTCCGGCGCTGCCTGGGCCGCCGCTTTCTGAACGTCGACCGCGGTAGCGGCGCTCATAACTCCGGCTGTTGCAAGCCCGGCCATTCCCAGTTTCAGAAATTCACGCCTTTTGGATGTGTCGTTCACGGCGACCTCCTTTCGTGTTGTGTTCCCCTTTGGACCAGCGATACAGGCATCGGTTGCAACTGATGTAATTGTCTCTTACAAGAGACGCCTGTACTCTGTACAAGACAGATTAACATCAGGGATCGATAATGCAAGATGGCAATGCATTGGCCGCTCGACCGGACGTCGGACTGGACGAAGACAAGACCTCAGGCTCTCGGGAGAAGGGTCTCAACCGGGTTCTCCAGATTTTGGAGTTTCTCCACACTAACCAGCGCGCGATCGGCGTTGGCGATCTTGCCAAAGGAGTGAACGCGCCGCGTTCGACGACTTATACGCTGGTGCGCTCGCTGGTCGACGCAGGCCTGCTTGAGATGGCTGGAGACGGCAATCGGGTCTATTTCGGAAAGAAGCTTTATCTCTACGGAATGGACTATGTGCGGGGCAACGACCTGCTCAGGCGAGGGCGCCAGGAAGTCGACCATCTGTCGCGCGAGACCGGCGAGACCTCGGAGCTGTGCACGCTGCAAAGCGGCCGCTACACCATCGTCCATTCAAGTCCGGGAACGAGGCCATTCAGGATCAGTTCGGCGACGGGTCTGCAAATACCGCTTCCCTGGACAGCTTCCGGGCGGCTGCTCCTCGCCGGGTTCGACAGGGCGGCGATCGAGGATATGGTCTCGGAAGACGATCTCGTGCTGCCGGACGGCCGCAGGTTGCGGCTCGACGATTTCATAGCCGACATCGCCGTCGCCAAGTCGGCCGGCTACTGCGTCACCTCCGGCCTTGTCGATGCCTACACGAAATGCCTGGCCGCGCCGGTCTTTTCCGCGCCGGGCAGGGTCGAGGCGACGATGTGCCTGGTGGTTCCCATCGATACCTCGACCGAAAAGACCGATGACCTGATAGCGCTGTTGCGCGAGCGCGCCGCACGGCTTTCGATCGCGGCATAGCGCTTTTCCAGCAGGCCGGCGCCGGCGTTCGTTCAAGCAATAATGTCTGGAATGATCTTGTCTTCCAGCGCCATCAGCCTGTCCTTCAGGAAAAGCTTCTTTTTCTTCATGCGCTGGATCTGCAGCGGGTCGCAATTCATGGCGATCATCGCATTGATGGCCGCGTCGAAATCGGCGTGTTCCTGCTTCAGCCGGGAATATTCGAGGCGGATATCCGCCTGTTCCTGATCGGACATTTTTACCGTCTGCACGTCTGCGGCGCCCAAACACTGGGCCTGATTGGGCGGGACCGGGGCCTTCTTGCACCGGCGCGCAGCCCATACCACATTTCACATTGTCGTGGAATGCTACCACGCAGCATTCGACATCGGTGCTCGATGGTGGCACACTGTCATTATGCCGTCACAGAAGCGAGCCTGCGGTGGACGTGCCTTGGCGGCTGCAATCGAGGAAACCATGAAAGGGAGAACCAATCATGTCTCTTGCATCCCATCTTGATGAGCTGCAGCGGAAACACGGCGACATCGAACGGGAAATCGACGATGCGATGGCGCATCCATCGGTAGACGACCTCGAAATCGTGAATCTCAAGCGGCGCAAGCTGGCGCTCAAGGACGAGATTGAAAAACTGAAGGCGAAACCGACGACGCACTGAAGCCCTTCCAGGACTAGAAGCGCGCGCCGCCCGGCGCGCGTCTCTTTCCGGTGGCATATCGCTATGCTGCCGGAAATGCATGTGGATTTGCGGCAAGCTGCCGTCTTGTCATTTCCGATTTGCTAGGCCTGCGCGCCAGTCGCCATTGACAAGCCATCTTTGCTCCTCCACCTCATGCCCGGACCTTCAAGATTAAAGGCAGCCGGCATGACCGGGTATTTTTCCTCACCCTTCCCACGCCGCAGGTCGATCGGTGTCGATGTCGGCGGCGTGATTGTCGGCGGCGGCGCGCCGGTCGTCGTCCAGTCAATGACCAACACCGACACGGCCGATGTCGATCAGACGGTCGCACAGGTGGCGGCGCTGCATCGCGCCGGCTCCGAGATCGTGCGCATAACCGTCGATCGCGACGAAAGCGCTGCCGCCGTGCCGGCCATCCGCGAGCGGCTGGAACGACTCGGCATCGACGTGCCGCTGGTCGGCGATTTCCACTATATCGGCCACAAGCTCCTGGCCGACCACCCGGCCTGCGCCGAGGCACTGGCCAAATACCGCATCAATCCCGGCAATGTCGGCTTCAAGGACAAGAAAGACCGGCAGTTCGCCGCGATCGTCGAGATGGCGATCCGATACGACAAACCGGTACGCATCGGCGTCAATTGGGGTTCGCTCGACCAGGAGCTGCTGACCCGGCTGATGGACGACAACCAGGCCCAGGGCTTTCCGCTGACCGCCCAGGAAGTGACGCGCGAGGCAATCGTGCGGTCGGCAATCCTGTCGGCCGAAATGGCTGAAGAGATCGGCCTTGCCCGCGAGAAAATCATCCTGTCGGCCAAGGTCAGCGGCGTGCAGGATCTGATCGCCGTCTACACCGAGCTTGCCACCCGTTCCGACCATGCGCTGCACCTCGGCCTGACGGAGGCGGGCATGGGCTCGAAAGGCATCGTCGCCTCGTCCGCGGCCATGGGCATCCTGCTTCAGCAGGGCATTGGCGACACCATCCGCATCTCGCTGACGCCGGAGCCAAACGGCGACCGCACGCGCGAGGTGCAGGTGTCGCAGGAGCTGTTGCAGACCATGGGCTTCCGGCAGTTCGTGCCGATCGTTGCCGCCTGCCCGGGCTGCGGGCGCACAACCTCGACCGTGTTCCAGGAGCTTGCCCAGAACATCCAGGCCGACCTGCGCAAGAACATGCCGGTGTGGCGCGAACAATATCCCGGCGTCGAGAACCTCAAGGTCGCGGTGATGGGTTGCATCGTCAACGGTCCGGGCGAATCCAAACACGCCGATATCGGCATTTCGCTGCCCGGCACCGGTGAGACGCCGACCGCCCCGGTGTTCGTCGACGGCAAGAAGGCGGCGACCCTGCGCGGCCCGTCGATCGCCGCGGATTTCGAGAAAATGGTTTCCGACTACATCGAACGGCGGTTTGGGCAACACGGCAAAGCCGCGGCGGAGTAGTTCGATGCGGCGTTTGCTTGGGGCGACGCTGGTTGTCATTTCCGGGCTGGGCTGGGCGGCGGCCGTCCAGGCCGATCCGCCGCGGCCCGCCAAGCAGAAGCTGATCGATCGAGTTTGCGATCTTATCGAGACGCATGCCGACCAGAACGGCCTGCCCCGGGATTTCTTTGCCCGGCTGATCTGGAAGGAGAGTCGTTTCGATCCCAACGCGGTCAGCCCCGTCGGCGCGGAGGGTATCGCCCAATTCATGCCGGGTACCGCCAAGATGCGCGGGCTCGCCAATTCGTTCGATATCGAGCAGGCTATCCCGGCCTCGGCAAAATATCTCGCCGAAATGAAGACCGGCTTTGGCAATCTGGGCCTCGCCGCAGCTGCATACAATGCCGGCGAGAGCCGGGTGACGCGCTGGCTGAATTCCGGCGGATTCCTCCCGATGGAGACCGAAAGCTACGTCCTGGACGTCATGGGCGAGCCGGCCGACAGGTTCACCGATGCCGCCTACGCCGGCGTCATCCGGCCGCTCGACAAGAAGGCGACTTTCGCTGCCGCTTGCCGCGAGCTGCCGGTGATCATGTCCAGAACCGTGCCGATGTCGTCGATCAACATCAAGCCGTGGGGCGTGCAGGTGGCCGGCAATTTCCGTCGCGCCGCGGCGCTCAATCAGTGGAGCAACGTCAAGCGCAGGTTTCCAGCCTTGCTCAGCGGTCGCGATCCGGTGGTCAGCCGGGTGCGCACACCGATCGGCAGGCGCGGCATCTATGCGGTGCGGATCGGCGCCGACACCAAAGCCAAGGCCGACGATATTTGCCAGAAACTGCACAGCGTGGGCGGCGCATGCATCGTGGTGCGCAATCGGTAAGCCATATGTCGGTGCGTTTTCGCGCCATTGCTGCCATCTTGCTCCCCGTGGGCACTTCGTCCTCGACACGTGAATCATATTTTTGGTGAACCGTTAACCAGGTCTTGCATCGTCGTCGATGCGGGGTAAGGTCCCCGCGATTTTTCGCGAAAGGGATCAGCATGGCCGGCTTCAAGACACTGGACGACATCGGCAATATCAGCGGCAAGCGTGTGCTGGTGCGTGTCGACCTCAACGTCCCCGTCACCCAGGGCAAGGTCACCGACACCACCCGTATCGAGCGCATTGCACCGACCATCGCCGAGCTTTCCGGCAAGGGCGCCAAGGTCATCCTGCTTGCCCATTTCGGCCGGCCCAAGGATGGACCGGTGCCCGAATTCTCGCTCGAGCCGATTGCCAGGGCGACGGCGGACGTGCTCAGCCGCCCCGTCGGCTTTGCCGCCGACTGCATCGGCGACAAGGCCGCAAATGCCGTTGCTGCCATGAACGGCGGCGACGTGCTGCTGCTCGAGAACACCCGCTTCCACAAGGGCGAGGAGAAGAACGACCCGGCCTTCACCGAAAAGCTCGCCGCTAACGGCGACATCTTCGTGAACGACGCCTTCTCTGCTGCGCACCGTGCCCATTCGTCGACAGAAGGGTTGGCGCATGTGCTGCCGGCCTTCGCTGGGCGCACCATGCAGGCCGAACTCGATGCGCTGGAAAAGGGGCTTGGCAATCCAGTCCGTCCGGTTGTCGCCATCGTCGGCGGCGCCAAAGTCTCGACCAAGATCGACCTGTTGATGAACCTGGTGAAGAAGGTCGACGCGCTGGTCATCGGCGGCGGCATGGCCAATACGTTTCTAGCGGCGCGCGGCACCGACGTCGGGAAATCCTTGTGCGAGCATGATCTCGCGACCACCGCCAAGCAGATCATGATCGAGGCGGCCGAGGCCGGCTGCGCCATCATCCTGCCCGCCGACGGCGTCGTCGCCAGGGAGTTCAGGGCCGGCGCCGCCAACGAGACCGTCGCCATAGCAGACGTGCCGGCCGACGGCATGATCCTCGATGTCGGCGCGAAAACCGTGAAGACCATTGCCGAATGGATCGACCGCGCCGCGACGCTGGTCTGGAACGGGCCGCTCGGCGCTTTCGAAATCGAGCCATTCGACCACGCAACGGTGGCGACGGCCAAGCACGCGGCAGCGCGCACCAAGGCCGGCAGACTGGTCTCGGTCGCTGGCGGCGGCGACACGGTGGCGGCGCTCAACCATGCCGGCGTCAGCGATGATTTTACTTATGTATCGACGGCCGGCGGCGCTTTCCTCGAATGGATGGAAGGCAAGCCGTTGCCCGGCGTCGACGTCTTGAAGCGCTGAGCGCGACCGCAAGAGCAGCGCGAAGGAGTGCGCCCGCGACTTTCAATCGATTCGCGCTCGTTTGACGAAATGGTTCGACTTGAACCTGCGTTGCTCTGGTGGTCTGCTGGGCACGGATCAATTCTTTCAGGAGAAGCACGATGAGCGAACGTCTCGAGGACATTGCCGCCGCGATGGTGGCCGATGGCAAAGGCTTGCTGGCGGCCGACGAAAGCTCCGGCACCATCAAGAAACGCTTCGACGTCATCGGCGTCGAGTCGACCGCCGACAGCCGGCGCGACTATCGCGAGATGATGTTCCGCGCCAGCGAGGCAATGACCAAATACATTTCCGGCGTCATCCTCTATGACGAGACCATCCACCAGAAGGCGGCCGACGGCACGCCGCTGGTCGACATCATCAAGGCATCAGGCGCCATCCCCGGCATCAAGGTCGACGCCGGTGCCAAGCCCCTGGCCGGCTTTCCCGGCGATACCATCACCGAAGGCCTGGACGGCCTGCGCGAACGCCTCGCCGACTATTACAAGCTCGGCGCCCGCTTTGCCAAATGGCGCGCGGTGATCGACATCGATGTCTCCAAGGGCGTGCCTTCCGCCACCTCGATCGGCTCGAACGCCCATGCGCTCGCCCGTTACGCCGCGCTTTGCCAGGAAGCCGGCATCGTGCCAATCGTCGAGCCGGAGGTGCTGATGGACGGCGCCCACGACATCGACACGTGCTACGAGATCAGCAAGGCGACACTGACAAAGTTGTACACCGAGCTCTATGCGGCCCGCGTCGCGCTCGAAGGCACCATCCTGAAACCGAACATGGTCCTTGCCGGCAAGAAATCGGGCAAGGTCAGCAGCCCCGAGGAAGTTGCCGAAAGGACCATAAAACTGTTCCGCGAGACGGTGCCGGCGGCGATTGGAGGCATCGCCTTCCTTTCGGGCGGACAATCGGACGAGGAGGCGACCGCCAACCTCAATGCCATCAACGCCGTCGGCCCGCATCCGTGGAAGCTGACCTTCTCCTATGGCCGCGCCTTGCAGGCCGCTCCGCAGAAGGCCTGGGGCGGCAAGGCAGCGAACGTCGCCGCCGCGCAGGCCGCCTTCGCCCATCGCGCCCACATGAACCATCTGGCGGCGCTTGGACAATGGCAGCCGAAGCTTGAGCAAGCCGCCTGACCGAAGACATCTTGCGTTTCTCCCGACCCGGGCCACGTGCCCGGGTTTTTGTTTGAAAGCAGCAAGGGCTGCAATTTCTTGCAACTGAAATGCAGCCGGGTGTCGGTATTGCTCGCTGCCGAACGTCCTCCGTGAAAAGAGGAGCAGACCTATGCCAAACAACAAGATCGTTTCGCAGGAAGACTGGTTTCAGGCGCACAAGGCGCATCTGGCGCGCGAAAAGGAATTGACGCGCTTTCGCGATCGTGTCGCCGCCGAACGCCGCGAATTGCCGTGGCTGAAGAGCCGCAAGGACTACGTCTTCGAGACCGAGCAAGGGCCAAAGAAACTGCCCGACCTGTTTGGCGGCAACAGCCAGCTGATCGTCTACCATTTCATGTTCGGGCCGGGCGCCGATTATCGCTGCGAAGGCTGCTCATTCCTTGCCGATCATATCGACGGCGCCAACCAGCATCTCAGGCACCACGATGTCTCACTTGTCGTGGTAGCGCGGGCGCCATTGGCCGAATTGCTGCCCTACAAGCAGCGTATGGGCTGGAAATTCGACTGGGTGTCGTCCTACGCCTCGGACTTCAACTTCGATATGCAGGTGTCATTCACGGACAAGCAGATCGCGGCCGGCGATACGACCTACAATTTCGAGCGGCGTGCGCGAAACTCGAAAGACCTTCCCGGCGCCAGCGTGTTCTATCGCGACGAGAAGGGCGACATCTTCCTGACCTTCGTCTTGCGCTCCCGAGGCGGCGATCCGCTGATCGGCGCCTATCATTATCTCGACCTGACGCCGAAGGGTCGCAACGAAACCGGCCCGCATCATAGCCTCGTCGACTGGGTGCGGCTGCATGACGAGTACGAAGATCAATCCGGGACACATGACTGCTGCCATTGAGGCGACAAGGGTGTCACTGTAAGGTCGTTCACCTCCAATGCAACATGCGCTAAGTGCTGTTCGCTATGCCCTAAAAGGGACTTGCCATGCGGCGCTTTCCGACCCTTCTCACCTGGTTCGCCTTTCCGGTCTATGTCTGGCAAGGACTTGGCGTGCGTCGCCGCACCACCCGCATGCTGCCGGCACAAGGTCCGGTCATGCACGAGATATCTGGCCTGACGCCAGCAATCTCGGTTCTGGTGCTTGGCGATTCCTCCGCCGCCTCGGTAGGCATCGGCAATTCCGAAAACGGATTGGCCGCGCAACTGGCCGTTCTGATTGCGCAACGCACCGGCCGCATCGTGCGCTGGCGGGCAGCCGGCTTCAACTCGGCAACCTCCGGCCAGATCCGCGATCATGTGCTGCCCAACCTATCGGCCGATCCGTGGACGCATATCGTGCTGGCGATCGGCACCAACGACACCAAGAATTTTCATTCGGTACCGCGGTTCAAGCGCGAGTTTGGCGGCCTGCTTTACGCGCTGCGCGCCAAATGGCCGGAGGCGCGCGTCGTGTGGTCGCCGGTGCTTGAGTTCACCCGGGCGCCGGCAATGCCGCCGCTGCTCGGCAAGATTCTCGAAATCCGTGCCGTCGAAATGAACCGGATGGGCGCGCGCCTTTGCCTCGAGCGTGGCGCCATACCGGCGCCCCGCCTGCCGATCACCGATGCTGATGCCGGCTTCGCATCGGATGGCTTTCATGCTTCGGAAGCCGGCTATCGAGCCTGGGCGGAACATCTGGTCAGCCTGGTGCTCGGCAACGAACCGGGCGTCGCGTAGCGGCCGCCGGCACCAAAGCGCGTCGCGTTCGACTGGCCTCATCCGACGTGCTTCAGGTCCTGTTTCTATGCATGTCGTTGTCGCAAAACCGCTGCACACTTTGCGCGACATGCATCACGTCCAGTGCCCGAGCACCGCCGTAATCGAAATCGCCGCCATCGCCAGCAGCGCCAGCTTCCAGAAATCGCTGCGCCGCTTCAGCCCGGGCCAGCCGAGCGGCTTGATGAGCTGGATGACCATCATGGCGATGATGACGAGCGCGAGAAGTTTCGACATGCCGCCTTTGATCAGCATCGCGGCTGGCTGTCAAAGCGGCTCCGCGATCGCCGTCTTTCCAGTGTGGCAGGCCTCTTTTCAGCACTGCCTGATCACTTCGGTCGACAAATCAAAACGCCGGTCAGGAGAGACGCACCCTCCTGACAGACTGCTGTCAGCAGGGGTGTGCGATAGTGCCTGCATCGAAAGAGAGGAGACCAGCCATGAACGGTTTTACCATTCTGCGTAGCGTGCAGCACTATGTCGGCAAGATCCGGACGATGCGCAATGAGATCCGCACCCAGCGGTTCATGAATACCCTGCCGGCGGACATCCGCAAGGATATTGGTTGGCCGGACATGTATGGCGACCGCCGCAATGGCGGCAATTAAGGCAAGCTTTCTGGGTGGCGTTTGGATGCAACCTGGCGACGAGCTGAAATGAGCATGCTGAAGCCTCCTGACAGTATGGTGTCAGGAGGCTCGTGCCATAGTGCGATGGCCGCCGGAGACGGATGGCTGAGAGGACGATCGATGAAAAGCTGGAGCGACAGGCTGAACATGCCTGGCATCAACGGCATAAAACCGTCGCCACGCACCATCGGCGACGTCGTCGAAGGGCAGCCGATGCTGGTTCCTACAGCTCGCCAGGTCGATGCATTCATCCGCTCCATCCCCGGAGGCATGGATATCCGCGCTTTGCGCACCGTTCTCGCCATCGAGCACGGTGCCGAGGTGACATGTCCGGTCACCATCGGCTATCATCTGCGCACTGTCGCCGAGGCCGCCAACGAGGATCTTGAGCGTGGCATGGCGCTGAGCGACATTGCGCCGTTCTGGCGGGTGCTCGACGCAAGCATGCCGACAACGAGGAAACTGTCCTTCGGCGCGGCCTTCGTCGCCGCGCAGCGCAAGCGCGAAGGGCTGGAACGATAGACGCCGAGGGTCCATACGATGCGCCGCGCCGACAGGCTCTTCCAGATCGTGCAGCATCTGCGTGGTGGCCGTCTGGTCACTGCCCAGAAGCTGGGCACGTGGCTCGAGGTTTCCGAGCGGACGATCTATCGCGACATCGCCGACCTGCAGTCGACCGGCGTGCCGATCGACGGCGAGGCCGGTGTCGGCTACATGATGAGGGAGGGTTTCGACCTTCCGCCGCTGATGTTCACGCGTGACGAGATCGTCGCGCTGGTCGCCGGCGCCCGCATGGTGCGCGCTTTTGGCGGCGCGGCCATGGCACGAGCCGCCGACGAGGCGCTGGTCAAGATAGGCGCCGTGTTGCCCGACGCCGAAAAGGACCGCATCGCCCGTACCGAGATCCACACGCCGATGTGGGTGGTAAGCGATGCCGCCCGCGAAGCCATCGACCTGATCGAGCGGTCCATCGAGAAACGTCAGGTGCTGACCATCGACTATTCGGATGAGGCCGGCCGCAGCACCGCGCGCGACATCCGCCCGCTCGGCCTGTGGTTCTGGGGCAAGGTGTGGACCTTGGTCGCCTGGTGCGAGATGCGCAGCGATTTCCGCGCTTTCCGCATTGACCGCATCGCCTCGGTGGTCATCGCCGGCCGCACCTTCAAGCCGGAGCGCGGCAAGCAGCTCGCCGATTTCTATCGCGCGGTGGAGCGCAGCGAGGATTACGGCATGGCGCCGGACCGGGCGGCGCGGAGCTGACACGGAAGATCACAAAAAAGCCCGCTTGAAAGCGGTCTCAGACCGCTGACAAACCCCGCCGATTCGGCCGGCTTGAAAGCGGGCGTTTTGTTTTGGATGCGAGATGCCTACTCCTCTTCGTCGGCATCCTTGTCCTTCGACTTTAGCGCCGAAAGCTTGGCGAAGACGGCGTTGGCGTCGAGTTCCTGGTCCTCGTCTTTCGGCTTTTCCGGCGCCGGCACCAGTCGTTCGGTCAAGGCGGCCGGCAGCAGCGTATCGCCGACCGGCTGCGCCTGCTCACGGCCGCGCGAGGCGCGGTTGATTTCCATATCGAGGTCGATCTGCGACGTCAGGCCGAGCGTCACTGGATCCATCGGCTGGAGATTGGCGGAGTTCCAGTGCTTTCTGTCGCGGATCTGGTCGATCGTCGACTTCGTCGTGCCGACAAGGCGGGCAATCTGCGCATCCTTGAGCTCGGGATGGTTGCGCACCAGCCAGAGGATGGCGTTGGGCCGGTCCTGGCGCTTCGACAGCGGCGTGTAGCGCGGACCCTTGCGCTTGGATTCCGGCACACGCACCTTGGGATCGGAGAGCTTCAGTCGGTGGTTCGGGTCCTTCTCGGCGCGCGCAATCTCGTCGCGAGTTAGCTGGCCGGTCATGATCGGGTCCATGCCCTTGATGCCTTGCGCCGACTCGCCGTCGGCGATCGCCTTGACCTCAAGCGGATGCAGTCCGCAGAACTGCGCGATCTGCTCGAAGGAGAGCGCTGTGTTGTCAACCAGCCAGACGGCGGTCGCCTTTGGCATCAGCAGCGTATTGGCCATCACAAAAATCCTTCTCGTTCGCCCGCGTTCCCGCGCGGGCGGTGGTTTAGAGCCACCAAAATGGGAAAATCGCGGTCTATATAACCGCTCGCTCGCCGTTTCGCAATGTTTTTGGGAGGCGCGTGTCAAGGACGGCCGGCAGACCGCGACGGGATCGGCAGATGACGCCATGCAGTCGAAAGCTTCAAAAAGACAAAGCCCGCCAGACCAAGGTCGGGCGGGCTCGGAACCGGCGACGGAAATCCGTCTGCTGCGGCTCTGGCTTCTAAGGCTTGATCCCGAACCGCGGGTCGGCGTTACGGAAAAGCAACGCCCGGTCTTCGGGCGGGATCGTGCTCGAGATCAAAGCCCTTGGCGGGCGATTCTCTCGATGTCGCCGCGGTTGATGCCGAGGTCGTTGAGCTGACGAGCGTTCAGCCGGTTCAGTTCGCGCACGGTTTCGTTGTACATGCGCCAGTTACGGAAAGCGCGGATCGGGTTCATGGTAGTCCTCCATCGTTTCGATGCCGCGTAAGTAGGCATCGGCGATGAAAAATTGAACAGACGCTTTTGCATGGCCGCAATGCGTTTGTTGCATTGCACCATTAAGCTTTCGTTCAGCCTGTTTGCCGTCAGGCGACATCGAGCACAATCTTGCCGATGTGCTCACCCTCCTCCATCCGCTCATGCGCCCGCCAGGCTTCCTTGAGCGGGAAGATCGTGTCCATCACCGGCGCAACCTTGCGCGTGCCGAGCAGCGGCCAAACCTGCGCCTCCAGTGCCGCCGCCACTGCCGCCTTGAACTCCACGGTGCGTGGCCTGAGCAGCGATCCCGTATGCACGAGCCGCTTTGCCATGATCTTGAAGAAATCGGCGCTCGCCACCGCTCCGCCCTGCGTCGCGATCTGGACGATGCGGCCTTCCATGGCTGCAGCCTCATAGTTCCGCGCCACATAGTCGCCGCCGACCATGTCGAGGATGACATTGGCGCCCTTGCCGCCGGTTGCCTCCTTGACTGCGGCGACGAAGTCCTCCTCGCGGTAGTTGATCGCCCGGTCGGCACCGAGCTTGAGGCAGGCGTCGCATTTCTCCTTGCTCCCGGCGGTGGTGATGACATAGGCGCCGAAAGCGGCAGCAAGCTGGATCGCCGTCGTGCCGATACCCGACGAGCCTCCATGCACGAGCAGCGTCTCGCCGCTCTTCAGGCCGCCGCGCTCGAAGACATTGTGCCAAACGGTGAAGTAGTTTTCCGGCAGCGCCGCCGCTTCGGTGTAGGTAAAGCCGGCGGGCAGCGGCAGCACGCTGCCGGCGTGCACTCTGACATATTCGGCATAGCTGCCGCCCGCGGTCAGCGCACAGACCCGGTCGCCGACGCGCCAGCGTGATATCTCGTCGCCGAGGGCGGCGACTTCGCCCGCCGCTTCCAGGCCCGGCAGATCCGATGCTCCCGGCGGTGGCGGATAGGCGCCCTTGCGCTGCTGCACGTCCGGCCGGTTGACGCCGGCGGCACGCACCCGGATCAGGATCTCGCCGGGACCGGGAACCGGCACGTCGCGGGTTTCCGGTTTCAGCACCCGCGGCCCGCCCGGTTCCGATATGGCGATCGCCATCATCTTGGCCGGAATTTTCTGTGCGTTCGCCATGAGTTTTCCCGTCGTGTTTCGCCGGTTTCTCGCGCCAGCTGTTGCCGGCCATTTGCATCCATACCCCTGCCCTATGTATGCTCATTGGCAAATCAGGCAAATGGGCAATCACGGAGCAGCGACGATGGCGGTCTTCGACGACGAACCCAAGAAGAAAGCGCGCCCGCACGAGATCGGGCAGGATCTGTCGCTGCTTTCCGTCGATGAATTGTCCGAGCGGATCGGCATCCTGCGCGACGAGATCGCCCGGCTGGAGGCCGAGCTCAAGACCAAGGGCTCCACCAAGTCGGCGGCAGAGGCGCTGTTTCGCCGCAGATAGTGCGGCGGGTAATTCCAAAAGCTCGGGCACGCCGCCGAAAAGCCCGAATGCCGCTGTCTCCAGACTTGTGCCTTAAACCCCAGCCGGATTGAAAAATGTTCGCAAGCTACAGACCGATTCTCTCGCTGCTGCGCGGCACCGCGTTCCTGCTGGCGGCATCCGGGCTGCACGGGCTGCTGTTGCCGCTGCGCGGCCAGGTGGAGGGCTTCTCGACAGCATCGCTCGGCCTGATGGGCACGGCTTGGGCCGGCGGCTTCGTCACCGGCTGCTTCTTTGCGCCACGCATCGTGCGCCGCGCCGGTCATGTCAGGGCTTTCGGCGCCTTTGCCGCATCTGGGGCGATCGTCGCACTCCTCACCGGCCTGATCATCGACGAATATACCTGGATCCTGCTGCGCGCCTTCACCGGCTTCACCATGGCCGGCGCCTTCATGGTCATCGAAAGCTGGCTGAACGAGAAGGCCACCAACGAAAACCGCGGCACCGTCTTCGGCCTCTACATGATGGTCACCTATGCCTCGATCATGGGCGGTCAAATGATCGTGGCCGGCGGCGATGTGAAATCGGCGTCGCTGTTCATGATCACCGGCATTCTGTTTTGCCTGTCGCTGATCCCGACGGCGGTCTCGACGGCGTCGCACCCCAAGCCGCTGCAGGACGTGTCGCTTGACGTCAAAGGTCTCTATGTCAATTCGCCGGTCTCGGCGATCGCCTGCGTGCTGATCGGCATCGCCAACGGCGCCTGGGGCACGCTTGGTGCCGTTTATGGAGCGCGCATCGGCATCTCGACGGCCGAGATCGCGCTGATGATGAGCCTGGTGGTCATCGCTGGCGCCGCCATGCAGCTTCCGGCCGGGCGGCTCTCCGACACGACGGACCGTCGTTTCGTGCTGGCGGGCGCGGCTTTCGGCGCTGCGCTGTTCGCCATCGCCATCTTCCTGTTCGAACCGCGCTCAGGCGTCTTCGTCATCGTCTGCACCGCCGCCTACGGCGCCTTCGCCTACACGCTCTATTCGATCGCGGTGGCGCATGCCAATGACCATGCGCGATCGGAGGACTTCGTCAAAGTGTCGGGCGGCCTGCTGCTGCTTTATGGCTTCGGAACGATGATCGGTCCGCTGCTGGCCGCCGGCCTGATGGGCTGGATGCGCCCCGAGGGGCTGTTCCTGGCCACTGCGCTCGCGCATCTCTGCCTGGCCGGCTACACGCTGCTGCGCATCAGCCGTCGCGCGCCGGTGCCGATCGAAGGCCGCGATGCCTTCAAGACCCAGCCGGCCGATCGCTCGGTAACGCCGGAAGCGTTGCGGCTCGACCCGCGCAGAAAAGCTGAAACCGACGGTTGAGATTCGAGGCGCTTTGCCCCACAAATAAGGCATGATGCTTTCCGACGCCTTCATGGCGATTGCCGATCCCAACCGGCGCCATCTCTTGGAAGAGCTCCGGCGCGGACCGAAGACCGTCAACGAATTGGCATCCGGCTTGCCGGTGTCCCGCCCGGCCGTTTCGCAGCACCTGAAGGTGCTGCTTGATGCCGGGCTGGTCAACGCCAAGCCGGAAGGCACCAGACGCGTCTATACGGTCAGCAACGCCGGCTTCCTGAAGCTCAACATCTGGCTCGACCAGTTCTGGGATGCGGAGCAGCTCGGTTCATCCGGAAGCTGAGGGGCGTCGTCAGCACGTCGGCAACTATGCAGCTTCAGGCCTAAAGCAATTCCAGGAAAAGTGTGAAACGGTTTTCCGTCCGGAATTGCGCAAAAAACAAAGAGATAGAGCGGTCCGGCGTTTCCGTGAAACGATGAACCACTCTAGCCATTGTTGTAGGGGAAGAGCTTGAAATAAGGCTGCGCTTCCTCGATCACACGGGCAACCGAGGGGCGTTGCAGCAACCGGTCGTGATAGCGCCTGACCGCAGGATATTCGTCTCCGAACGGCTCGACCTTGTTGGCGTAGAACAGCGCGGGGGCGGCAGCGCAGTCGGCCATGGTGAAGCTCGCGCCCACCGCCCATGTCCTCGACTGCATGTCCTGTTCAATGATGGCGTAGGAGCTGCGCAGCTGGGCGCGGGCCTGCTCGACGCCGAACGGATCGGTCTTGCCCTCCGGCCGCAGCCGGTCGCCAACGATCTTCTGCATCGGTTCCTGGACGTAGAAGTCATAGAAGCGGTCGGCGAGCCGGGTCTGGCGAGCGAGATCGAGATCGGCGGGGATCAGTTCGACCGGCCCAGGATAATACGCGTTGAGATATTCGATGACGATCGTCGATTCCGGCACGGTCCGGTCCAGCGCTTCATCGCGCAGCACCGGCATCTTGCCGAGCGGCCACAATTTCAGAAACGCGGCGCGCGACTGTGCATTGCCGAGATCGACAACGACGGATGTGAATGGCGTGCCGTTCTCATAGAGCGCGATCAGCGGTTTCCAGCAGAAGGAGGCCAGTGGATGAAGGTGCATAATTAGGGACATTGTTTGTCGTTCCTTGGGTGGTCTGTCTCGCGGTGTCGGGGTCGGGTAACTATCTGGCCTGGCTGTGGGCGACGATGGCATCGATGATCGCGGCCCAGTCGTCGGGATGCAGCTCGTGGCCGCTCCCCTCGATCCGGAGCAGCCTTGCACCGGCGACCGCGTCGGCAAGAGCGGCGCCATGCTCGACTGGAAAGATGGGATCGTCCGTGCCGTGGATAACAAGGAGCGGGATTTTCATGTCGCGCAGCCGACCCGTCCAGTCCTCGCCGCTCCCATCTTCGCCACTCTTGAGCATGAAATGATTGGTCGCACTTAGAAAACCGCCGGACCGGTCATAATCTTCTTCGACGAAAGCCCGTGTTCGCCGCTCGTCGAAAGAGTGCGCCGCACCGGTGAGCGCATGCGCGTCCTTAACGATGAAATCGACCACTTGGCCCCGGTCCGCCCAGTCGACCTTCGCGCCTTCGGCCGAATGTCTCCTATAGGCCTCGGTGGTTCCGGGCAGATGCGACGTATCGATGCCCAAGGGCGAGCTGCTGATCACCGTCAGCGAAGTGACACACGACGGGTATTTCAACGCAACGAGCTGCGCGATCATGCCGCCCATCGACATGCCGACCATATGCGCCTTTCGCATTCCATGGTCGTCAAGGACGCGGATAGCATCGTCCGCCATGTCGTCGAATGTATAAGGCGGCTCGCCCGGCGCGTATTTGGTCGAACGGCCGGTATCGCGATTGTCATAGCGGATCACGAAGCGACCCTCGCCGGCCAGCTTCCGGCAAAACGCTTCGGGCCACCAAAGCATGGAAGCCATCGCGCCCATGATCAACAACACCGCCGGATGGGCCGGGTCGCCGAAGGTCTGGGATACGATTTCGGGGTGTCCGGCGCTTTTCATGGCTCTCCTCCGTGGGCTTCCAATCTGATTGCAATTTGCAATCAGTTGCACGATATTAAAACCGATACAATAATGCAACCGGTTTTTGGAGATTCGCATGAACATCGATCGTCGGTCCGGATGCCCCATCAACCTGTCGCTCGAAGTGTTCGGCGACCGGTGGAGCCTGATCATCCTTCGCGACATCATCTTCGGCGGCAGACGCCACTTTCGCGAACTGCTCAACGGCTCGATGGAGGGCATCGCATCCAACATCCTCGCCGACCGGCTGAAGCGGCTGATGGAGCTCGGCATGCTGACCAAGACGGGCGATCCCTCCCACAAGCAAAAAGCGATCTACAGCCTGACCGAAATGGCGATTACGCTGGTGCCGATCCTGGCCCATCTCGGCGCCTGGGGCCGCGTCTGGCTGCCGGTCAGCGACGAGCTCTCGATCCGTGCCGAGCTTCTGGAAAAAGGCGGCCCGCCGATGTGGGAGCAGTTCATGAACGAGTTGCGCTACGAGCATCTGGGCACATCTCCCGCGCCAGCTGGACCCACTGTCCGCGCGATCTTGCAGGCGGGATACGATGCGGTGGTCGCCCGCAACGCGGAGCGAGTCGGCTGCGATCCGGCGCCATGACCAACTTATTTTCCCAATTGCGGGCTGGCTCTGCTATCAAGGGACTGAAGATAATTTACGGGATTGGATAACGCTCTTGGTCGAGAACTCTAAGGACACTGCCCGTGCGCGGGCCGATTTGCGTTTCAAGAAACAGGAAGAGGCAGCCACGGTGCGCCAGAAGGCGATGGCGGAATATGTCGCCGAGAGCGACGCCCGCCAAGCCAAAACCAACAAGCTGCGGGCGCTGCGCCTTGCCAAGGAAGCGGAAGACCTGGCCAATGCGCCTCCGGCGCCGGTGAAGAAGCCTCGCGCCAAGAAGAAATAAGCCGACGCTCCCTGGATCCCACTGCTTTCCTTTCGTACGCGAACAGTTTTACCGCGATCAGTTCTGCCGGTTGATAACTGGCGTTTAGGAGACGGCCATGACCGCACTGACGCTCGACAAAGCCCTTGAAATCATCGCCGCCGCCTTTGCCAAGGGTGCCGAGCTCAAGCTCAGGCCGCTTGGCGTCTCGGTGCTCGATGCCGGCGCCCATCTGGTCGCGTTCCAGCGTCAGGACGGCGCGTCGTTCCTGCGTCCGCAAATGTCGGCCGGCAAGGCCTATGGCGCGCTCGCTATCGGCATGGGCTCGCGCCGGGTGGAAGCCTTCGCCAAGGAGCGCCCGCATCTGATCGCCGGCGTCTCCGACGTGTCGGGCGGGCGCGTCCTGCCGGTCGTCGGCGGCGTGCTGATCCGCAACGAGGCCGGGACGATCATCGGCGCCGTCGGCATTTCCGGCGACACGTCCGATAATGACGAAACGGCAGCCATCGCCGGCATCGAGGCGGCTGGCTTTAGCGCCGACCCGGGCTGAGCCGGGATCCTTAATTCATATTGATGTCGCGGCTGGCCGACCGCATCGACACCGAAAAGCCGGCCAGTACGTCGATCAGCGCTATGACCATCAGTGTGAAGAAAACAGAATGGGCGGCTCCCTTCACCAGCAGGAACTCGACCAGATAGGCCACAAAGACGAAGGTCGACAAAAGGTGGTCCATGATCGAGGCGTTTGTCGTACGCGTCGACTTTACTACTTCGACGAACAAGAAGATCAGTGCGATCAGCACGATGAGATCGCCCAGGGTCATCGAGAACACGCCACCCGACATCATCCGGACCGAAAAGATTTCGGTCGCCCACGGATCGTCGCCGCTGCCGAATATTCCTAGAAGCCCGAGATTGTAGAGGATGAAAGGCACGATCAGCAGCGGGATGGCACCGAACATGTGGCGGCTCCGGTTGGACTGATCTTTGTAGAGTGCGCCCCGCGTTCGCCGTCAAGAATTTTCGTGCGACCGATAAACACGGACAAAGACGGCGTGAAACAACAATGTCAGGCCCGGCTGAATACGATCAGTTGTCGCAAACGCAAAAAGACCGGCCAATGGCCGGTCGTTTCGCAACCTGTAAGCCGTCGAAAGCTCTCTCAGCTTTCCTTCGGCTCCAGAACCTGGCGACCGCGATACATGCCGGTCTTCAGGTCGATATGGTGCGGACGGCGCATCTCGCCGGAGTTCTTGTCCTCGACATAGGTCGGGGCCTTCAGTGCGTCGGCGGAACGGCGCATGCCGCGCTTCGACGGAGAGGTTTTTCGTTTCGGAACGGCCATGGATATGCTCCACTACATGGTCAAAACGCCCCGGCGGCCCTCGTGAAAGGGCCACATCAGGGGCCGGAATCTGAGAAAGTCGGCTGCCTATACACGCCCGATGGCGTTTTGGCCAGCGTCGCCGTGTTTTTTTTTGACACTATCGCAGGCAACCGACATAGGCGCCGGCGCGGCCCGCACGCCGCTCGATCAACGCGGCAAGCCGCCTCAGTCCCGGCCCGGGCTTCGCTGGATTGCGCACGATCGGGTTCGGCAAGGTGACGGCAAGCAGCGCTGCCTGCCGGCGCGACAGCTGTTTTGCCGAGACGCCGAAATGATGCTGGGCGGCGGCCTCGATGCCGTAGACGCCCGGTCCCCATTCGGCGATGTTGAGGTAGATCTCCATGATCCGCCGTTTCGACTGCACCGCATCGAAATAGACGGCCAGCGGCAGTTCGACGACCTTACGGACCGAGCCCAACGGCCGCGACCATAGATAAAGGTTCTTTACCGTCTGCATGGTGATGGTCGAGGCGCCACGTGTCATCTCGCCGGCGAGCGCATCGTCGACAACGCCGCGCAACTCGCCCAGATCGACGCCGCGATGGAAACAGAACTGCCCGTCCTCCGACATGATGACCGAATATGCCAGCACCGGCGCGACATCGTCGATGGAAACCCAGCGCCGATCGTAGCCGGAAAACGTCGCCAGGTCCTTCAGCATCAATGTCGACACCGGATGCACGAATGACGGCAGGTACAGGAAGGTCAGCAGCACCGGCACCAGCGCCAGCACGACAGCGACGGCGATGCCGCGCCGGACCCAGCGTTGAAGACCGATGCGGCTGCCGCGTCTCGGTCTTGCCATGTCCAACCCTTCGGTTTCGTGATCGACGATCGGTTCCGCCAAGCCATCCAGTCCGCGCTACTCCCTGCCCCCGGCATAATGGCGCTTGGCTTCTTGCGCAACGTCTGAGTGTCGGCTACCGCTCCCGACCATGACGAAAGACGACCAAATGGCGTTCGAAGCCGCACTTATTGCCCGGGCAGTTCCACTCGAGGCGCTGCTGAGACGGTTGCTCGACGGACGCACGCTTTCAGGCGAGGTCGCGCGGCCCGAACGCCTGATGGCGGCAATGCGACATGGCGTGCTGAACGGCGGCAAACGACTGCGTCCCTTCCTGGTTATGGAAAGTGCTGCACTGTTTTCAGCCGACGGCGAGGCGGCGCTGCGCGTGGCGGCGGCGCTCGAATGCGTGCACTGCTATTCGCTCATCCATGACGATCTGCCGGCCATGGACGACGACGATTTGCGCCGCGGCCAGCCGACTGTGCACAGGGCTTTCGATGAGGCGACCGCCATTCTTGCCGGCGACGCCTTGCTGACACTTGCCTTCGACATCCTTGCCGACGAGGCGACAATGCTGCCGGCCGAGCGCAGGGCAGCGCTGGTGCTGGCACTGGCCCGTGCCGCCGGGGCGGGAAGCATGGTCGGCGGCCAGATGCTCGATCTCGAGGCCGAACAAAGCCGGCCGGACGAGGCGGGCATCATCCGGCTTCAGGCGATGAAAACCGGTGCGCTGATCCGCTTTGCCTGCGAAGCGGGAGCCATCCTTGCCGGCGCGCCGTCGGGCGACCGCGAAAGGCTGGCCGAATTTGGTTCGGCGATTGGGCTTGCCTTTCAACTTGCCGACGATCTGCTCGACCTGACCGCCGACGCGCATCAGATGGGCAAGGCCACGGGCAAGGATGCCGCGGCCGGCAAGGCGACGCTGGTCGCGCTGCACGGACCGGGCTGGGCGCGGGACCAGCTCCAGGGCCTCGTCGACCAGGCTCATGCGCTGCTCGAGCCTTTTGGCGCACAAGCCGCGCTTCTGAAACAAGCGGCGCAGTTCGTAGCGGCCCGCAACAATTAAAAGCGCCCCCATGGCGCCGTACAGTCACGGAGAATTGCCGACTGTTCGGCCAGATGCCTTGGAGCAGTCGATCGGGAACTCCGGCGATGTCGGACCATATGGCTCGCCACGCCAGTTGCCGGGCCATTCTTCAACCCTCGGCGGCAGGGTTCCGCGGCTAGCGTCGACAGCGGTCAGCCTTCGCCAGTTGCCTTTTCCGCCACGGGCTGCGGAACCGGTTCCAGCTCGGCCTCCGCCTCGACCGCCTGCGCTTCGGCCGGCTTGCGCCGGTTGCGGATGAAGGCGGCGATGCGGTCGCGGATTTCGCCGGCGCTGAGGAACACCGGAACGCGCGCCACCGGCGCGGTCGGCTCGAAGGACAGGCCAAGGCCGGTGATCCTGCCCTTGTCGTCGACGTCGCGAACGATCAGCTCGATCGGACCGAGCAGCACGCGGTCGGCGTATTCGGCGTGGCCGCCGAGCCGCGTAGTGACCAGGTCGCCGATGCTGAGCTTGCGTTCCGCTTCGGTCAGGCCCGGCGCATAGGCGGTCTCCAGTTCCTCGGCGGAGCGTGACGGATCGACAGCGAAGGCGCCGAAGAAATCCGCATCCTCGGGATCGACGACGGCGCGGCTGGCGAACAGCTTGTCGAGCAGGCGCGGATAGCGGTCCGGCACAAAGATGTAGACGTGGTCGCCGGCCGCCAGCCGGCCCATATCCTGGAAGCGCATCGAGCGTCCGTCGCGCAACACAAGCGATGGCCGCGCCCAGCGCGGAATGCGTTCGCCGCGCGCCACCGGGCTGCCGGGTGCCACGCGGTAGGCGAGAAGCTCATGATGGGCGGAGCCCGGCAGTTCCAATTCGACCTTGTCGAGCGGTCCCAGGCGGGCCGGCACGATAAGGCCGAGGCGGCGCGCCAGCGGCCCGACGGTCCATCCCTGGATGATCAGCGAGACCAGCACGATGATGAAGGCGGTGTTGAAGATGAGGCGGCCGTTGTCCAGGCCGCCGAGCAGCGGCGTGATGGCAAGCAGTATCGACACGGCGCCACGCAGGCCAACCCATGAGACAAAGGCGACTTCCGGGCGTGGCAGGCGGAACGGCACCAGGCACAGCCAGACCGCGATTGGCCGTGCCACAAATATCAGGAACAGGCCGAGCAGCACTGCCGGCACCAGGATCGCCGGAAATTGCGAAGGCGTCGCGAACAGGCCGAGGATCAGGAACATGATGATCTGCGCCAGCCACGACATGCCGTCCTGGAAGCGCTTGAGGATGGTGACGGCCCGGATATCGGAATTGCCGGCAATCAGGCCTGCGAGATAGACCGCCAGGAAGCCGGAGCCGCCGACGGCGCCGGCGGCAGCAAACACCATCAGCGACAGCGTCAGCACGAAGATCGGCAGCAGGCCGTGATCGAGATTGAGGCGATCGACAAGACGCACAATGGCCATGCCGCCGAGAATGCCGATGACCGCACCGAGGCCCATGTTGACCAGGAAACCGACGGCAAGATCGGTAACCAACACCTTTGCCTCGGGGTGGATGTTGGCGGCGATGACCTCGACCAGCGTGATGGTCAGGAAGATGGCGATCGGGTCATTGGTGCCGGATTCCACCTCGAGCGTGGACCGCACGCGCTCGCGCAAATTGATCTCGCCGGCGCGCAGCAGGAAGAACACCGCCGCGGCGTCGGTCGAGGCGACGGCGGCACCGAGCAGGAAGGATTCCAGCCAGGTCAGGTCGAGCAGATAATAGGCGGCGGCGCCGAACAGGCCGGTGGTCAAAAGGACGCCGAATGTCGCCAGCGACAGCGCCGGCCCGGCCGCCTGCCGCAAGGCGTTGAGCGGCGTACCGAAGCCGGAGTCGAAAAGGATGACCGCCAGCGCCAATGAGCCGGCAAAATAAGCAACTCGGGCGTTGTCGAAGTGGATGCCGAGACCGTCGGTTCCGGTAGCGAGGCCGATGCAGAGAAACAGCAGCAGGAGAGGGGCGCCGAAACGGAAGGCGATCAAGCTCGAAAACGCGGCGGCAACGACAAGTGCTGCTCCAACAAGCGTCACCAGATAGATACCATGCTCCATTCGTTGGTCGCCCCTAGTCGATATGCTCCGGCATCACGGGAGAGTGGGGCGAAGACATGGCCGCTGCAAGGCAGCAGCGTGGCTTTTTGCCCCACGCTGCCGATCGTCGAACGTTTTGGCATTCCCAAGCAGCAGAGCGTGCGTCAGCGGTTCGTGCTGCAACGAAAAACGCCCGGACTGAGCCGGGCGTTTTCCAGGTCGAGAAGATGATTCTGCGATCAGGCGATGGTCTTGCCGAAGGCGACGGCGGTATCGCCCATGCGGTTCGAGAAGCCCCACTCATTGTCGTACCACGACAGCACCGAAACGAAGTTGCCGTCCATGACCTTGGTCTGGTCGAGCGCCACGATCGAAGAATGCGGATCGTGGTTGAAGTCGATCGAAACATTGGGGTGACGGGTAACGGCGAGGATGCCCTTCAGCTTGCCGTTTGAAGCGGCGATCACCGCGTCATTGATCTCCTGGACGGTGGTCGGCCGCTTGGCGATAAACTTGAAATCGACGAGCGAAACGTTCGGCGTGGGCACGCGGATGGAGATGCCGTCGAGCTTGCCCTTGAGCTCGGGCAGTACCAAGCCGATGGCCTTGGCGGCACCGGTCGAGGTCGGAATCTGCGACAGCGCGGCGGCACGGGCGCGGTAGAGGTCCTTGTGCATGGTATCCAGCGTCGGCTGGTCGCCGGTGTAGGAATGGATCGTCGTCATCATGCCCTTTTCGATGCCGACCGCCTCATTCAGCACGGCCGCCAGCGGCGCCAGGCAGTTGGTGGTGCAGGAGGCGTTCGAGATGACGATGTGGTCCTTGGTCAGCTTGTCATGGTTGATGCCATAGACGACGGTGAGGTCGGCGCCCTCTGCCGGAGCGGAGACGAGAACGCGCTTGGCACCGGCGGTCAGATGGGCGACGGCCTTGTCGCGGGCGGTGAAGATGCCGGTGCATTCGAGCGCGATGTCGATGCCGAGCTCCTTCCAGGGCAGTTGCGTCGGATCCTTGATCGCGGTGACCTTGAATTTTTCCTTGCCGACGATGATCTGGTCGCCGTCAACCGTCACCTCATGCGGAAAGCGGCCATGCACGCTGTCGAAGCGCAGCAGATGCGCGTTGGTCTCGACCGGGCCGAGATCGTTGACCGCGACGACATCGATATCCTTGCGGCCGGATTCATGGATGGCGCGCAGAATGTTTCGGCCGATGCGGCCGAATCCGTTGATGGCAACTCTGACGGTCATTGTTCTCTCCCTGGGAGTTGGAGGCCGAAGATCAAGTCCGCAGCTTCATAACGGCGGACGGGCAAAGAATCCAGCCGCCGAGGCTTGGATTTAAATCGATTAATGCTCCACCGCCCGGCAAAACCGCTATGCCAGCCCTTGCCGGGCGGGCTCACCTTCATTTGCCGTGCAGACGGGCTTCCGCCGCCTTTACCGTTGCTTCGGCGGTAATGCCGAAATGCGGGTAGAGCTGTTCGATGGTGCCGGAAGCGCCGAAGCCGGTCATGCCGATGAAGATGCCGTCGGTGCCGATGAAGTGATCCCAGCCCTGACGGATGCCGGCTTCGATGGCAATCTTGAGCGGCGCATTGCCGATCGTCCTGCTGCGATAGTCGGCGCTCTGCTTGTCGAACAATTCGAAGCACGGCACCGAGACGACGCGGGTCGCATGGCCGTGCTTTTCCAACGCCTGGCGGGCGGCCAGCGCGATCTCGACCTCGGAGCCCGAAGCGAAGATCGTCACCGCGGCTTCACCGCTCGCGGCGGCAAGTTCATAGGCGCCGCGGCTGCTGAGGTTTTCCGCAACGAAGTCGTTGCGTACCGTCGGCAGGTTCTGCCGGGTCAGCGCCAATGTCGAAGGCGTCTTTTCCGACTCAATGGCCAACTGCCAGCATTCGGCGGTTTCGACCGCGTCGGCCGGGCGGAAGACATTGTGGTTCGGGATGGCGCGAAGTGCTGCCAGATGCTCGACCGGCTGATGGGTCGGGCCGTCTTCGCCAAGGCCGATCGAATCATGGGTCATGACGAAGATCGAGCGGATGCCCATCAGCGAAGCAAGCCGCATCGCCGGACGGGCATAATCGGAAAAGCACATGAACGTGCCGCCATAGGCGATAATGCCGCCATGCAATGTCAGGCCGTTGAGCGCGGCCGCCATGCCGTGCTCACGAATGCCGTAGTGGACATAGCGCTGGCCATAATCGTCGGCGGTGATGTTCTTGGTCTGGCTGGTCTTGGTGTTGTTGGAGCCGGTCAAATCAGCCGAGCCGCCGATGGTTTCGGGCACGGCGCCGTTGATGACCTCCAGCGCCATTTCCGATGACTTACGGGTGGCGACCTTCGGCTTGTCGGCGGCGAGCTTCTTCTTGTAATCGCCAATGACGGCGTCGAAGTTGGCCGGCAGCGTGCCACTGATGCGGCGTTCGAACTCTGCGCGCAATTTGGCGTCGGCCTTGGCAAGTCGGCTTTCCCAGTCGGTGCGCGCCTTGACGCCGGTCCGCCCGGCGGTACGCCATGCGTCGAGGATATCGGCCGGAACCTCGAAGGGCGGATAATCCCAGCCGAAGAATTTTCGGGCGCCAGCGATTTCCTCGGCGCCGAGCGGCGAGCCATGCGCCTTGTTGGTGCCGGCCTTGGTCGGCGCGCCGAAGCCGATCGTCGTCTTGCAGGCGATCATCGTCGGCTTGTCGGAGTGGCGGGCCGCTTCGATGGCATAGGCGATCGCTTCCGGGTCCTGGCCGTCGATATGGCTGGCATTCCAGCCAGACGCCTGGAAGCGGGCGACCTGATCGGTGTTATCGGCGAGCGACACCGGGCCATCGATCGAGATGTTGTTGTTGTCCCAGAAGACGATCAGTTTGTTCAGCTTCAGATGCCCGGCAAGCGCGATGGCTTCCTGGGATACGCCTTCCATCAGGCAGCCGTCGCCGGCCAGCACATAGGTGTAGTGGTCGACGAGATCTTTGCCGAAAGCGGCATTCATGATGCGCTCGCCGAGCGCGAAGCCGACCGAATTGGCAAGGCCCTGGCCGAGTGGGCCGGTCGTCGTCTCGATGCCGGCGGCATGGCCGTATTCCGGGTGGCCCGCCGTCCTCGATCCCAATTGGCGGAACTGCTTGATCTGGTCGATGGTGATGTCTTCGTAGCCGGTCAGATAGAGCAGCGAGTAAAGCAGCATCGAGCCGTGGCCGGCCGACAGGATAAAGCGGTCGCGGTCCGGCCAATGCGGGTTTTTCGGATCGTATTTGAGAAAGCGGGTGAACAGCACCGTGGCGATGTCGGCGCAGCCCATGGGCAGTCCGGGGTGGCCGGAATTTGCCTTCTCGACGGCGTCCATGGCGAGAAAACGAATCGCATTGGCCATCCGGTCATGTTGTTCGCGCGAGGTCATACTTCCTCCAAAATGGGGGTTTGGGCCTTGGGAAAGCCCTTGAAAAGGGTGCGCGACACATAGCAGGCGCGGCCTTTTAGTCAACAAATCGGTGTGCTTTTGCCGGTCTTGTGATGGCCATGCGCGACCTACATTAGCGTTAGCAGGGGACAGTCGCGACAGCTTTATTGACGTGCGGTTCACACGACGCGTAATGTTTCAGGGATAACGCGTTCTGAACGTGGATGATTCGGTGATGGGCAGGGCGCAGGACGAAAGCCATGACCGGGGAAACGACCCTCAAGGAAGTCATTGCCAGGCTGGGTAAGGCCATCGAAGGGCTGGAAAACGCCGTCGCGGCCAAGCTCGAGCATGAGCGGGACTATTCGGAAGCCGAGGCCGAAGTGCAGCGGATGAACGCCGACCGCTCGCGGCTGGCGCAGGAGCTCGACAATTCCGAAGCTCGCGCCGAACGGCTGGAAGATGCCAACAAAGAAGTGTCGCGAAGGCTGGTGACAGCCATGGAGACCATCCGCGCGGTACTGGACAGGTAGGCTAATGGCACAAGTCACGGTTTCCATCGACGGCAAGCAATATCGGATGGCCTGCGACGAGGGCCAGGAAGAGCATCTGATCGATCTTGCCGAGCGCTTCGACCGCTATGTCTCGCATCTGAAGGATTCTTTTGGCGAGATCGGCGACCAGCGGCTGACCGTGATGGCCGGCATCATGGTCATGGACGAGCTTTCGGAACTGCAAAAGCGCGTCAAGGGCATGGAAAGCGAAGTGCTGACGCTGCGCAAGACGCGCGACGATGCACTGACCAAGGCCGATAAGAACGATTCCGTGCTGACCGGGGCGCTCGGCGCGCTGGCCCAGCGCATGGAAGACCTGGCGACGACGCTGGCAGTGAACAAGGCGTAGCGCGTCGCGTCGCCTCATCGACCCGACGCCACTTAACGGCGGAATGGGCAGCATCTGAGCCGAACAATCGGCGGAAATGCCTGCGCGTTTAACCAACCTCCGGTGCTTTTTCGCCAGCGCGGAAATCACTGCTGTATTTCCCGCCTAAGTGACAAAAATTTTTTTGAGGCCGGCCACTATCCTAGCGTCAACAGCCACTTGAAGGATGACGCCGCAGTGTTAGAAATGCAAGCAACGCCGGTGGGGCGTTCAATGCCAGCGGCAAGCCAAACAGGTAGGGACACGCCATGAGCCTTCGCATCAACGACATCGCACCGGACTTCACCGCTGAGACCACGCAAGGACCGATCAGCTTCCATGAATGGATCGGCGACGGCTGGGCGGTATTGTTCAGTCATCCGAAGAACTTTACGCCGGTTTGCACGACCGAACTCGGCACGATGGCCGGGCTCGAAGGCGAGTTCAGGAAGCGCAACGTCAAGATCATCGGCATCTCGGTCGATCCCGTCGAAAGCCACGAAAAGTGGCAGAACGATATCAAGACCGCGACCGGCCATTCGCTGAACTACCCGCTGATCGGCGACAAGGATCTCAAGGTCGCCAAGCTTTATGAGATGCTGCCGGCGGGTGCCGGCGAGAGCTCGGAAGGCCGCACGCCGGCGGACAATGCCACGGTGCGTTCGGTCTACGTCATCGGGCCCGACAAGAAGATCAAGCTGGTTCTCACCTATCCGATGACGACGGGCCGCAACTTCGACGAAATCCTGCGCGCCATCGATTCCATGCAGCTTACCGCCAAGCACCAGGTGGCGACGCCGGCGAACTGGAAGCAGGGCGAGGACGTCATCATCACCGCTGCCGTCTCGAATGAGGATGCCATCAAGCGCTTCGGTGCCTACGAGACGATCCTGCCATATCTCAGGAAGACCAAGCAGCCTTCCGCCTGAGCAGGCAGGGGCGGCACGGAGAATTTTCGGTTTTCCCGGGCGCTATGAGCATGGGGTGCTTGACGGTGCCTGGTTGACGGACAACCATGCCTTTCATTTGCCGTGGCAGAGAAAATCCTTCCTGCCGTGGTGAGGGGCGAAGGAGGCTGGGATTGGACGCATTATCGGCCAGGTCGCAGGTCACCGGCTTCTATGACGAGCCGAGCGGGTCCGTCCAGTATGTGGTCGCCGACATGGCGACCCGCAAATGCGCCATCATCGATCCGGTGCTCGACTTCGACGAAAGGTCCGGTGCAACGGCAACGAAGAACGCCGACGCCCTGCTCGACTTCGTCAGGGAAAGCGGGCTGGAGGTCGAGTGGATCCTCGACACGCATCCACATGCCGATCATTTCTCCGCCGCCCATTATTTGAGGGGGAGAACCGGAGCGCCGACGGCAATCGGCGAAAAGGTCATCGACGTCCAGAAATTGTGGAAGGTGATCTACAACTGGCCGGAATTCTCCGCCGACGGTTCGCAATGGGATAGGCTATTCGCGGACGGCGCAACTTTTTCGGTCGGCGGCCTTCCGGCGAGAGTGCTGTTCTCGCCGGGCCACACACTGGCCTCGATCACTTACGTCATTGGCGACGCCGCCTTCATCCACGACACGTTGTTCATGCCGGACAGCGGCACCGCCAGGACAGACTTTCCGGGCGGCAGTGCCGAGCGGCTCTGGCGTTCGATCGAGGACATTCTGGCGCTGCCGGACGAGACACGTCTGTTCGTCGGTCACGACTACCAGCCGGGCGGTCGTGAAGCGCGGTGGGAAAGCACGGTCGCGGAGCAGAAAGCCGGCAACATCCATGTTGCCGGCGGCAAGACGGAAGCCGACTTCGTCGCGCTCCGCCAAGCCCGCGACAGGACGTTGCCGATGCCGCGGCTGATCCTGCACGCGCTGCAGGTGAACATGAACGGCGGACGCCTGCCGGAGCCGGAATCCAACGGGCGGCGCTATCTGAAGTTTCCGCTCGATTGCCTGTGAGGAGATGGGGCGCTGGCACTACAATGCCGTTCAGACTCGGCGCTGCGCTCATCGTCCCGCGATGGTCATCCAAGTTATTGATCCCGAGTCGATTTTTGCCATGTTTGAATCCGATGATCCATACGGGGACCGCGTCGGCAGCCGGATGAGGAGCGGCGCAGACGCCAGCTAGTCGCTTAGTCCAGCGTCAAGGTTTTTCGGCGGGCTAAATGTTCATACGTGATTTGCCAAGGGCCGCTCTCGGAAGATCTTTCCTCGCCGATCCAATGGAAGCTGCTGGCAGTGATCTCCGTGAAACGCCATCGAGTTTTCATCCCCCGTGAGTCATTGCCGAGCTGGACAATGTCCTTACCCTCGGCCCGGCCGATCTGGCACGAGTGATCCCGGTTGAGCGGGTCGTTCCATATGATATGCCAGCCCTCGATCCCAGGGTCGAAGATGCGCAAGGTCGTGCCATACATCGTCGACGGCGCAGGGCGCTTGGGCCTGATCCAAACGTCCTGAATCGCGCGGCCTTCGAGCACCCAGCCAAAATGGCATTCGCCATCCCATTTCTGGATTGTGCCGTCGTCGAGATAGCGGACCGAGTCCATTTCCCAGCTTCCAATTAGCCATCCATAGAGGGCCATGTCTTTCGCCCGATCGGCTGGGGGACCTTCGGATCCAAGAGCGGTCAGAAACGGGGAAATCGTCATCGTCATACTGCCTTTCGTTTCCAACAGACGAGCTCCAACTGCCTGAGGCAGCCCCAGCGGCCCGTTATCGGCGGCCCGTTATCGCGCCGCTTGCTGCGAGCGCCGGGTTGTGGAATGCGCCGGTCGGCGCCGGAATATCGACGCCACAGCTTGCAGCGTTACGGTCTTCAGGGCTTGGGGAAAATTGCTGTAATGCGTTATCAATGCGACCGTCTGCGGACGCCATAGCGGGGCTACGGCAGTTACGGCGGCGGATCGGACATCCACGTGCAGCGGTGTTGCGATAACGACATTCATAAACAAGGATCTAAGCGCATCGCACAAGGCCGGTCGAACGCGACGCGCTTTGGAAAAAACGGCGGCGCCAGTTACCTGACGCCGCCGTTTTTTTGGTTCTCTTGGAGGCCTTACGCCGCCGGCTGCGCCTCGATGGTGCGCAACGCCTGCGTCTGGCGCTTGGCCGCGGCCTTGACCGCGTCCTGCACCTTCTCGAAGGCGCGCACCTCGATCTGCCGCACGCGCTCGCGGCTGATATCGAACTCGGCCGACAGCTCTTCCAGCGTCAACGGCTCATCGGCGAGGCGGCGCGCCTCGAAGATGCGGCGTTCACGGTCGTTGAGCACGGCAAGAGCGCCCGACAGCATGCCGCGCCGGTTTTCCAGCTCGTCCTGCTCGATCAGCATCTCTTCCTGGCTTTCGTGGTCGTCGACCAGCCAGTCCTGCCATTCGCCGGACTCGCCTTCACTGGCCCGGATGGGCGCATTGAGCGAGGCGTCGCCCGACAGACGGCGGTTCATCGACACGACTTCCGCTTCCGAGACGTTCAGCCGGGTGGCAATCTCGGTGATCTGGTCGGGCTTCAAATCGCCTTCATCAAGCGCCTGGATCTTGCCCTTCACCTTGCGCAGGTTGAAGAACAGGCGCTTCTGGTTGGCGGTGGTGCCCATCTTGACCAGGCTCCACGAGCGCAGGATGTATTCCTGGATCGAGGCCTTGATCCACCACATCGCATAGGTGGCGAGACGGAAGCCGCGCTCCGGTTCGAATTTCTTGACGGCCTGCATCAGACCGACATTGCCTTCCGAGATCACCTCGCCGATCGGCAGGCCGTAGCCGCGATAGCCCATGGCGATCTTGGCGACGAGCCGAAGGTGGCTGGTGACGAGCTTGTGCGCAGCCGTGGTGTCCTCATGCTCGGCGTAGCGCTTGGCGAGCATGTACTCTTCCTGCGGCTGAAGCATCGGAAAGCGGCGGATTTCTTCCAGGTAGCGGCTGAGACCGCCTTCGCCGGAAACGATACTGGGTAATGACTGGGCCATGATAGCGCCCCCTCTCTATTGGAGTGATGCCCCCGAAACGCGGCGGGCATGTGGCGCGAATGCCAAAGGCACATTCGCGCCAACCGACATATATAGGAACAAAACCAGAAAGACAGGCATTTGTTCAGCACGAAACAGTGTGTCACGCTGAAGTGAACAACGCCGGTCAGGTTTTCAGATGGTTGGTTCAGAGCTTGCGGAAGCCGTCGACGAGTTCCTCCATGTCCCACGGTATCGCTGCTTCGAACCTCATCGTTAGATGGGTATCGGGATGGCGAAATGCAAGGAGGCGGGCGTGCAAAGCTTGTCGCGGAAACGCCTTTACCTTGCTCCTTAGCGGCTCGGGCAACCGGTTGGCCTTGGTTCGGAAAGCCTGGCCGTATTCGGGATCGCCGATCACTGGATGGCCGATATGGGCCATGTGGACGCGTATCTGGTGGGTGCGACCGGTTTCCAGCCGGCATTCGACCAGGCTCGCCGTGGCGAATTCCTGCTGCTGCTCGCCAAAGCGCTCGACGACGGTGAAATGCGTTATGGCATGGCGCGCATCGTCGCGGCCTTGCGGCACCACGGCACGGCGTACCCGGTCGGCGGCGCGGCCGAGCGGCGCGTCGACCGTCCCGGTCGGCCTTGCCGGTATGCCCCAGACCAACGCCAGATAGGCCCGCTCGAGATCGCCGGTCAGGCCGTGGTCGGCAAAGGCCTCCGACAACGCCTTGTGGGCGCGGTCGGTCTTGGCGACGACCATGACGCCGCTGGTCTCCTTGTCGAGGCGGTGGACGATGCCCGGCCGTCTCACGCCGCCGATGCCGGACAGGCTGTCGCCGCAATGATGGATCAGCGCGTTGACCAGCGTACCGGTCCAGTTGCCGGCGCCGGGATGTACGACCAGCCCGGCCGGCTTGTTGATGACGATCAGCGCGTTGTCCTCGTAGAGGACGTCCAGCGCAATATCTTCGCCTTGCGGCGCCGCCGGTTCAGGCTCCGGCATGTCGACCGACACGCTGTCACCTTGTGCCATCTTGCGCTTCGTCTCTTCGACCTGCCTGCCGCCGATCCTGACCGCGCCTTGCTTTATCAGCATCTGCACCCGGCTGCGCGACATGTCGGGGCCGAGCCTGGCCGCCAACCATTGGTCGAGCCGCTGGCCGGCGGCATCGGCGCCCGCCTCCAGCACGATCGATCCGGCCCCTATTAATTGTCTGACCTCTTCGTTATGAGCGCTCATCGAAAACAGTTCCGGAATCTGCTGCCATGGCCCGGCCGCTTGCCGACGAAGACGAGGAAAAGCCACTCGACCCCGAGGTCGAAAAGGTGCGGAGGAAGCTCGTCCGCTTCGTCGCCATCAATCTCGGCCTGCTGTTCCTCGCCCTTATGGTGGTGATAGCAGCACTTGTCTACAAAGCGCGCAACGCGCCGCCTGCCGCCCCGCCGTTGACCAGTGACTTCCAGGTGCCGATCGGCGAACCGGTCAACGGCGACATCGTGCTGCCGGTCGGCGCCAGGGTGATTAGCCAATCGCTCTCCGGCAATCACCTTTCGATCGACGCCGAGCTGCCCGACGGCAGCCGCGCCATCTTCGTCTATGACATTACCGAGCGCCGCATCGTCGGCCGTTTTGCGATCAGGAACAAATGACCGGTTTTGCCGAACACCGCAGCATTGCCACGGTCGCGCTTGTCGTCGCAAATTATGACGAGGCGATTTCCTGGTATGTCGACCGGCTGGGTTTTGTGCTCACCGAAGATATCGATCTCGGCGGCGGCAAACGCTGGGTCACGATCACGCCGGGCAAAGGGCAGGGCGCGCGGCTGCTTCTCGCCGAAGCATCCGGCGATGCGCAAAGGCACGCCGTCGGCAACCAGACCGGCGGGCGGGTCTTTTTGTTCCTCGAAACCGACGATTTTGCACGCGACCATGCGCTGATGCTCGAAAAAGGCGTCAAGTTCCGCGAAGCGCCACGCCATGAGGCTTATGGCACGGTCGCGGTCTTCGCCGACCTTTATGGAAATCTCTGGGACCTGATCGAGCCAAAACGATAGGCTTGCAGCGGATTTTTCGTCTGTGCGAGCAGTGGCCCTGAGCCTAGTTGCTTTTTCCCAGCCGTCAGCCTATATCGCCGGTTCTTGAACGCGCCCATCGTCTAGCGGTCAGGACACCGCCCTCTCACGGCGGGAACAGGGGTTCGATTCCCCTTGGGCGTACCAGCAATTTCAACTACTTAGCGGACCGGCACGTAAAACCGTCAAATAACGGTCAAATAAGCCATTCGTAGGAACCATTTTGAGGTGCCCAGAGCGCCGCGAGCCGCGCCGCTTTGGCAAGCAGTTGAGACAAGACCTTTGAGCAAGGATGGGGACCATCACTATGTGCCGCAGTTTCACCTCCGGCGGTGGGCCGACACTGCTGGCTATGTGACGCAATGGGGTAGGATCAAGCACAATGCAAAACTAACTAGAAAGGCGGTAGCTCCTGCTGCCACCGGATACGTCCCAGGTCTTTACGAGCTTCACAAGAGCATTGTCCGGCCGCTGCTATCGCCTACCTGCGACCACTATCGAGCGCTTCGCGCGGTCCATGAAACCCTGTTGAAATCGGTGAAGGACATTACCGGCAAGGATGCGGCTTTCATCCGATGGCACGGGACAGGGGCAGCGAACTAGCGGATAGCGGGGAGCGCTGCATTCAGGCCCGCTTCGCGCCGCCGTTGTGTCATACATTAGCAATCTCTTGACTAAGGCCGTGCCCGCCCCAGACTCAATCCATGGCGCGGGGAATAGGCATTGGAGACGAGGTAGCAATAACCGCAACTGTTCGGCGTAGGGTCACAGAAGGTATCGTAAGCGTCTCTCTCCCAAGCTACAATTTCCCGCATTCGATCCGGGATTCTTCCAAGGTCAAGCGAGGCCAGCAGATGGAGCTTCGAGGCGAGATCACGCGCATAGACGAGGAAGGTGGCAAGGTGACAATCGACCTTGGAACGCTTGTGACGGTCGATATGGACAAGGTCAGGCTAATCGAGAAGTACAGGCCGCCGAAGCGCAAGAGACCCCTGCGTGACATGGTGGACTAGCATGCAAGACCAAGAGACTGTCCGCGCCTGGGCTGCGCTAAAGTTGGTTCGAATGGCTATTGAAGAGACATGCCCGGCCGGCGTACTGCCGAGCGAGGAGGCGGTTTTGCTGCTCTATGGCCCCGAGCCGATCCATGAGGCAGAAGCCCTTGCCAAGGCCATCATTGAAACTGTCGAACGGCTGTCTCGATGATTCTGGCAGTTCCTCGCGAAATTCCGGAAGCGAGATTTTTTCATATAAGCCCCCACAGCGAACACTCAAAAGGTTCAAAAGGGTAGGCAGCCGTCGCTGTTCTCCGGCTGTTTTCAGCGGCGAGACCTTAGCCGGAAGGGAGAAAGGCATATGGGTCTGGTTTTTACTGGCGAAGAGGGAACCACTGAGCGGTTCGAGTTGGTGCTTGAAGCCTTTGACGGAACAGAGCGCGTCCTCGTCGTGACGTCGACTGAAGCGATCGAAGACTTCGGCTTGGATGCCGTCCGTGAAATGGCATCTAAAAAGTACGAGGCAGGGCAGTTGGACGAGGCCGGCCGCGTTAGAGTTCTGACTGGCGACCTGCAAGGTAAATAGCCCGCCACCGTGAGGCAGCGGGCTTTGGCATTCTTCAGTCGCGAAGGGCTATTGCAGGTCGTTGAGGTCGTCCGAAGGCGCGGTCATGACGCGTCCCACCCGAGCGCTTCATAGTAGGCTTTCCTGGCCGTTTTGGACATCGACATTGCGATGCTGGCAACGAAGAAAAGCTGATCGGCCTCGCCTTGGGTCAGCACATGATTGGAACCGGCCGGCTTTGCGGTTAGCCCCATACTGTCCATCATGTTTACGAGGACGCCGACCATGTTGACAGAGTCGCAGAGCAGCGGCTCAAGACCGAAGAAGGCTGCCTTTTCCTTGTCGGGGCTCATGATGATGCTCGCTCCCCCGAAGCCAACTGGAGAACCGATGCCGCCAACTGTGCAGCCCAAATCTCGCCATCCAAGGGGTATTTGCGCGCAATCGCCTTGTTGAAGGTGGTGACCGCCTGCGCCTTGATCAGCATCCCCTCCATGGTCGTTCCCGGCTGCTCCATGATAGCGGTCACCAGATCTGAAAGTGACTTCTTCGCAGCAGCCGCCCTCGCCTTCGCCAGGTCCATGCCTGAAATGTCCCGAAGGCGGGCGGTTTGAGCCTGATAGGCCTTGCCAATCTTGAGCTCTCTCTTGGCTCTAGCGAGCCAGTGCGCACGCCTAGCTCGCATGGCCTCACTCGCGTTGTGTCGCAGCGGGCGGTCGGTGGCCACTATGGCCGCGAGGTTTCTTACATCACGGACACAACGGACGCGCTCTTCTCCTGGACGTTTAAGGAGCCGCCCGGCGATATCGCGCTCGCCGTCTGTGTAGTCCCCTCGCGGCCAAGTGATTTCGTCGGGCGCAAGCGGCCAGCGGTGTTTCCATTCCGCAGCGATCCACTCGATTTCTTCGAGCGCGGCAAGGTATTCGGCGGAGGCGTCCGGCAGTTGGTTGCCGAGGCGGACCAGTTCTGGGTTTTCGACAGGTGCGCAGCCGGCAACCGAAGTCGCTGTGACAGCGGCGGCAGCGGTTGAGGCAGCCGCGAGCCCGAGCAGCATGCGGCGGCGGTTGATCGCGGGCAAACCTTCGGCGGCTGCCCAAACAGAGGTGTTCGGCATTGTCATTCTCCCTTGTTGATGAACGGTTGTGCCGGCCTATCCGGCGAGGGCTGCAAGCTCGGTTTCGAGTTGACGCCGACGGGGTTCGATGTTGACGCGCAACGACTGATATTTGAGGCGGTCAATCTCAACCACGATGCGATCAGCACGGCGTTCTGGCGCGGTCATTTGGGCCGCCTTCGCCTCACGCCAAGCGGCGGCGAGATAGAAACCGAAGTCGTCGCGGTTCAGCTTGCGCGTTAGGTAAGGGCGGGCATCGAAGTGGGCTCTCCACTTCGCCCAGGCTGTCTTCATGATTTCCGAAAGGTTGAACATAGGCGACTATCCCTTGCGCCAAACTCACTACACGTGTATTTAGTGGAAACAGATCAACTAGTCAATACGTACGTAGTGAGAAAGTGCATGGCCAAGTTAACGCCGGAAGCATGCCGGGCGGCGCGCGGAATCCTGAAATGGTCAGTTCGCGACCTAGCACAGCATGCCGGAATCGCGTTCTCGACTGTTCACCTATTCGAGAAGGGCGAGACGGTGAGAGAGGAGTCGAAAACGAAAATAGTGGCGGCTTTTGCTGCAAAGCACGTCGAGATTACCAATGGGGACGGGACCGGGGCGCGTCTAATGAGAGTTGGCATCACACGCTAGTCGAAATCACGGCGACGGTCCTGCCACTCCAAATCGGTCAGCAGCTCCGCTTCGACCGTGATGTCTTCGGCGAACTTGTCCGCGTGCGCAGCTAGAAGTCGTCGCGCAGCCGCCACCGCAGCGGCCTTTCCTTCGCACCGCTCATGATAATTGGAGATGCTTGTGCCGACGCCATCATCCCATCTGGTCACGTCCACTAAGGCGTACCAGGCGCCCTTTCCGACACGTCGGCGCCGCAGGATTTCCAAGCGGCGTTCGGCCATTTCTGCGATGGCGCGGAACAGGGACCCTTCCTCAGGATCCGCTTCCGAGCGTTGCCTGGCCTCGACTGCGAATCCCTTTAAGCTCGGCTCTTTCAGGCGCTCTATCGCGTGTCCGATTTTCCAGAAGCCTTCCGAGGCTTCATCTAGCGCTCGGCTCGCATCATAAGTCAGTGGCGCCTTTCGTTTCGCGACACCTTCTGCGGCTTTCAAACGATCCGCCTTGCGTTTTGGCCAGATGTCGGAAATTACGCGGTCGATTTCAGCCTTTCCCGGCTCCCAGCGAAATTCCTTCTCCAACTTCTGCTTTTTTGTGCGGGGCCGCAGCTCAACAACAGTACCGTCGCGCGGGCGGGTTGGTAACAGATCCATCGCGAGAGCTAACGCTTCATGCAAACCTTGCCGGATGCCACCATCTTGATCAAACACCCAAACTGAAGCTTCGGTTCTCAGAATGCGAACTGGCTTTTTAGCCTCGTTCAGTTCCAGAGTTGCGGAGAGAACCCGCTGCTTGGTGCCGGCAAATTGGGGCAGAGAGTCCTTGCCGAATATCAGACCTTGGACTAGCCGAAGCGACATGCGCAGAGGCTCCCCTTCATCGGGAAAAAGATAGTGTCGGGACATCAACGGCTCTCCATTCGAAGCGTCTCATCGAAACGTTAGAGCACGTGTTAGAGGAAATGAAGCCGCGCGATCGGTCCCGGTTGTCAACAATCTCACAGCAATGGTGCAGGCCATGGAGCGTCTTGGCGGAGTGCTTAGTTTGATTTGACTCGCGCAGTGCACCGGCAGTTAATCTCCCGTCAGGGCAAAGAGGGGCCACGAACTGGGAGCAAACGATGACTGTGCAAAAGGAAGACTATCGAACGAACAGAGCCGACTTTGCCATTGCTGCTATGCATAGCCGAGCGACCGCTGGAGACGATCCTGACGAGCTAGTGGCAAGAAGAAAGTCCCTATGGCTCAGAGATCGGCGATCTGCAAAATTGGCAGCAAACCCATCGGAAACCTCTCCTCAACCGAAGACCAAACCGCGCGGTTAGCGGAGTCCGGTCCCAGGCATTTCCTCCTGCTATCGTCAATTGCGCCCTTGCGAGGGCGAAGCTTTTGAAGTTCAGTGTGGCGGGGGGAAATCACATTGCGCAAACATCACACCTTCGCGGCGGCGGGGGCCGCGATTATCCTTTTGAGCGGCTGCTCCGGTTCGGGGCTTGGGATGCCTGGCTCACCGGCTTGGTTTGCCACCACACCGCAGGCGGAACAGGCCACCTATTTCCGGAACCGATGCGTCTCCTACGGCTTCGAGCCAGGAACGCCAGCCATGGCCCAATGCATCCAAAACGAATCCATTTCGTCTCGCGGCAGGGCATCTGCCAGAGCGAATGCGGCTTTTACCAACATGCAAAACAGTCAGCCGAAAACCACGACTTGCAACCGCTTCGGCAACACCGTGAACTGCACGACATTTTGAGTTGGTAGCGAGAGGCGGAGTGAGCACCCGCCTCTCTTATTGCAAACGCTCGACGGCAAATGTTGGCGCGTCATCACCTTCCGGCCTAGAGAATGGTGGTGGCGCCGGGGTGAGGCTAAGCAAGCAAGGTGGGAGCGGTTGAATGCTAGGAACGCTCGTTGTTGCGCTGGTGTCTGGATTGAACGTGAGGTCGATCAAGTCGCCCTCGCACGTGCTTCCGCCAATCGGCAGTTGGAGCGCGCTAGCGGTTTCCTAAAGCTCGTTCCGCTTAACGAGTTTCGGGCGGCCGTGAAGAATCCTACGCGCTTCTGCGTGCATGTCGCGCGTCACGCGCTCGTAGGATTTTCTTTCCGAGATCGACATAACCTGAACATCCTCTGACCGCATAGGCCTCACCATCCGTGAAACACTCGTGCGAAAATCCGAGATGGTCGTGGCAAAACCTTCCAAGGTCGTTCCCATAGAAACGCTCCAAGTCTGCCCGAATATCATCGCCCAACCTTATCTTTTGCGGACGGCCCTCGCGGGATGCGATAGCGCTGACAGCTATAACTGTTCCACCTTTACGGTGAATGAACGAACGCAGGTCTGCTAAAGTTCCACCAGTCGTAATGACGTCGTCCACTATGACATAAGAGGCCCCCTTGTCAATTTGGCCGTAAAACTCACAGCGATTGGCTATTCGCCTCCAAGTGGGGGACTTGTCTCTCGAAATGGTTTTCTGCTGAAATATCTCTGTTTCAACATCCCAATCGAATTCGTGAGAAAGCCATTCGGCGTAACCAATTGCCAACGCATTGTTCGAATCACCCGGTTGGCATGAGGGGCTGACGATTTTTGGCCTCCCGCCCAGACCTTCAACATAATCAACGAGGGACAGCACGCATTCTCGGCTGTAAAGATCGTCGACTATAGCGATAGCCGCCTCCAAATTCCGCTCACCCTTTGCGGACTGATAGAGTGCATGCGAGCTTAGAGTAGCGACCCGTTTGTCACCACTCGCCCACGGCGCATTTACAAATGCATCTGGAAAATCTTTTGTCCAAGGAACGCGTGTCATGAAACCGACTCTTGCAAACCGGCCCATATAGCCGATTCGTTTAGCCGATTGCTACGATTTGTCGCGTTCGCTTGCGGCAAATGCAACGCACTTGCCTGGGGCTTTGCCATCGCCTAAGGCGGAGGTGCAATGACAGGCGCACTGGCTACGCTACTCAACTGCGCTCGCGCTTCGACGTGCATCTGATATGAGCTCGGACAAGACCCGGCGATCGGCGATGGCCTCGCATGTGTAGCGACCATGTTTGTACAGTCCGTGAGCCGACCCGCTCGGAGCTCCACCGCCGGCCCCATGCATTCGGCAGACGCTCTTTCCTCGAACGGCCGGGGCACGACATCCAACGCCTGACCGGCGGCTGGGCGACCAGCTTGGGCTCCTGGAATGAACTTCACGCGGCCGCCGCTGCCGCGAACGTCCTGGCCAGTTTCCTGAATGATTTTGATGGCATTCTGCTGCGGTATAGTGGAAAAGCAACCTTCACTTGTTCTGAGGCATTGACTGAAATATAAGGCATGCAGTGTCGGTCTTTGTCTCGAATACTCTAAAAACCCCAAGAGCTGGCCGGAAAGCTCCCTTCCACGCCATCCGGAAGAAGCGAGTGCTTCTAGGTTTAAATGGAAGTTCGTCTTCGGGGGCGGGTAGGTCAAGCGCCTCAAGTTCACTTAACAGCTCCGGCAATACCTTTTCTATCGCCTCGGTAACAAACCCTTCAACAAAGTTAGTTAGTTGAGTCCCCCACGCTGGCCCGCCTATGATCGAAGCAAGAAACTGAGTTTCAGGCGAAACGTTCACCGACACCGAGCGAGCCGCCGTCACCTTTGGTTTGCCGTCTACAATCTGCGATGAGAGCGAAATCGCAATGTCGACGTGACCACTACCTGCTTTCGTTTTTACTTGTTCTCGACAATGCCTCAACGGCTGAGAAACTGTTGGGCATGGGTGTCCGGGCCAAGGCTCTAAGACACACGCCCACTGAGTGGCATCGACACCTAAACTGACGGCATAACGCCCGTTCACTACGTCCTGAGTAAAGCTGCTTACATTCACAAATCGACCGCACCCTTCTCTTGGAAACGATTGTTGAAGTTGGGTGACCCTTGCATTGATTGCAGGCACCAAGTCCAAGAAAATTACTCGGATGTCCTGTAATATCGCGGCAAGCTCTGGCGACGTTGATGTTATACGGTGATCAACGCTAACATCATAATTAACCGTCTTTCCAGCGACCTGGGTGGTCCCAGAAAATTCAACCGAAGCCGGATTATCTTTGAAAGCCGACTCGTCCTCGTTTTCATCTAGTTCTTGGGGTTGGCATGGCCAATCCGCCCGAACGGGAAATGCTCCCAAGGCTATGAATATCGCTACCAGTCCGTGAATTGCCTTCATGGCGACACCGTGTTACTATATTACCACGACGACTGTGAATGTCTACACCCGGGGGGCTCAATATGGGCGCTCATGCTAACTTCGCAGTCGCAGGGTGCATGCTCGTTCTGATCTCCTGCGGAAACTATGGCCCGTTCTTCAACTGCAGGACCCCCTGCGCTGATAGTCAAGAAGAACGAGATGCATTTTGCGTATGCCAGCACTTCGATCAGGGGGCGCCGCCACAAGGGAATACGGCCCCGCCCCTTCCAAATGTCGCCATTGAAACGAGTACATCCGGCGATGAAGCCTCATGTCAATGTCTGTCCACCCCACAGGCATACTACCTGAAGAGCTACTCGAACCATGATGTCACGTCCGTTATCCGCCGATCCGTAACGAAGAGTGATGGGTCACGTGCGATGCCGGACACGAGCGAGTCTAGAACGGTCGGGCCAAGCCAAAGTATTTTTCTTGGTTGCTCAACGATTTCCAGTGGCGTCTTTAACGATTGCAGCCTCACAGCCAGGTACTCCGTTGTCAATCTAGAGTTTGCGGGTATTTTTGATACTCTGAAGATATTGTACCGCGCAACGCTTGCTCCCATTAAACGACTGGTCAATGTCCAGACGATCCAAAGTTGCGAAGCGCATTGTAGCAGCGGGTCTCCGTTTTGCTTTATTCCGTCGAATGTTGGTGAGGTACCTGATCTTTTGGAGAAGTTTGACCAGCTAAGAATGCTTGCGCTAGATAGTAGCAGTAAAATCCGAACTGCCGACGTGATGAGTATTTTTGGCCTAAAAAGCGACCCTTGTGACCGAACTGACACTGCGTTGAGCAACAACCAAGTGGTGAATGAAGGAGCCCGGTGCTTGCTTCACGCCCGCCTCTCTGGAGCAGGGTCTTTGACGGTCGATGCATTAATGGAGATGCCTGGGAAGGTGTCCGCTCATATGACGAAAACAGGCAGCTCTATAAGGCTTTCTTTTAATTTACCGGAAGAGTCTCCAGTATTGTACCTTCAACCTGAGGCGCTTCAGGGCAACTGGGGCGGTAGAATTCGGGGGCTCTCTGGAATGCCGGGGCGGCTTGTAGTGAGTACAGACAACGGTTGTCTCGCGCTGAGCACAAATTGACTGGTCAAGTGGCGCAGTTTGCCGATCTCGTGATACTGATCAGCGAGTTGCTTGAAACGAAGGGGCTGGGGCGGACGGGATCGAACAAACCGTCGAAAAATCTTCTTTGAAACCGTTGCGGCAGCGCGCCAATTTTCGGGTTTGAAGTTCGAGCAAGCCGCGCCGCACCAACTCCGCAAATCGGTCGTAGTTCTCGCTCGAAACCAAATTTGGGTCTTTCTCCCGCCTTGGTCAGCAGCAACCAAGCCCAATCCACTCATCGGCGCGAAGATCGTCCGGATCGCGTAGGATCGAGATATCCATTTTTCATACCACCGCGGCCGCTGTTCGCCGCGCCTTGGCGATCAACGCGGCAATTTCTCTCCGCTGCTCGACGGCCTCGCAAGTGAACTGACCGTGCCTATAATGCCCATGCTTTGCACCTCTGGGTGCTCCACCGCCCGCACCATGAAAGCGACAGACGCGATGTCCACGTACAGCCGGCGCTTTGCAGCCAACCCCGCTGCGCTTGCTACGAGCCTGGCACCGTGGCGCGCGGTTCATGGGGTTATCGATCATTTTCTTCAGCTACCCCGCCCCCATGAGCGACGTTGCCGACGATAGCCTGGCCGCCCTTTTCAACGTTCACGCGCTCGACAATCACGCGCTGCTCTCCCTTGCTGCGATAACGCTTCAGGGCCTCGATCTGGGCCACGTATGTACGGGAGAGGCGGTTCAATGCCCGTTCGTGCGCCTCCCTCAGCTCCCACGTCTTGGCTTCTCCCATGCACATAGCAGAATTCATCGTGGCAATGTGGATGGCGGCCATCTGGACACCGAGAGTCGCTTCGATCTGGTCCTTCGGCCGGAGCCCGCACACCATGGAGAGGGCATAGTTCATGTCGCCCTCCCGCACCACGTTGCCGACCTGAGCAACCTTGGCCAGTGAATCGAGAGTGCCGGCAAGGAAAGTGCCGTTGTCGGCTCCTACCGCTTCGGCCAATAGCTCATAGCCTAGTGCCGGGTCGGGGTGGTCCACCGCGAGCGATGCGATGCGCTTGCCGCCATCTTCGCTCATCGAGACTTTCATCTGCGGAACCGGCCGCGTGCTCTCACGCCGCTTTTTGTAGGCGGCCTGGGAGGCAGTTTCCCGCGCGGTGGGTTCGTGCGGGTTTGCAACGGGGTTTGCTGTCTTGGCCCTTTTGGGCATGGGAACGACCGTCATCAGTGCCTCACCATACCTGCTTGCTGAATGCCGATCGCCATCAGATCCCCAAGCGCGTCCGCAGCCTTGCTGAGCAAGTCCTGGCCCATGGCATGATATAGGCCGGCGCTGGTGTGGTCGCCCCGCTGTCTGCATGCCTCCGCCAGAGCGTGACAACCCTGGCCGTAGGCGATGAAATTGAAGAGGTCGATTTCGGTTGCTGCGGTGCACGTGAAGACATCGGAAAGGCTCTGTGCGAGCTCGGCATCCATATCGCCGCATGCGGCTTCCATGCGGCCCTCTACGAATTGCATGTAGTCTGCCAGTGTTGGAATGGTCATCTCGCTTCTGCTCTCATTGGTTCGGTTATCTGGACAGCACGACTCGCCGGGCTTATGTTTTCTCGATGAGCAAGAGTTTTCGCGGTTTCCTCATTGCCACCGCCTTCATTCTGATGTCGGTCACGATGTTCGGGCTGCATTGGCTCATGACCGGCATCGACAAGAACTTCGGTCTCGGCGTGGCCGTTGGAGTTCTCCTTGGGGCCGGCGTCATCGGTTTTGCCTCCAAGGGCGTTCGCGAAGCGGACTAGCGAGACGTTAAGGCCTGGCGCTGCTGTGTAGCTGCCACAGCCGTCGACTGAATGAGTTCACGCGCCCTTTGCGCAGAGATATCCCCCCGGCGCTGCGCTGCCTGGATAAGCTGCACCTTGCGCGACATCATCGCCGGATCGTTCGATGTAAGCAGGCGCGCCAGCTCCGAGTTTGATGCGCGCTGAGACGCCGACTTGGCGCCCCCAATGACCTTATCCACCGCGTCGGCCGCAGTGTCGCCAAATCGAAGATTGAGCGCCGAGCGCACAATGCCCGGGCCGGTTTTGCCCGGAGCAATGTCCTGCATGGCAGCCGACCTTGCCGCCGTCTCGGAATTGCGCGTTACGATGTTACTGGTATCGGCAAACGTGCGCTCCCGGTCGAGAATGCCAATGATGCGGTCTGCCCGATTCTGACCAAACAGCGAAACCAGACGCTCCCGGTTCCAATCGCCTTCGCCTTTCACAAGCCGCTGGAGCGCAACCCTGTCATTCGCATTCGTGCCCACGATGCGGTCGATCTCAGCCCGAGCGCCCTGACGAAGACGGAGGGGAACAGCGGACGGCCCGAGCATGTCGCCTTGTGGCAAAGCACCGTTCGTAATATCGGCCTGAAGCTCTGCGGGCCTCGGGGCAGTGCGACCGCTATCGAGAGCCTGTTGGCCGCGTTGCAAAGCTTCATTCTGCCGAGCGAGTTCCGCGAAACGCGCATCAATCCTTTTGATGCCAGGAACAGAGGCCGCAAGACGGTTGTCGATGGCCTTGCGGGCTTCGGCGAGAACGGCGATGGCCTTCGGATTGGTCTCCGTCGCCAACATGCCGTCAATGGCCTGGCGCGTCTGAAATAGCGTCCCCGGATGCGGATCGAGCACATCGGTTCCGTTGACGTTCAGCATCTTGCGAACAGTCTGGGCCGCCTTCTGGGCATCGCCGCGAAGATTGACGATCTGGCTTTCGAGATTGTCGGCTATGGGGGCGGTGTCGACGGCGCGGGCTTTCTGGAATGCCTTGGTGTATTCGGGGCCAAGCGCTTCCATGTTGGCCTTGTTCTGAGCCTGGATAGCCGTCAGGTCTGGAGCTTTGCCGATAGTGCTGTCGACGCCCTGCCTGATACGGGCATTGGCTGCGGCGTCGCGCGCGGCGATTGCGTCGCGGACGATTGCCTGCCCTTCACCGGGCGTCGCAGCAAGGGCGCCAGCCTGCCTTTGAAGGTTTGGCCCCAGATCCATCGGCATGGCACTGTCGCCAAGAGCCTTGAGGCGAGGCGCCATGTCCAGAGCCGCATCCGACGCTGCTGCGCGACCGAACATGCGTTCAGCAGCAGATACTGCCGGGCCAGCATAGCGTTGAGCAACTGTGCCCACCCCCTTGCCGATCAATTGGCCGATGCCGGGGAACAGCGCACCAAGACCGGCACCCCACGCCGCGCCCTCGGGAACGGCTTCGAGCCCATTGCGAACGCCAGCATCAGCGCCACCGATTCCGGCGCCAGTCAGGGCGGAATAGAGCGAGCGGATGTAAAGCGGCGCCTGGCCTGCCCCGAAGGCCTCTGGAGCGGCCAGGACTGCTGGCATGGTGCCTGCCACAGCACCGGTCACGCCACCGGCAGTTGCTGTATGAGGGTTCTCGCGAATGACAGCGTCTCCGTAGCGATTGTTTTCATCATACAACTCGCCGAACGATCTATCAGAGAAGGGCATTTGCATCGCAGCAGCGAGGGCGCTAGACGCCTTGTCGACAGATGGGCCGAGGATGGGAATGCCACGCAATGCAGCTATGGAAAACGCCCCAAGCCGATCGTTTGGCTCACTGACGTTGCCAGTTTGGACGTTGTAGCCGGCAACACCAGGGTCATAGGCAGGGACGCCTGGCGGCTGATTTGTCGTCGGATCGACCGCTGTTGCGGGAACCATCTCAAAGCCTGGGGGCGGAGCGGGCATCGCATTAGCTGCCGGCTGCCGGCGAGGGTCATCCAAGACGACAAAGCCGGGCGGCGGGGGCGGTACTTGGCCGTTCATTGCACTGGCACCCAGTTGCTGCCGTCCCACTCTATGGTCTCGCCGGTCTGCCGGTTCACGGCTCGATTCCGGTATTTGCCGCCACCTGGAATGGCAGAGGGCGGATTCGGATTGTTCACCCGAGACGGCCCGGCATCGGAGCGTTGGCGCGTTGCATCGAAAATCTGATCGCCAGCGCTCTTGCCGTGAACGACACGGAGCAGGGTCCGCTCATAATCGTCTAGCTGGTCCTGGAAATACGGCGACTTCGGATCGAGCGCGCCGGACTTCGCGGCAAGCATTGCGCCTTCTTTTTCTGTCACACTGCCGAGCGCGCCGCCGGTCTTGGATTGCGCCCGCATAGCGTTGAGGTTTTCGACAGTGGCATTCGACTTCAGGACATCGACCTGGCGATAGACCTCCGCCGCCGGGGTGTTCGGGATATAAGAGGCGCCAGCGCCAACCAAGCCGGTTGCGCCTGGCTCCTTGGCAAGCGTCCTGATCTTATGGGCCGCGCCCGTGATGACATCGGTCGCAGTGGCGGCGTTCTCGCCCTTGGCGGCATTGGCCGATGATTCATCAGCAGGACCACCCGGAATAGGCTGCATGGTCCAAGCGCCTGTCGTCGGATCTTGCTTCGCCGCATAGCCGGGAGGAATGGTGCCGATATTCGGGGCGCCCGGCAGATTGACGTTAATGCCGCCCTTGTTGTCTTTCGTCCATTGCTCAAACGAGCCCCGATAGCCGTTTTGCTTGGCGAACTGGAAATTCTGAATGTCGCTGGTCGGCTTGTTTTCATCGCCACCAAGCTTCCCGGTCAGGATGTAATTCCTGCCCTCTGGCGTGGTGGGGTCGAGATTGTATTGCGCGGCCACCGCAGCCCGCTGGTCGTATTCATTCGGCTCCTGGCTTTTCGACCTCTGAACGATGTAGGAGCGCAATGCGCTCTTATCCGAGGCTAGAACTGTGGCCGTACCGGGATCGAGGCCCTGGCTTTGCAGCCACTTTGCCGTGACATTCTGGGCGGCACGATTGGGCGCGATGATGTTCTGCAGGAAATCACCAAGGCCGCCAAAGCCACCAGACGCGGGGGCTGTGGCGGGACGTGGCGAATTTTCCGGGGCCGGTGCGCCCTGCCTGAGCTGCGGAGGCGTTGCTGGCCGCATCTGGGCCTGCGGAGGCATCGCCTGCTGCTGAGGCGCTTGCTGTGGCATCTGAGGGGCAAACCCCTGCTGTGCCTGCCTAAGCAAAGCAGGGTTGTTGTGGTCGCTGACACCCTGTGAGGGAAAGCCTACGCTTTGCGCTGCCGCGCCCTGCATCCCGCCGGGGTTCAGGATAGCGGAAAGAATCTCGGTAAGGTCCATCTCAGCGTCCTTTCGCAGACTGCATGGCCGCAAGCGCTGCCGATGGATTGACGACGGCAAATCCGAAGCCGCTTTCGAGCGGTTCCACCCCGGCAAGTTTCCCGGCGCGAGCGTCAGCGACTATTGAGCCGATTGGGCGGCACTCGTCGCGGTGAAGCCGCCAGAATTGCATGAGGGTTGGCAGAGCCGCGGGGGTCATGCCCATGCCCTCACGACAAGTCTCCAGTTGGCATTCGTAAAGGCACCGTTGCCACCGCCTGTGGTCTTGTTCAGAATTGACATGGTGGTGCTGCCGAAGCGAACGTTTATATTTGTCGCGTCAGCTACCAGAGAAACACCCTTATTAGATGAGTTCTCGCTAGTGAGCGGAATTTCATCACCGATAGTGTATCCAAGTTCAGCTGTCGCGCATTGCAGGAACGCCATATACAGCTTTGGCTGCACACCAAGGCCATGAGCAAGGGTCAATGCCCCAGCATTCGTGATGGTCTGCTGTGCGCTTTCGAAGGACGCTGTAAAGGGCAGCGTCGTCCAAGCCGGGGCCGTCGCGCCCGCATTCATCAGAAGAGCCTGGCTCGCAGTTCCCTTAGCAAGACGAGCCTTGACCTTTGCGCCTGTGAAATACTCGATATCGCCGGCCGCCGTGCTTGCCGGGATCGGCAGGAACAGTTTCGTCGCCGCGCCGTCGCCGATCGCCAGAACGTTGTCGTCGGTATCCCACTGGATATCGCCTTCAGCCGTAGGAGTTGGTGTTGCGCTCTGCTTCAGGGTCAGTGTCGGCGTTGTGAGGATAGCTGTGGTCAGCGTCATGCCGCTGCCGGAGCCACCTGTGATGGTCGGCGTATTGATTGCCGGGCTGGTCAGGGTCTTATTGGTGAGCGTCTCGGCTCCGGCCTTGGTGGCAAGGCTGCTGAAATCCATTGTCGGATTAAGCAACTGCCACCCGCCAGCGGAGGCGTTGAGCACGCTCGAATACGCCAGCAGATAGATGCCGTCCGCTTGGATCTCTGCGCCTGAAAGAGCAGAGTCACCGCTCGCCGTCACTTTGCGGATCGACTTTGCTCCGATGCTATTCACATTGAGCGTTGCGGCTGCCGTGTTATCCGTAGCGCCTCGAAGACCTAGGATCAGCCCGTCTGTATAGGCAGTAAACGCCGAATTTGCAGCCACGGTCAGGACATTCGCGCTGCCTCCAGCCGTTAACGCACCGCCGATGTCGCCGAGGAACTCGGCTTGCCGTGCCATCATTTGTCGGGCGCTGCCATTGATCGTGCTTGGCGCCTGGCCTTCTGCCCAGTTGACAGCGCTATCGGCCGTCGCGTTGCTTGCAGCAACCTTGTTCCAGTCCCAGATAGACGACATTAGGCAGCAATCCCCGTTTCCTGGGCCGCAACCTGGCGGATGAAATCCGACAGGCTGAGCCCTCGTTGCATCGCAGCCGCGCGAAGGGCGCGCTTTTCCTCGGGCGAAACCCGGAGCTTGATGTTTTCAGCCATTGCTACCCGCAAGCGCATAAGGGTCGATCCTCGTTTGAAACGTGGATTGTTTTTACCAAAACCGGTGCCGGATAGCGTCACATATCATCGGCATTATCGGGCATCATCGGCAGCTAACTCGCTGTTCTTGCGAGACTTTCCTTACGCCACTGTTCTCAGTGCCTAACCCGCTGATTTCGGGACTGTTCGCAGCGCGGTGCAGTTCTTCCCTGTCTGTGCGCAAGAATGCTGCGTAAAAAGGCCAGTCTCACGCAATATTATTTCGTGCTTTTAAAATGGGACAACCCATTGAAAACGTAGGTTTGTGGAACAGTCTCGTTATTCCCGGCCGATCTTGGCTGCCTGATATGCTCGCAGGCCCTCCGCATCGCCTACCGACACGAAGCCGAGCGCGACAGGATCGACGCGCCAAGGGGCTTTGGAATGCATCTGCTTAGCTATGCCGTAGCGCTTTGCCCATCTGGCGATTGTTTCGGGGCTCACCTTGGCGAGGCCGGCGGCTTCCTTGAGGCTGATGAGCTTGGGGCTATCCATGAACGCCTCCGTTCTGCCCGTCCGCCTTTTCCGCAAGGTAGTCGGCCACGCTGATCGATCGAACCGGTGAAGCCGGCCCAAATGTTCCTGGCACCGCCTTTGCTGCTGTAGGGGCTGTCCGCTCGCCAGTCGGTACGGGGCAGAGGGTGCGCTGGATCTTCAGCAGAGCGGGGAACAGGGGAGCCAGTCTATGGGGCATCTGCTTACCCTGGCGGCCAAGCCTCTTCGCCAACCATAGCGCCTGCCGTTCGCTCTTGAGGGCGCCAACATCAACCCCGTGCCTTTGCAGCCAGCTACGGAGCCCGTGTAGAGCCTCGGGCCATTCGTAGCATCTGGAATCTCCCTTGGAGGCCTTGAGCCCGTAGGGCGATGGCTTGGGCGCTCTAGCCCCTTTCTTCCCTCCAAAGCCTCTTGCTGCCGGTGAGGGTACGCCATCGTTCGAGAAAATGACGGTGTGTGTTTCAGTCTTGTTTCGGTCTCGGTTTTTGTCTCCGTCTCGGTCTCTGTCTAGTTTCAGTCTCTGTCTCTGTATATCGGAGTGCTTCGAAAGGGCTTTCATAGCACTATCCCCTCCCGTTGCCAGAGAGGTAGTTTGATCCGGTTAAACGGTCATTCCCTGGGAGCTTCTCCCTTACGGAAACTACATTGTGCGAGGTCTGCGCCTTACTCTCCAAACTTTCTTCAAGTTCGGCCTCTGCGGCCTCTCGAACTGGGTCACTGTCCAGTTCGGAAATGAGCCGCATCACGCCTTGCAGATGCTTGGGATTTGTCGTCGGGTTATGGCGAAACCACCGCAGAATGAAGTACTCGAATGTTTCCGGGTCATGTACGACCAACTCGCAAGCCACTAGGGGCATCCGGGCCGCCTGCACTCGTTCGATCGGCCAATTAAGGTTCTCTGCGGCGTAGGCGTCGGGGAGCCTGAAGCACCCCGCGCTGGATTGATGCTCGCATGTGAGCAGATAGATGTAGAGCAGCCTGGAATCGTCTGCCTGGCTCCGAAACCTTGGAGAGCGCCACACCTTGGGGCTGATTTTGGAGTAATCGCGCACCTTAGTCTCCTCCAATCCGGTAAGATATGGATTTGAGGAATTGCAGCCGCTGCTGATAGCCCGCGCGGGCAGCCTGCCGCAGATCCGCAGCGGTTTCGATGGAGAAAACAGCACCACCGCCCATAATGGAGACGATGGTTGCAGCTACTTCCTCGATACCTTCCGGGGTCTGGATGATACCGGCGTGAGTATCGGAATCGGCTACAAGCTTGGCGAATGCGCGGGCTGCATCTTTCATGAAAGGGTCATCGGGAATCATCATGCCGCTGCCCTCGCCATGTCGCTGTCTTCGAGAATGACAACCGTCGAGCGGAGCACATAGCGGGCGTGCGAGCCTGCATATGGCCCTGTGTGGGCCTCATGAACGGTGTCGATCACCAACCCGAACTTATGCTTCAAGTCGTGTACGTACGCCGACCAGCGCGGGGCCGGCTGCTCTATTGGCGTACAGCCCCTTTCACCGGCCTCGATCAGTCGCCGAAGGCACCAAGCCTCACGGCCATAGATGGTCATCGGCTCGCCATCGGGCAGCACCTTGGCGCGAACCCAGACCTTATCCCTGGAGCGGCTCATGATGCAGCCCTCATGAAGAACGCCAGCTCACAGACGAGCCGGGCAATGTGCAAGGGCAAGCGGTGTTTGGCCGCGATGTGACGGGCCGCTATTTCATTTGATGCAACGGGCGGAATGCGATATTCAGAAGGGGTCCAGCCTTTACCGAATACCGATCCGCCGTTCCTGCCAATCAGGAGCGGCGTTTCGTTATGTAGATGCATGGCCTCATCCCTCCGCTTTCGGTAGGGATTCGACGTAGCTTTGGAGCTCGGAAACTAGTACGAGCGTTCGCTTGCCGTTTTTGCGGGGTGTAATTTTCCCGGCCTTGAACAGCTTATAGAGGCCGCTCCGGCTAATGCCGGACATGCTCACAGCGTCGGCGATATCGACTGAGATTGTGGTCATCTGCGCTTTGTCTCCATTTGGATGCACGGGGACGTTTGTGCATGGTATGAAGATGACAAAGAGCCGATTACATAAAAACGGGGGCGCGATTATTTCGCGCATCGATTAGGGAGGCGATTTTTCAAAGGTGGAATCGATTACCCCGCGTCGATTTCCTGAGCAGAGCGGCCCGCCCCCCTCCAAGCCCGCATTGTTTCCTCAGGATAGTCGTCCAAAACAAGTCCGCGGATACGGTCCACTTCCCTTTTCGATACCTGGTGGGCGAGCTTATAGAGAGCTTCCTTGGAATGAGTTCGGCGCGTGGGCGAGGCGTCCACAATGCGGCGAAACTCGCGTTCGAACGCTTTCGCTTTCGAGCCTGACACCTCGTTTGGCTGCTGCGCGGGGCGGGTCCCAGCCTTTGAGATGCTAGCCTTCAACCTATCAAGGCTCTCCCTGCCGAAATAGACGAACTGATAAGCGTCACCGCCAACACCAGAATCAAATGGCTTGTGTGGGTTCATCTGTCCCCAATCAAAGCGAACGGCGGCGCGTTCGGTATGCCACATGTGAGCGGGCAACGGATCGCTCATCTTGCCCCCTTCTTTGGGACGCAAAGCAGAAACCAGTTCTCCCTCTGCGCACGCTCTGACTATGTGCGCAACTGCGCCATCAAAGCGCGCCCGCAACGCAGTCAAGCTTTCGTCCGCTTGCTCTGCAAGATCTAAACCGGCGGACCATTCATCTTCTGAGAACACCAGGGGCTTTGGACCATAGGCTCTATACTCGACCGGCGTTCTTCCAAATTCGGGCCGGTGCTTTCGCAGGAGCGAGTTGATGCTTTCCTTTTGCCATGGTTTCGCGCTCGATTGGGTTAAGCGGCCAAGCTTGCCGCCGAGCAAGGGAATTCTTGGAAAGTTGAATGGATCGTTCGAAATTGGCTCGGCGCCAGTCCAAGCCTCGCCATAAACCGCTTTGCCCACTTCAGTAACGGCGCGCGCTGCAAACACGAAGCCGGGGACATTGACGGGCCACCGGCGTGGATCTCTCCAAAATTCAGCACGAGCACTCATCGCAGCACCTTCGCGACGCACCTTGAGGGCCGCAGGGAAACTGGTGGTGCGTATCCAGCTTGTCGGATGGCCGTCCTATCCCTGCGATCTATGAAGCTCTAGCCGACGCGCAAAGGGACCACCTTGCCGTCATCACTTTCGGGAGGCATCAGGGGCACCACCGCCCCGGCGGACAGTTCGTCCAGTGCGTCAATGATGGCCGATGAATAATGCGTCTCGATCATCCGCGCGCTTGTGTCGTGCAGCGCCGCCACAAGGCGAACCGGCAAACCATTTCGAAGATGGCGAACGATGGAAGAGTGCCGCAAAGCATAAGGGATGGTCCCGGCTGGAAGCTCTGCCAGCTTGACAATTTCAGCCCATGGCCGCGAGAGTTCCGAGGCGGTAACCCATGGTCCCCGACTGTCGCGGACCCAAACGGCTTTCTCCTGCCCCTTGTCCTGCTTATGCCGCCAGCGCTCTAGCAACGGCTCGCCGGGACGCCTACCGGCGACTACCGGCCGCAGCGCCGTCATGACATCGGCCCCCACTCGCACCGCGCTGTGAGACGCTTTCTTAACGCCGCGGCCCTTGTGGCTGGTCGGCACCATCAGCCGATTCTGCTGCACGTCGCCAACCGCTAGGCGCTTGACCTGGGAAAACCTCGCCCCTGTCGCGCTCAACACCAGGACGAGACGTAATAGATCCCCGTCCCATTCTTCGCGCTCGTCCACTGTCGCTGCGGCCAAAATGGCGCGGCGAATGTCCGAATCCGGCAAGGCCAACTTGTCGCGGGCGGTCGGGGTTTCCGCATGTGAAGCAGCGAGGCCATTCTTGATAATCAGCGGGATTTCAGCAGGGAGCCGCGCGCGATGCTTTGTCGCCGCTGCGTTTAGAGCGGCCTTCAAATCGTTGATGATGCGTTGAACGGTTGTTGCGGCCAAATCACTGGATAGGCCATCGCGCCATTTCGAAAGGTCACTCTCTTTCAGCAAATGAAGCATTTTGCTTGCTAGCGGAGACGAGAGAACATGGCGTGTCAATCTCAAGCGAGCGTCACCCCGGCTTGCCTTTTCCCCGTCCCTGGCTAGTTCGCGGGCTTCCTGTGCGACCAAATAGGCGTCGATTGCTAGCCCCACGGTGGGGGCGGGGCCATCAACTGCCGCCAGATCGTCAGCGCGTTTGGTCGAAACATGTTTTGCCGCCGCTGTCTTGGCTTGCTCGAACGTCAAGCACAACACGCCATCGGCTTCCAATTTGCCGTCATCCGCCGTGCCAAGCGTTTCCTGCTTGTACTTCTGATCGCCCTGATACCAACGCACCAGCCAGCGCCCGCCGCGTTTTTGCTTCCGGTATCCAAGATGAACGTCGGGGCTCAGCCCGCGCCAGTGCACACCCTGCGGAAGTCCGGCGCGCGCATTGCGGGTTGTTAGCGCCGCCTCCGTCAATGTCTTGGCCATGGGGGAATCACTAAACCGTCAAATATTCGTCAAATATACGCCCGTGCACGCCCTGACACAATGGGAGACGCTAGCTAATGTGTGCGTGAATCTTTAGCGAACAGAGACGAAACAGGCGTGGACAATTGAGAACAGACGGGGACGGGCCGTATAATATGCAATTGCCCTCTCACGGCGGGAACAGGGGTTCGATTCCCCTTGGGCGTACCAAGTCTCTCCAAGCTCTCGGCAAACCATCAATCCGATCCATCGCCTTAGGTCGCGGCGGGTTTGGCTCATTGCCGCTTCTGGCGCAGCGGAGCTGATTGCATTAGCATTGCATCATGGGTCTTGAGGCACCGCTTAGCGGCGCGCAGAACGTCGCGCTGACCAGGGCAGTCGATGCCACGCGGGGGGACCCAGATACAGAAACTACAATCGCAAGGCGTCCATCACGCTGGTCGGCACTGCCTGGAGCCGACCTGAGCTACAGCTGCCGGCGGCGGATCGTTTTGGCGAGCTCGGCGAAGGCGCCTCTCCCTTGAAGGGTGGATGCCGGGAATACTCGGCCCTTAGCACCGGCCAGCGAAGCTGCGCGCGACGCGCATGGCTGGGCTCTAAACCCGCCATACTCCAGTTGCAGTATCGTAGCTTCTTTGCCGTTCGAATTTCTCTCAGTCATGGCTTCGCACGATACTAAGATATGCTGCGAACGGCACATCCACGGCGCGCTCAACCATTCGATCTATTCCGGCAAGCCGAAAAGCGTTTGCGCGCCTGCTATTCCTCCGAGCGGATGACTGCCCATGGCGATCATCGGCTCGGTAGTTTCTGCCTCGAACACTGTCGACGCGAGCACCGTCCGTCCCAACGGCTTGCACAGCCCTTCGATGCGGCTGACAAGATTTACAGCCTTGCCGATCGCGGTGAAGTCCAACCTGCCGGCAGTGCCGATATTCCCCCAGAGTATCTCGCCGACATGCAGGCCAATGCCATATCCGAGCTCGGGGCCGCCATTGCGGCGCCGAGTTTGGTTGAGATGATCTATCCCGGCGCGCGTAGCCTTCACGGCTCGGACCGCAGCGTCACATGCGGCATTTGCATCGCGCTCGCCAATCGGGAAAATCGCGAGGACGCCATCACCTATAAACTTGAGAACCTCACCACCAAATGCGTGCACCGCGCCGGCGACGCAATCGAACCAGGCATCAAGTACCAATACGATCTCGTCTGCATCATAAACCTCGGATAGATCAGTGAAACCTCGAAGGTCCGCGCACAGAAGCGCAGCCCGTATCGTCTCTCCCCTTACTCGACGAGAATGACCGTTGAGCACATGTGCTGCACTGCGCTTTCCCAAATATGCTTCGAGCAATGCGCGTTTCGCGGACCGTTCTGCGAGTGCGGTCATCGGAGCCGCAGCAAACCGGGAGATTTGCCGCAGCAGCTCTGACTGCGCATCATCCGGAGTATGGTCGAACGCCCACACCAAAGTCGGTGCGACACCGCCCGCTCGCTCGTCGAACACGATCGCCCGCGTCGTGCCAAGCCACTCCCGCAGCACGAGCCGGGGATCGGCATTCTGGCGGTCGGCGCCTATCCCCAAAGCCTCGACCACTTCACCCCCAGGCGCTCGCCAGAGCCAGATGCGGCGTGAGATAATCGGGTCGGGAGCATCCTGCGCCAGTGCGCCGGCGATGATCGGCAAGCCGTCTTCCATCAAATGCGTTGAGAGCTGCAATAGAAGTCGGCCACCGTCGCCAATATGCGCGGCGTCGTCCAGAAGGAATGAAAGCGAGTTTGCGAGAAGCATCGGTAGAAGATCACTCGGCACCGGCTTATGCTTACGCCTCGAACATCTTCTTGCAACTCCCCATATTCGCTTGCACGGCATTCGATGCGGATGTGACCTGGAGTGAGCGATGGCGGAATCGGTTTACACAGAGATTGAGGTCGCGGCGCCACAAGCGACCGTGTTCGCGCTTTTGACGGATCCGGACCAGATCGTGCGATGGATCGGGACCGAAGCGAATTTGGATGCATCGCCGGGCGGTCTGTTCCTCGTCAATGTCGGTGGTCGCCACATGGCGCGCGGTGAGTTCACCGAGGTGATCCCGGTCCACCGTCTCGCCTACAGTTTTGGCTGGGAAGACAACGAGACCGTGCCGCCCGGCTCCAGCCATGTCGAGATCGACCTGATCGCGAGGGATGCGGGGACACTGATCCGCTTCACGCATAGCGGACTGCCGAACGCAAAGGAGCGTGACAGCCACCGAAGGGGATGGGAGCACTACCTCTCAAGGCTGAAGATCACTGCCGATGGGGGACATGTCGATCCCGATGTGCCGATGAAGAATATGTGATTTTCATCTAGGGCCACGGATGCCCGTAATCCGAACCAGGCGCGGCATGCGTCAACGAGGCCCCTTTGACCTGCCGTCGCCAAACCGGCCGCTCGGGAAACCCAGCGACCTGCGGGCAGCCGCACCATTACAGCTGCCGGCCACGGATCGTTTCGGCGAGCTCGGCGAAGGCGTCCGCGCTCTTGGCGCCTGCGTGGAGTTCTTGAAACTCAGCGCTTCTGGCGCAACGCCTCGGATTGAACTAGCATCCGTTCATCAAAGCTCCGGCCGCACTCCTGCAGGATGCGGAATGCGGAGCGAAGGCGAGCGAGGCCGGGCGCGATCACATGCCGGGCGCTGATCCAAGCGCGACTGGGCATCCGAACTTCCGTTCGGCTGCAAGACGGCGTGGCCGGGAGGAGTCAGATGCAGAAGCTGCAGTCACAAGGCGTTCATCACATCACGCTGGTCGGCGCCGGGCGTCAGACCTCGATCGATTTCTGGGAGGGCGTGCTCGGCATGCCTTTCATCTTCGAGCAGCCCAACCTCGACAAAGCCACCGAAAGCCATCTCTATTTCGATCCGGGCGATGGCCGGCTGATCACCGTCTTCACCGACGAGAGCCGCACGCCGGAGAAACGGCGCACGCCGACCGATACGGGCTGCGTGCATCACATCGCGTTTGCGGTGTCGCGCGTCACCTTCCTGCAGGCGGTCGCCCGGCTCGACGAGCGCGGCATCAAGCACAGCGGCGTCAAGGATCGCGGCTTCATGGACTCGATCTATTTCGAGGATCCGCTCGGCCTGCTGATCGAACTCGCCTCCTACCGCTTCGAGCCGCCGGCCGGCTTCAGCCATGCCGACGTGCTGATGGAGGCGCACAAGCTGCGTGTCGCGCGTGGCGACTACAACATCGCCGAGGTGCACCTTGCCGATGCGATCCAGGCGCTTGTCGAGCGTTCGCGCACGACCTTGTCGGAGGATCGCGCACCGAAAAATCCGTACTGACGGCACGCCGAACAAAGGGAGGATATAATGGCAAAGACAGCAACCATGAGTGCAAAGAAGCCCGCGGCCAAGGCAGCCAAGCCAGGAGCGAAGCCGGCGGCCGAAGCCGCCGCCAAGTCAGCGGCGAAAGTGGCAAAGCCGGCGACGAAGGTCTCCGCCAAAAAGGTCGCGAAGACCAAGGCGAAACCGGCGAAAAAGCCGGCGCTCACGCTCAGCATGCTGAAGCCGAGCGTCAACAATATGAGCGTTCGGGTGTTCGCGCGCGCGGCCGGGCTCGACCATTCCGAGACCGACGTATGGGGCCTCACGCGCTCGCCCGAATATATGGCGCGAAACCCGGCCCATTTGACGCCGATGATCGAGGACAAGGGCCTGCCGAGAGGTGTCTTGTGGGAAAGCTGCGCCATTATGCAGTACCTCGCCAACAAGCACGGCCTGGAGAAACTATATCCCAAGGCGCCGGCCAAGCGGGCAATGATCGACAGCGCCATGTTCTACGTGATCGGGACGCTCTACCCCTATGTGGCGCGCGCCACCTATCCTGCACTGAATTTCCCGCAATATGCCGGCGAGGTCGGCCACAGCGACGCTCATCCCGACAAGAAGTCGGAAGCCCAGAAGGCCGCTATGGAAGCGATAGCCGAGCCGCTGGAGGTGTTTCACTCCTTCTTCAGGAACGGCAAGCCGTTCATCGGCGGCAAGGACCCGTCGATCGCCGACATCCGTCTGGCGGCGACGCTCGAGTTCCTCGCCGTCATCGACTACGCGTTGCCCCAATGGGCAAAAGACTATATGGCGGCGATCGAGAAGAAGCTCGGCAAGGCCTATGCCGAGCCGGCCGGCGACGTGCGCGGCTATATCGCCTATGTGAGGTCGCAGGCCAACGCCTGAGGCACATGCCAATAGCGGTCGTCCGCACGTCTGCAGGAGCCGGTAATGAACTGGGGATTTTAATCTCCCCTGTTTGCACGATGTGGGGAGCTTAAGGTTTCGTTAACCTAAACCCTTTCTACTGAATCCACCTCCAGCCCGCGACCACGGATGTACTGGCGCGGAAGGGAAGCAAAGGTCGGCTGCGCGCCGGCCTTTTGCTTATTTCAGCCCCTGCCGAAGTTGCGCCAGACGGCGTTTCACGACGCCTGCATGGCTGATGAAACGCGTCGCCGCCATCTTGTCATCGCCGTTGTCGGCCCTACCATCGAAGTTCGTCCCGTCCTCGAGGGCGGTTCAAGGACAGAGGCCCTGCCATGAAAAGCATTGCTGGAATGATCGTGATCGCAGGCGCCATGCTGGTGGGCGCAACCGGTCAATCGAATGCAGCGACGCTCAACACCATGCCCGAGGTCGGGGCTGCCATCCAGGCGTGCTGGACCCCTCCGGCGAATGCCGGGAATTCCACCGTCACCCTGAGCTTCAGCTTCAGGCGCGATGGCACGCTGATCGGCCGGCCCAAGCCGACCGCCATCCGCGTCGCCGGCGAGGAGAAGGCGCGCCAAGCTTTTGTCGACGCGGCGGTCGCGGCCGTGGACCATTGCCTGCCGTTGAGCTTTTCACCGGCGCTGGCCGAAGGCATCCCGGGCAAGGTGTTCACTCTGCAATTCAACTCGCCCAAACAAGAACAGGCTGCACCGCGAGTGAAGGCTTCGCCTTGATCTTTTCCAAAAACCGGATTCCACTTTTCGGGATCTAGTGGCGGCTTCGTCTGGCCTCGACATGTCGCGCCAGTTCCGGCATCTCGAAGACATAGTCGCTCCAGGCCGATTCCGGAATCTGGCCGGCGAGATAGCACTCCAGCAAAAGCCTCTGCTCGTGGTCGAGTGGCCTTGGTACGCGTTCATGGTCCAACCCAAGTGAATGGAACAGATTCCTGGTCAGCCCCGCGACAGTGAAGTGGATCGACATTTGCGGTCTCCTCCGTTGGACGCTCAACGCCGAACCTGGGGCTAAGGTTTCAGCAACGGCCGGCCGGTAACGCCGGATTGATCGCGGTGCGGAACCAGCCGCGCGCTTCAAAGTTTCGCCGTGGCGGGCGTCGTTGCTGCCGGTTCGTCTCAATCTTGAAATAAAAATGTAATATTGAATTCACGCGAGTGGATGTACTACACTAGAACTTAAGTCTCCGATGGTCGTGTGGTCTACTTCAATTAGATAAAACTGATTTAGCCAGAACTTATCCATAGTCGACAAAGAAATCCTGTTCTCGGTGCAACAAGGACAATGGTCGTTCCAATGACACGCTTCTGGCTCCTCACGATTCTGATGCTGGTGTCGGCAATAGCCATTGCGCTCGGCACATCCTTCTCCTACGCGGATAGCTGCGGTGCTGTCAGGAGCCAATTGCTTTCGGCGGGGCGCAGCGGCGGGACCAGCCCCGAGCTTGCGCAACTGCGCCGGCAACTCGCCGCGATTCAAAGGCTGGAGAGACAGCGCCGATGCACGGCGAAAACGGCCGGCTTCTTCTTCAACCCCTGCGCCGACCTGGTCGCCAGCAAGGCGGAGGTGCAACGCCAGATCGCCAGACTGTCGAATTCGGGCAGGGACACGTCCGGATTGAAGGCCAGGTTTGTCGCGCTGGGCTGCGCCGCCCCCGCTGCCAAGAAACAGCCGGCGCAGCAGCGCACAGTAGCCAAACCCCAGTTCGCAGGCGCAACAATGGGCGGCAATCGGATGCTGTTTTGCGTTCGCTTGTCGGACGGATATTTCTTCCCCGCGCCAAAATCGCAGTTCGCCAAGAGCGACGATCTGAAGGAAACGGTCGATCAGTGCCGCTATATCTGCGACGATGCCGGCGTCGACCTCTACACGCTGAGCGACGCTACTCGCGAGACTGAAGAGATGGTCGCGCTCCAGTCGGGAAAACCCTATGTGGAGCTACCTGCCGCGTTCCGGTACCGCGACGACGCGAACTTCAAGGCCTGCGACGTCAAGCGCTATTATCGGCGCGTCGCCGAACTCAGGGCACGAACCGTGACACCGGCCAACATGACCAACGCCATCATTCCTTTGCCGACGGCAAAACCGGATTTTGGCATCGTCGCGGAAATTCCTGAATCCGGGATCGAAACCGCCGGTGCCGTTCCTGCAGAGGCAAAAACGCCGGTTGCCGAGGTGCAAGGCGCTGCCCAGCATCAGTCGATCGAAAGGGCGATCGGCGCGCGGCCGGTGAGAGTGGTCGGGCCGGCCTTTTTCCCGGCGAACTGACCTAGGCGGGCGATGTTCCGAGACGGCGAACTTTTGACCGGATAGCCGCTTCGAGGCGTAGGGCCGTCGACCGACGTCGGCTGGTTATTCGCAGACCATGCGGGCACGTTTGCCGGGCTCGCTGACGTTCCTGCAAGTTAGCGCCTTCGTCGGCTCCGGCGACAGCACGGGTGGGTTGTTGGTGGCCCTCCTCCGTGGCGCTGCAACGGAAGCTGCATTCCTGCGCATCGCCGGCCTTTTCGTCGTTTGCGGCGCCACTGGAAAGACGTCGGTCTCCAGTTGCGACTGTTCGGCTTGCGCCTGCGGCGAAGGCCGGTCCCAGAACCGGCGAACATCGAGCGGCTTGGGAATGATCACGGTGCCGTCATAGCTGCGAGCGCAGCCGCTTCCCAGAGGCAGCGCCAGGCACAGAAAGACAGGCAGAATCCGTCGAGACATCAGCAATACCCCTGCAAGCTTATAACGCCGCTTCGGCCTAACCGACAACCGGCGGAATAGGGCGAAGGGAGTAGATACCGTGAAGTAGAAGTCGTCGCGCTTCCCGTCGAAGGCCTTGCTCGAAGATCGAGCGCCGAGTCGGGCGCGAATGGGGATCCAGCGCGAGTTAGAAACTTGCGATTCGTCAACGCTTCCAGCGTAAGGCCATGGTGCGATCGCACCATACCAAAGCCGCGCTCAGTGGCGACAATGGGATGTTCGAAGTTCCGCTCCTCCAGTTACGGGCGGGAGCAGCGACCGCCGGCAAGAAACAGGGTCAGATTTACCCCAACGGACCTGTTTCGGCGATGGCGCGGCCATGACACGTTCTGGCTGCATGCAACGCGCTCCCGTCCGGTTTTTTTCTTTTAAAGCCGGTGGCTGCGATCGCCGAGCCGACGATGCCGGCCGGAAATCACGCAAGCTGCTGATTCCAGCGGCAAACCGCGGCCCATGCCGACAAAGCCCGCGGCCGCTCCTTCTTAACCCGGCTGGACGACGTTACCGGAGCGACATGAAACTGTCATGCGACTGTAATAATCGGGGGCTATTGGCCTCAGCGGGCGCCGGAGGAATGGCGCCGAGAGACCATATTCCGAACAGGAGCAGGCCACATGAGACATTTCATCCGCTCGGCGGCCGTTGCGATTGCAATGGCGGCGACGACCACCCTCACCCTGTCCTCCGCGCTCGCCGCGGACATCTCCGGCGCCGGCGCCACCTTCCCCTACCCGATCTATGCGAAGTGGGCCGACACCTACAAGAAAGACACCGGCGTTGGCCTCAACTACCAGTCGATCGGTTCCGGCGGCGGTATCAAGCAGATCAAGGCCAAGACCGTTACCTTCGGCGCTTCGGATGCGCCGCTCAAGGGCGACGAGCTTGAAGCGTCCGGACTGGCTCAGTTCCCGATGGTGATGGGCGGCATCGTTCCGGTCGTCAATCTCGAAGGCATCAAGCCGGGCGAGTTGGTTCTCGACGGCCCGACGCTGGCCGACATCTTCCTCGGCAAGATCACGAGCTGGGATGACGAGGCGATCAAGAAGCTCAATCCCGACGTCAAGCTGCCTTCGCAAGCGATCGCGGTCGTTCACCGTTCCGATGGTTCGGGCACGACGTTCAACTTCACCTATTACCTCGGCGACGTCAGCGCGGACTGGAAAGAAAAGGTTGGCGTCGACAAGGCCGTGGAATGGCCGGTCGGCATCGGCGCCAAAGGCAATGAGGGCGTTGCCAACAACGTCTCCCAGACCGGCGGCGCGATCGGTTATGTCGAATACGCCTACGCCAAGCAGAACAAGCTCACCCACACCGACATGATCAACAAGGACGGCAAGAAGGTCGAGCCCACCGCAGCCGCGTTCTCGGCGGCAGCGGCCAATGCCGACTGGAGCTCGCAGCCGGGCTATGGGGTGATCCTCGCCAATGAGCCGGGCGCCGAGTCCTGGCCGATGACGGCGGCGACGTGGATCCTCCTGTATAAGAAGCCGGACGACGCCGCGACCACCGGCGAAGCGCTCAAATTCTTCGCCTGGGCGTATGACAAGGGCGACGAGATGGCCGGCGAGCTGGACTACGTTCCGATGCCCGACAAGGTGGTTGAGAGCGTCAAGGCCATGTGGGCCAAGGAAGTCGTCGGCGACGATGGCAAGCCGCTCTACTCGGCTATGTAATCTCCTCCAGGGAGGGCGTCGACGGCGCCCTCCCTGTTGCCTTTAATCGCGAGGACCCAATGACCATCGCTTCCGATGCCATGCCATCATCTGCAGCAGCCCGGGCCAGGGACGCTACGGTGCGGCGCTTCGCGCTCACAGATGCCATATTTCGCGGACTCACCCGCGCTTCCGCAATCCTTGTGCTGGTCATCCTCGGCGGTGTCGCGATCTCGCTGTTTGCCGGCTCATGGCAGGCGCTGTCGTCCTTCGGCTTTTCTTTCCTGACGACTGAGAGCTGGAATCCGGTCACGGAAAAATTTGGCGCACTGGCGCCGATCTACGGCACCCTGGTAACGGCGGCCATCGCCATCCTGATCGCGGTTCCGATCGGCATCGGCATTGCTATCTTTCTCACCGAGCTCTGCCCGCGCCCGCTCAGGCGCCCGATCGGCATAGCGGTTGAGCTATTGGCCGGCATTCCCTCGATCATCTATGGTATCTGGGGCCTGTTCGTGTTCGCGCCATTCCTGCAGACGACGATACAGCCCTTCATCATCAACATCTTCCACGGCGTGCCGGGACTATCCAGCCTTTTCGCCGGCCCTCCTTACGGCATCGGCCTTCTGACCTCGGCGCTGATCCTCGCCATAATGGTGTTGCCCTTCATCACCTCGATCACCAAGGATGTCTTCGATACGGTGCCGGCGGTGCTGAAGGAGTCGGCCTACGGCATCGGTTGCACGACCTGGGAGGTGACCCGGCGCGTGGTCATTCCCTATACCCGCATCGGCATCATGGGCGGCGTCATGCTTGGCCTCGGCCGGGCACTCGGCGAAACCATGACGGTGACTTTCGTCATCGGCAACGCGCATCGCATCAGTGCCTCCCTGTTCGCACCGGGCACGACGATCTCGGCGACCATCGCCAATGAATTTACTGAGGCCGACGGCGACCTCTACACCTCCTCGCTGGTCGCGCTCGGCCTGATCCTGTTCGTCATCACCTTCCTGATCCTTGCCGCCGCCCGCTATATGCTGATGCGGATCGACGCCCGTACGGGAGCCTGACCGATGTCGACATCCTCATCGCTCCACAGCCGCCGCAAAGCCAGGAATTCGGTGATGATGGCGCTTTGCGTCGTCGCCGCCGGCATCGGGCTTGCCTGGCTGGCGCTCATCCTCGGTGCGTTGGTCTACAAGGGCACAGCCGGGCTTTCGTTCGCGGTCTTCACCGAGATGACGCCACCACCGGGCGAGGCCGGCGGCCTGCTCAATGCCATCGCGGGCAGCCTGCTGATGACGATCATCGCCGTTGTCGTCGGCACGCCGATCGGCGTGCTGGCGGGAACCTACATGGCCGAGTATGGACGCTTTTCGCGCATCACTACCGTCGTCCGCTTCATCAACGACATCCTGTTGTCGGCGCCGTCGATCATCATCGGCTTGTTCGTCTATGAATTGATGGTGCGGCCAATGGGACATTTCTCGGCCATTGCCGGCGCCGTGGCGCTTGCCATCCTGGTCATTCCGGTGGTCGTGCGCACCACTGAAGACATGCTCAACCTGGTGCCGAACGCGTTGCGTGAAGCCGGTGCCGCGATCGGCGCACCACGCTGGGTGGTGATCCGTTCGGTCGCCTACCGCGCCGCATTGTCCGGCATCGTCACCGGCATATTGCTGGCGATAGCACGCATTTCCGGCGAGACGGCGCCGCTGCTCTTCACCGCGCTCAACAACCAGTTCTGGAGCAGCAATATCAACGCGCCGATGGCCAGCCTGCCGGTGACCATCTTCCAGTTCGCTCTCAGCCCTTACGAGGAATGGCAGCAACTGGCGTGGACCGGCGCACTCATAATCACCCTGACGGTTCTGGGCTTGAGCATCCTCGCCCGCAGCCTTACCGGACGCAGAGAGGACAGATGACACAGATGTTGTCCCCAGACATGACGATGACCGAAACGGTCACCGAGAAGACGAAGATCGAGGTCAAGAACCTCAACTTCTACTACGGCCAGAGCAAGGCGCTGAAGGACATCAGCCTGTCGCTGCCCGAGCGCAGCGTCACGGCCTTCATCGGCCCTTCGGGTTGCGGGAAATCGACGCTGCTGCGCGTCTTCAACCGCATCTACGAGCTCTACCCGAAACAGACCGCCGAGGGCCAGGTGCTGCTTGACGGCAAGAACATTCTCGACCGGTCGCAGGATCTCAACCTCCTCAGGACAAAGATCGGCATGGTATTCCAGAAGCCGACGCCGTTCCCGATGTCGATCTATGAGAACATCGCCTTCGGCGTCAGGCTCTACGAGAATCTCGGCAAGTCCGAGATGGACGGCCGCGTCGAGCAAGCGTTGAAGCGGGCCGCGCTGTGGAGCGAGGTCAAGGACAAGCTAAACGCCAGCGGCTTGAGCCTGTCCGGCGGCCAGCAGCAGCGGCTCTGCATTGCCCGCACCGTGGCAGTGAAGCCGGAAGTCATTCTGCTCGACGAACCGGCTTCGGCCCTCGACCCGCTGTCGACGGCCAAGATCGAGGAACTGATCGACGAGCTGCAAGCCGACTACACGATCGTCATCGTCACCCACAACATGCAGCAAGCGGCGCGCGTGTCGCGCCAGACCGCCTTCATGTATCTGGGTGAACTGGTCGAGTTCGACCGGACCGAGAAGATATTCACGTCGCCCCGCGAGAAGCGCACGCAGGACTACATCACCGGCCGCTTCGGCTGAGCCGTTCCGATCATGCATATGAGGACAGGACCATGGGCGAACACACAGTCGCTTCTTTCGACGAGGATCTCGAGCAGATCAGCAAGCTGATCCGCGACATGGCCGACCTCGCCGGTTCGATGGTCGGCGGGGCGACCAAGGCCCTGTTGAATTCCGACAACGTGCTGGCGCAACGCGTCGTCTCCGACGACGCCATCATGGATGCGCGTCAACGCGAACTGGACGATCGCGCCATCACCCTGATCGCCAAGCGCCAGCCAATGGCTCACGATCTGCGCCATGTCGTCGGAGCGATCCGCATGGCCGGCGACCTCGAACGCATCGGCGACCTTGCCAAGAACATCGCCAAGCGTGTGAGCGCGGTCGGCCTCAGCGTCACGCCGCGCGACCTATCGCATTCCATCGATGCGATGGCGCAGCTAGTGCTCATCCAGGTGCAGGGCGTCATCGAGGAATATGCTGCAGGCGATGCGGCCGCGTTGGCCAAGCTGCGCGCCGCCGACGAGCGCATCGACGTCAAATACACGTCGGTGTTCCGCGAGCTGTTGACCTACATGATGGAAGATCCGCGCAACATCACCGCTTGCACGCATCTGCTGTTCTGCGCCAAGAATCTCGAGCGGATCGGCGACCATGTCACCAACATCGCCGAAAATGCGTATTATGTGCTGACCGGCGAGCAATTGCCGGTCAATCGTCCGAAGCAGGACGAAACGACAATGCCTGCACCGGTGACATGATGGGGGTGCCCAGCCGATGATCGCACCACGCATAATGGTGGTGGAGGACGAGGAGCCGTTGGGCGTGCTGCTCCGCTACAATCTCGAATCCGAAGGCTACCAGGTCGAGGTGGTGACACGCGGCGACGAAGCCGAGATCCGTTTGCAGGAAAATGTGCCCGACCTTCTGGTGCTCGACTGGATGATACCGGCGGTTTCCGGCATCGAGCTCTGCCGCAGGTTGCGCGTGCGCCCCGAAACCGAGCGGCTGCCGATCATCATGCTGACCGCGCGCGGCGAGGAGAGCGACCGGGTGCGCGGTCTTTCGACCGGCGCCGACGACTATCTGGTCAAACCGTTTTCGACACCGGAATTCATGGCCAGGGTCAAGGCGCTGCTGCGGCGCGCCAAGCCGGAAGTGCTGTCCAGCGTGCTGAAGGTCGGCGACATCGTGCTCGATCGCGAATCGCACCGGGTTTATCGCAAGAAGAGCGAGATCCGGCTCGGGCCGACCGAATTCCGGCTGCTCGAGTTCATGATGCGGCATCCGGGCCGCGTCTTCTCGCGTAGCCAGTTGCTCGATAATGTCTGGGGCGAGACGATCTATATCGACGAACGCACCGTCGACGTGCATGTCGGGCGGCTGCGCAAAGCCGTCAATAACGGCCGCATGCCGGATGTCATCCGCACCATCCGCGGCGCCGGCTATGCGATCAGGGAAGATTGACCCGCCTGGTCAGGCGACGTTCCTTCTGACGCCGGGCCTCATTTGCGCGCCCGGCGCGAAAATCTCCTGGTCGACGAAGCTTAACGCCCGCATCGCGCAGCCTTCGCGGATCAGCGGCAATTCGTTTGGCTCGGTGTCGAAGGAGATCGAGCCCGAATGCTGGCCACCGGCGGTCTGGGCGATGGCCTTGCGCAAGGCCGGCTCGATCAGATCGAAGGCAGCGGCACTGGCGCCGACCATCGCGACCGGTGCTGGATCGATCAGCGCGAACAGCGAGCCGAGACCGAAACCCAGCGCTTCGCCGGCCTTGCGGTAGGCCTCGCGTTCCGGCCCATCCTTCTCGCGCGCGCGGGCCGCCAGAGCGCGCATGTCGGCGTCGCTGACGTCGGCGATAGGTTCGCTGTCTTCGCTCATCTGCCTGGCGTTGCGCCAGATGGCATAGTTGCCGGCATAGGCTTCGACGCAGCCGCGCCGCCCGCAACGGCAGAGCGCTCCGCCCGGACGATGGATCATGTGGCCAAATTCGCCGCCCGAGGAATGCGTCCCGGTGAACAGTTCGCCCTTCAGCACAAGCCCCATACCGATGCCATGCGAAAGCAGGATGGCGATGAAGTCGTCGCGATAGCGATCCGGATCGCGCCAGCGCAAAGCCACCGCCATCATATTGCAGTCGTTCTCCACCGTGGCCGGGATACCGAATTCGTCCTCCAGCATGTCGGCAAAGGCGATGTCGGTCTGCGGCGTGATCGGCGACCACAGCATGGCGCGTGCAGGGGAGTCGGTAATGCCCTGAATCGCCAGGGCGATGCGGGCGACACTGCGGACGTCAAGGTCTGGGTCCTCAAGCCGGCGCCGGACGATGGCCCTGCATTCGCGGATCAGTTCGTCGCGCGGCATGGTCAGCGTGTCCAGCCGGCGCTGTTCCTCGGCGACCACCTGTCCCGCATAGTCGATAATGGCGGCCGACAGGAAATTCAGCGACAACACCACGGTCAGCACCGCCGCCGCTTCCGGGTTGAGGGCGAGGCCGACCTGCGGACGACCGCGTTTCAACGAAACGGGCTCACTTGCCTTGCTCTCGGCGAGGATGCCTTCCCGTATCAGGTCGGAGGAGATCGCCGATATGGTTGAATGACTGAGGCCGGTGGTGGCTGCGATCTCCGTACGCGATGGCTGGCCGGCCCGGCGCACCGCCGAGATCACCATCGCCCGGTTGCGCCGGCGCAAATCGTCGTGGCGGATTCCGACCGACATCGTTTTGCTTTCCTCCCGGTTGCCGCGGCCGCTCATGAACCGGAAGCCGTCGGTAATGTCCGACAAATAGTGTCAGATGCGGCAAATAGTGTCAGATGCAGGTGGCGCTGTCATCGTTTATTCCGACGCTCGAAAAAACTCGCAGAGTCATCAAAATCCATCACAATCGATGTTGACAGCAGCCGGAGATCGGGCCAGTATTTTTTCGAGGCTCGAAAAAATTAGAGCTTCCAAGCTGGTCGTTGAGCAATTGGTCACGCCGTACGCGGCGCAGGGAGGATATGATGAAGAGATTCACGACCGCCATTCTGGCGGGTGTCGCCATGACGCTGGCGCTGGCGTCGGTGGCGCAGGCGAAAGACAAGGTCATCGGCGTTTCCTGGTCGAACTTCCAGGAAGAGCGCTGGAAGACCGACGAGGCCGCAATGAAGGCGGCCATCGAGGCCGCCGGCGACAAGTATATTTCCGCCGACGCACAGTCCAACCCCGGCAAGCAGCTCACCGACGTCGAGAGCCTGATCTCGCAGGGTGCCAATGCGCTGATCATCCTCGCACAGGATGCCTCGGCCATCGGGCCGGCCGTGCAGAAGGCACTGGACGAAGGCATCCCGGTCGTCGGCTATGACCGGCTGATCGAGAACAAGGACGTGTTCTATCTGACCTTCGACAACAAGGAAGTCGGCCGCATGCAGGCCCGCGAAGTCTTCAAGGTGAAGCCGGAAGGCAATTACGTCTTCATCAAGGGTTCGGGTTCCGATCCGAATGCCGATTTCCTGTTTGCCGGTTCGATGGAGGTGCTGAAGGAGGCCATCGACAGCGGCAAGATCAAGAATGTCGGCGAGGCCTATACGGACGGCTGGCTGCCGGCCAACGCTCAGAAGAACATGGAACAGTTCCTGACCGCCAACGACAACAAGGTCGATGCCGTGGTCGCGGCCAATGACGGCACCGCCGGTGGCGTCGTCGCCGCGCTGACGGCGCAAGGGCTGGCCGGATCGGTTCCGGTCTCGGGCCAGGACGGCGACCACGCCGCACTGAACCGCATCGCGCTTGGCACACAGACCGTGTCGGTGTGGAAGGACGCGCGCGAGCTCGGTAAGAACGCCGCCGAGATCGCCTCGCAGCTTGCCGACGGCAAGCAGATGACCGACATTGCCGGCGTGAAGGATTTCACCACGCCCGGCGGCAACACGGTCAAGTCGCTGTTCCTGACTCCGGTGGCAATCACCAAGGATAACCTCAACGTCGTCATCGACGCCGGTTGGATCAAGAAAGAAGAGGTCTGCGCCGGCGTGGCGGCTGGCACTGTTGCGGTCTGCAACTGAGCCGACGTTTCCGAGAAGTCCGAACGCCGCGGCCGCTCGCCGCGGCGTTTTTTCAAAAAGAATTGTTTTTCCGCTTCCGGCGGATAACTTCTAGGCTGCTTCCGGCATCCGCGGCAGACGGCAACCCGGCGGGAGAAACATGATGACCGACACGACTTCCAACACGCCGGTCGACAGCACGGCAGACCGGGCGCGGGAATCCGAGCTCGGCATCGTTGCCCGGTTTCTCAAGGCAACCGAGATCGACACCCGCATGCTCGGCATGGTCGGCGCGCTGTTGGTCATCTGGATCGGCCTGCATGTCGTTTCCAGCGTACGGCTCGGCGTCAATCCGTTCGACTTCGACAGCCGGACCTTCCTGACGCCACGCAATCTCTGGAACCTCTCGGTGCAGACTTCCGCCGTGGCCATAATGGCCGCCGGAATGGTGCTGGTTATCGTCATGCGCAATATCGACCTGTCGGTCGGTTCCGCCGAAGGCCTGATTGGCGTGGTCATGGGCTTTGCGCAGGTGCATTTCCTGGTGCGAATGATCGGTCTGCAACTCGGCAACCCCTGGATCTGGATCCTGGCGCTGGCCATTGGCCTGGCGCTCGGCCTTCTTATCGGAGCGTTCCAGGGATACATCATCGCTTATCTCGAGGTGCCGGCCTTCATCGTGACGCTGGGCGGCCTTCTGGTCTGGCGGGGTGCCGCATGGTGGGTCGCCAGCGGTCAGACGATTGCGCCGCTTGATGCCACGTTCCAGCTGATGGGCGGTGGGCCGGCGGGTTCGATCGGCGCGCGATGGAGCTGGATCGTCGGAATTATCGCGTGCCTGGCGGTTGTGTTCATGCTGCTCAACGGGCGGGTGCAGCGCAAGCGGTTCCGCTTTCCGTTGCGCCCGATCTGGGCCGAGACGTTCCTCGGTGTCCTCACCTGCGCTGTGATCATGGGGGCCATATGGCTCGCCAATTCCTATCCTTGGCCGGTCGGCATCGTGAACAGATACGCGGCGGCCAACAATATAACGGTTCCCGAAGGCGGGCTGTTCATCGCCCATGGCATCGCCATACCCGTGCTGATGGCTGTGGCGGTCGGGCTGATCATGACCTTCATCACCAAGCGTACCCGTTTTGGCCGCTATGTCTTCGCTATCGGCGGCAATCCGGAAGCCGCCAACCTTGCCGGTATCAACACGCGGTGGGTGACCATGAAGGTGTTCATGATCATGGGCGTGCTGGCGACGATCGCCGCGGCGATCTCGTCAGCCAGGCAGAACTCGTCGACCAATGCGCTGGGCACGCTAGACGAACTGCTGGTCATCGCCGCCGCGGTCATCGGCGGCACGTCACTTGCAGGCGGCTCCGGCACGGTGCTCGGCGCCATGCTCGGCGCCCTTTTGATGCAGTCGCTGCAATCCGGCATGGTGCTGCTCGGCATCGATTCACCGCTGCAGAGCATCGTCGTCGGTGCCGTGCTGGTGCTCGCGGTCTGGCTCGATACCGTCTATCGCAAACGCGTTTAGGGAGGAGGAACGATCATGGCCGACAAGACCGCTCCCACGGGCACGCCGCTGATCGACATGCGCAACATCTCGATCGCCTTCGGCGGCATTCGCGCTGTCGACGATGCCTCGGTCGATCTTTTCCCGGGCGAGGTGATGGCTTTGCTCGGCCACAACGGTGCCGGCAAATCGACGTTGATAAAAATCCTGTCCGGCGCCTACAGGCGCGATGCGGGCCAGATTTTCGTCAACGGCGAGGAGGCTTCGATCTCCAACCCTCGCGACGCCAAGAAGTACGGCATCGAGACGATCTATCAGACGCTGGCGCTGGCCGACAATGTCGATGCGGCCGCCAACCTTTTTCTCGGCCGCGAGCTGATGACCGGCTGGGGTACGCTCGACGACGTCGCCATGGAGGCCGAGGCGCGCAAGGTGATGGGCAGGCTCAATCCGCGTTTCCAACGCTTCAAGGAGCCGGTGGTAAAGCTTTCGGGCGGGCAGCGGCAGTCGGTGGCGATCGCCCGCGCCATCCTGTTCAATGCTCGCATTCTGATCATGGACGAGCCGACGGCGGCACTCGGGCCGCAAGAGACGGCGCAGGTCGGCGAACTGGTCAAGCAGCTCAAGGCCGACGGCATCGGCATCTTCCTGATCAGCCATGATATTCACGACGTGTTCGAGCTTGCCGACCGTGTCTGCGTCATGAAGAACGGTCGGGTTGTCGGCACGGCGCGCACAACCGACGTCACCCAGGACGAAGTGCTCGGCATGATCATCCTCGGCAAGTGCCCACCCGGCGCCATTCCGGGGCCGGGCGCGCTGAAGATCGCCGCATGAACGAGAATTAGCCGGCTAATCACAAGCCGCCAAAATATGCCAGCCGTCACCATGCTTTGGCCTGGGCATTGTGTTGGCGTCGGGACTTGCCCATAAAAGATGCCGAACCGTCCACGGGACGTATCAGCAATTGAAGAAGCTGTTTCCGACCGTCGCTTTTATCGCCGTCGCGCTGATCAGCCTGACGATGGCGGGCTTTGCCTATTTTGCCACCCAGGAGGCGGCCCGCATAAAATTCGAGGCGACGGCGGACGACGCGCTTAACCGGATCGAAAGCCGCATCGACCTGGACCTGTCGCTGCTGCGCTCAACGCGAGCGCTGTTCGACGCTCGCAATGGCGGTATCTCGCAAGGCGAGTTCAAGGCTTTCTTCAACGCGCTCGACATCGACAATAATTTCGCCGGCCTGCGCGGCATCGGTTTCCTCCGCCTGGCGAAAACTGGCAACGAGGCGGCGGTCGAGCGCGACATCCTGCACGATCACGGCGCAAGCCATCCGATCTACCCCGACACGAACTTACCGTGGCGTACGCCCATCGTGCTGTTCGAACCGCTGGATCCGTCCAACCAATCCAGCATCGGCTACGACATGTTCACCGGGCCGGCGCGGCGCGAGGCGATCGAAAAGGCGATGGCCGACGATCAGCAGCACGCCAGCGGGCTCGTGCAGCTCGGCAAGGATACGGGTGCCGCGCAGACCTTTACCGGGTTCCTCGTCTTCGTCCGGCTCAATGTCGAAACCGCGCCGGACGCCGTGAACGCGACGAGATCCTCGACTGCCGGCTTCCTTTATGCGGCCTTCCGCGCCCGTGACCTGTTCCAGGCTGCGCTCAGTCGGGCACCATTGCTGCCGGTCAACACCGAGATCTATGACGGCACAGTTGACAGCGACAACCTGCTGTTCCAATCGGAAACGCCGCCTGTTTCGAGCCTCGGCGACAGGCTGCTGGTCACCCGCAAGATCACCGTCGCCGGCCGGCCGTGGGTCGTCCTGTTCAGGCCGACAAGTGCTTTCTCGCAACCTTCCTCGCGCGCCATCCCGGTGATGCTCGGATTGTTCGGACTGCTGCTTGCGGGCGCCATCGCGCTGGTGGCCCGCTATCAGGAGCGGGCCTATGAGGCGATCTCGCTGCTTCACGAAACGACCGAAAAGAGCCTGCTGGAAAAAGACCTGATGCTGCAGGAGATGAAGCATCGCATCAAGAACTCGATCACGCGGGTGCTGGCAATCGCGCGCCAGACAGCATCGCACACTACCGACGTCCAGGAATTCTCGGCTTCTTTCTCGGCCCGGCTGCAGGCGATGGCGGCTTCCCAGGACATGCTGACGCGCTCACGCTGGCAGAAAGCCGATCTCGGCGACCTGCTGCGCATCGAGCTAGGCCAGGTGTTCGGCAGTGAGCTTCCTGAAGGGCTGCTGTCGGGACCGCAGGTTCTTCTCGATGAAAAGACGACGCAGGCACTCGGCCTCGTCTTTCACGAACTGGCGACTAACGCGCTGAAGCATGGCGAAGCCGGCAATTCAGTCGGTGCGCTGAAGGTCGACTGGTCGCTCGAAGGAGGTAGCGGCGCCCGGACACTGGCCCTCAACTGGCGCGAGGCCGGTCAGAAGAAGCTCGCGACACCGGCAAAGAGCGGTTTTGGCACCAGACTGATCGATCTCAACATCACACGCGAATTGCGTGGCACAATCAGGCGCGATTTTCGCGAAGATGGCTTGAACGTGGAAATCAGGGTTCCGCTGCCGGCCTGAAACGCCTCTCGCGGGCCGCGTCGCAACAGCGCTTCAAAGGGCAAACGCGAAGACAGGTGGCCTGCCTCCGCGTTTGCTATTCGCCTGGAGCTCGAAACTAGTTGCAGCGAGCTGTGTAAATCCGGCCGTGACGATCTCTGTATTGGCAGTAGCCATTTTGCAGACGGCGAACCAGCAGACCGCCAATCGCACCAGCGCCAGCGCCGATCAAAGCGCCCTTGCCGCCGCCGACAGCGCCACCAATGAGCGCGCCGCCCACAGTGCCGATACCCACGTTCTCTTCCGTGGTGGTGCAGCCGCTGACCGCAACCACGGCAACCATGGCAATAATCATCTTCCGCATGAAGTCATCCTCACTTTTGTCCTCACTTTAATAAGCTCCAGCCGCCATTTAGCATGAAAGTTCGGCCTTTGCCCGCACGATTTCATTGTTGATTAAGATAGTCTTTTTCGGGGCGTGCGCCGTTCGATGCTACCACGAACCCGGAAATCTCCAAGGACGCATCGAGCGTGCCGTCGGGACGCACGTTGCAGACGATCCTGTCACAGTCGTCCTCGAGCGCCGGATCGACGGCAAGGCATCTGGCGACGAGATGCTGGGCCTGGCCTTGCAGGTCGGTGACCGCGAACGGGCGCGGCCGAGTACTCGGGCAGTGGTTTCAAAGCGATCAAGCAGAGGCGAACTCGATCAGATCAACTGGGACGCTGCGGTCAGGACGATCGCGGCCATAAGCGCGACGGCGGCGAAGCGGAGGGGCGAAGCACGAGGCGCGGGCGCTGCGGACGCTTCGGGATCCTGAAAACCGCCCATCGAGACACGAGCGGCCTGTTCCAGTCTGTTCAAGTCGGCAGCCGTCAAGGCCCATTCCTTTCATTTTGTGCCAAACTCAATCGATGGATTGACACGTCGGACAGGATCGGACTTTATGGTGAACAGTCGGTTAAAGTTGGCGATGCGCAGAAGCCTTCTCGCGGCGGCTGCCGTTCGTTCAATCCGTCTCGAAATTGCCGTGAGGAACAAGAAGGCGGTATTCGAGGCGGTTCCCGGTGATCTCAAGTGTCGCCGTTCCATTCAACGATGTGGGTACGACGCGTTCAAGCGCGACGCTGCCAAAACGCTTCTCGCTACGCTGATTGTCATTGGCTCCGATCACTTCGGCCCATGTCAGCGACAGCGCAGGCTCGCCAGCGGAAGCTGCCGTCAGATCGGCCGTCACCTCGACGAAACCGTCGCTGCGCGACAGCGCGCCATAGCTGACCGAATTGAGGGCGAGCTCATGCATGGCCAAGCCGATGTGCAAGGCGGCATTGGGGTTGAGATATGGATTTGCGCCGCGGAAACGCAGGCTGTGTAAGGGGTCCGCGCCGTACCTGCCGACCTGACCGGAAACCAGCTCGCGCAGCGCTGCGCCCCGCCAGTTGGATGACGTGACCAGGTCCTGCGAGGAGGCCAGCGACTGCAATCGGCCCCGGAAACGCGTCAGGAAATCGTCAATGCTGCCGGAGTAACGGCCCGTCTGGGTGGCGATGCTCTGGATGATGGCCAAAAGGTTCTTGGAGCGATGACTGACTTCACGCAGCAGCGCCTTCAGCGTCTGCTCCCGGCGTTTCTGCTCGGTTGTTTCGACCATCGTGGTCACGATGCCCTGCACCGCGCCGGTGTCGCTGCGGTCGGCGTCGATCCACACCTGAAACCAGCGGGCGCCATCATCGGCCGGCACGCTGAGTTCGAGATGTTGAGGATTGCCGGAGACGATGACGTCGTGCTTGGCAGCGCCGATACGCTCTGCCTGCGCCGGCGGCAAGATGCCGTTGTTGTCGGAGGCATCGGAAGTCCATGGTGCGCGCATGTTGCGCGCCCACACGGTTTTCATCTCGCGATCTTGGTATAGAACGGAAACCCCGGCATTGTGCAAAGCGTGAAGAAGGGCTCGGCCAAGCTGCATTCCGCTTTCGGCGGGATGCGGAGCGATGATCTCATCACTCTGGCCGCGGTCTTTCATTTTTCCGACTCTGGAACGCATCGGTCAATTTTGCTCAACCCACGTCGGGCTGAACGGCTCAGGGAAAAATGGGTTCCAAAAGGAGGAGCTGCGGATCAAGCCCTAAAAAGCGGTCCGCCGAGCGGCATCCCGTTGGAGGACACTGCCCGGCGGTGGCTGGAAACCGTTTGAGGGGTGCGGCTTCCAGTGTTCGCTTGAATGGCCGCTTCGCATTCACGCCCGTCTGATCAGGCCGGCAATTAGCGATATGATCAGGAAGGCGAGAAAGATGAAGAACAATATCTGCGCTATGCCGGCCGAGGTGCCAGCGATGCCGCCGAAACCAAGCGCACCGGCGATAATCGCCACGACTAGAAATACGAGCGCCCAGTAAAGCATGATCCATCTCCTTCCAATGCTGCGGTGAAAACGTGATTCGCCTCCGTTTGTTCCACCATTTCCCGAAAAAGACGATGCTGAAAATCGTTGCGGCCCGAATTGCTGCGATGTGTGCGAAAAGGTCCTCGTCAGGTTCGGCAGCAGTTGGCTGTCGTGTGTTAAGCCGGCGTCACGCCCCATCTGGTCCAAGAGGAGTGGCTATCCCACACCCTGGCGGCGGCAACTCGGCCGCCCGATGTTCATGCCGCGGCTTTCGCGTGCCGGTCAAAGAACAGGGCCTGGCTGATAAGAGCCTTGACCATATCCGGGTTGAACGGCTTGGTGACGAGGAAAGCCGGTTCCGGCCGCTCGCCGGTGAGCAGGCGCTCGGGAAAGGCGGTGATGAAGATCACTGGCACCGAGGTGGACGACAGGATCTCATTGACGGCCGCGATGCCCGAACTGCCGTCGGCAAGCTGAATATCGGCAAGCACCATCTTTGGCCGCGTCTTGCCGAACATCGCCACCGCCTCGGCGTGGGTGCGCGCCGTTCCGACGACGCGGTGGCCGAGGCTTTCGACCATTTCCTCGATATCCATGGCGATCAGCGGCTCATCCTCGATGATCAGCACATCGGTTGCCACCTGGCGGGAGATCTCGTTGCTCGCCTGCGCGAGAAGTTCGGAGAATTCCTGTTCGTCGACGTCGAGAATCTCCGCCGCCTCGTCTTCGCTGAAGCCTTCGACCGCGACCAGCAGAAAGGCTTGGCGGGGACGAGGCGCAATTGCATTCAGATTGGCCGCGGCACGCTGTTCCCATGCCGACTGGGCATGCTCCTGCGGAACGCGAATGGCCACTGAGGTGAAGAGCTTGGCAAAGACCTTGTAGAGCGCGATGCGGTCGTTCGATGCGTTCGGAAAGATGTCGACATCGGCAATGATGGCCTCGAGCATTGCGGCGACCAGCGCGTCGCCGCTCTCCTGCGATCCGGATACAGCGCGCGAGAAGCGGCGCAGGAACGGCAGGTGCGGAGCGATGGTTGCTGATAGGCTCATATTGGACGTCTCCCTCATATGACGTGATGCATGTTACAGCTAAAAACGGTTCGCAGGGCCCAGGGTGAAAACGCAGGTTCTGCGAAAAAGTTCCGATCATGCGGAACTAAGTATATGGGCTGGCGTTTAAGGGCGGGTTGGGCAACCAGACGAGGCTGCCGCTTGCCTTGCGTTATGTGTTGAAGGGCGGCTTAAGGCTGGGACAAAAGGGCGAATGAAGAACATGACGAAAGCTACCATGGGTGGCGTTGGCAACGGGCGCCGGGCTGCTTCCCGCGACCCGCTTGGGCCGAACTCGGAAATCGGCCGCAAACTCAAACAATACTACGACGAGCTGGTCTCCGACAATGTGCCGGATCGCTTCGCCCAACTGCTCAGCCAGTTGGAAAAGGCCGAACCTGTACAAAAGAAGGACTGAGGCATGGCGGCCGTCTCCCAGGGCTTCAAGACCGACTTGCTCGGCTCGATCCCGAGCCTGCGGGCTTTTGCCGTGTCGCTGACGCAAAACGCCGACAAGGCCGACGACCTGGTGCAGGAAACATTGGTCAAGGCCTGGGACAAGCATGAAAGCTTCCAGCCCGGCACCAATCTGAAGGCATGGCTGTTCACGATCTTGCGCAACGAATTCTATTCGCAGATGCGCAAGCGCGGCCGCGAGGTGCAGGACAGCGATGGCGTCATGACGGCCAGGCTTGCCGTTCACCCGGCCCAGCACGGCCAGCTTGACCTCGAGGACTTTCGCGGCGCGCTCGAATTGCTGCCAGAAGACCAGCGCGAAGCCATTATCCTCATCGGCGCGTCCGGCTTCTCCTACGAGGAAGCGGCCGAGATCTGCGGCTGCGCCGTCGGAACGATCAAGAGCCGCGTCAGCCGCGCCCGCACACGGCTGCAGGAAATCCTGAAGATCTCCGGTGAAGACGAGTATGGCCCGGACGCAATTTCGGCTCAGGTAACCGGGTCGACGGCTGCGTGAAGCGCGGCGTGTTCGAACCGCTCCGCGCCTCAGCGGAGAGTCGTTCGCCTGCAGGCCGCCGCCACTGCCTCGACGAGATCGTCTCCCGAATAGGGCTTGGTGACCAGTCTGACGCCGGGAAAGGATTTCTTGATCTCGTTCGTATCCGAATAGCCGGAGGCGAAGACGAACGGGATGCCCGCTTCACGCAGCCGCGAAGCAAATTGGAGCGTCGAAACGCCGCTCAGCATGAGGTCGACTATGGCGACATCGAACTGCGCGGCAACGTCTTGCTGTTCGATCTCAGTCAGATCACGGGCGATGACCACATTGAGCGCGCCGTAGTCGCGGCAAAGCTGCTCGATATCCATGGCAATCAGGAACTCATCTTCCAGGATAAGAATCCGCAAACCGTCAAGTGATGCGCGCACGCAGCAATATCTCCTTAAATGCGTATCGTGAAACGAGGGAAGTCATGATCGTTATTTGGCATGCTGTCATTTAAAAAAGACGTGCCGGCGCGGATGCGTCGGCCTCGGCCCATGCAAGGCATTTGCAACGCGCGCTGCCGGAGATAGGGTTAGAAGAGGTTCGCGCCGGAACCTTGGGGTCTGTCGGGCGTTTCGACCGAGCAAAATCATGGAGAGTGAAGCAATGGCGACTGCCGCAGGTAAGGCCGGGAACGAAGCCCGCACGAATTCCGATATTGAGGCCGACATCGCACAATTGAAGGCCGACATCGATCAACTTACCAAGCTGTTGGCCAAAACTGGCGAACATGGCTACGGGGCGGCGCGGCGAGTCGCCGCCGAAAGCGTCGAGCAGTTGCGAACCCAGGGCGAGGCAGCCTTCGATAGCTTGCGCACCAACGCCAGGGACATCGAGGCGCAGATGATAGCGCATATGCGCGAAAAACCGGTGACTTCGCTGGCGATCGCCGCAGGCGTCGGATTCCTCTTCGCGCTTCTCGCGCGCCGCTAGTTCTGCACGCATGGGAATGCTTGCATCGCTGATCTCGGGCCTTGCCTCGGGCGAAACCATTGCGGCGGTGCAGCGCGTGCGCGTCGCTGCGATTGTCTATTCGGTCGCAGCGCTCGCGGCGCTGTGCGGCCTCGGCTTCCTCGTCGGGGCGGCCTATATCTGGGTGGCGGCACGCTATGGGCCGATGGCAGCTTGCCTGAGCTTCGGGATCGGATTTCTGGCAATCGCCGGTCTCATCCTGCTCGTCTACCGCATGTCGGCCGGCTCGCGCGCCAGGCGCCGGGCGAAGCGACGCAACGCCGACATTAAGGCTATCGGCATCACTGCGGCACTCGCCGTGCTGCCGGCGCTGCTCAAGGGCAAAGGTGGCCTGGCGAAGGGCGGGTTGGGCGCCATTCTCGGCCCGGCGATAGCACTCGCTGCCTACGCCATCTACCGCGAGAACGTGAAGCGCGGCTCGGATGATCCGGATACCGGCAAACGCGAATAGTTCGGAGGGGATAGTTCGGGGCAAACGATTCTGGCGCCGGTCGCAAAATGCCGGCGTCACAAATCTTCGAGCGGAATCGATATTTCGGCGACAACGCCATCCGGCCGGAATTCATGGGTCACCTCGCTGGAAATGACCTTGGCCAGGCTGCGGCGGATCAGGATCGAGCCGAAGCCATGGCGTTCGGGCGGCGCAACCCGCGGTCCGCCGCTTTCGCGCCAGGCCAGCAACAGACGCCGTGCACCCTTCCTCCCTTGTACCTTCCAATCGAGATCGACCTTTCCGGAAGAAACCGAGAGCGACCCGTATTGCAGTGCGTTGCTTGCCAGTTCATGCAGGATCAGCCCGAGCCCGACTGCCTGGTCGGGTGAGAGCAAGACATCGGCGCCGGAGATCGCCATCCGCGATTGTCCGGCGGCTTGGAACGGCTTTACCTCGATCTGCACCAGCTCGCGGATGCCGATGCCCCGCCACTCGCGGTCCGACAGCAGGCTGTGCGCAACGCCCAGTGCCTGCAGCCTGGCACTGAAGGCGCCGAGGAATTCGCTTGGCTGGCGGGCATGGCGAACGGTCTGCGTGGCCAGCGCCTGTACAGTTGCCAACGTGTTCTTGACGCGATGATTGAGCTCGCGCAGCAACAGCCGTTGGCGTTCGTCGCCTAGCTTGCGTTCAGTGATGTCGTAATTGACGCCGAAGATCAGCGTCGGCTTGCCCTCGCCGTCGCGCTCTATGACGCGGCCGCGCGTTGCGATCCATCGTGGCGGATCGAGGCCTCTGACACGGTATTCGCCAAAATAGTCATCGCTGCCGGTCAGCGCGTCGCGAAAGCGTGTTTCGGTCTGGTGAACGTCGCGCGGGTCGATGGCGGTCAGGATGTCGCGCGCCCTCAGTCTGTTCGACTTCGGCAGGTTGAACAATTCGGGCAGCAGGACGTCGCAGTCGATCATGTCGCTGCGGATATCCCATGCCCAGCTGGCAAGCGAAGCCGCATCGAGCGCGATAGCGCGCCGCTTTTCCTCTCGAACCAATGCGGCCTTGGCGATCGCCGCGCTGCGGGTTGCATCCTTCAGCGTGAACAGGCTGGCGGCGAGCCCAGCGAGCGCCGACAACTGGTCGAGCTGGACAGAGGAGGGATGTGCGTGCGGCTTCCGGTCGAGCACGCACAGCGTGCCGATCAGCGCGCCGTCGATCATGATCGGCACGCCTGCGTAAAAGCGGATATGATGCTCGCCGGTGACCAGCGGATTGGCTTTGAACCGCGGATCGGCCGCCGCGTCGGCCACCACCATCGGCACGTTGCCGGCTGCGATGGCATAGGCACAGAACGATGTCTCGGTTGCGGTTTCGGTCTGGTCGAGGCCGATACAGGACTTGAACCACTGCCGCTCGGCGTCGACCAGCGTGATCAGTGCGACAGGCGTTTGCATCGCCGAAGCGGCAAGACCACCGATACGATCGAAGTCAGGGTCGGCAGCCCTGTCCAGCGCGTCGAGGCCGTGCAGCACGGCAAGACGGTCCGCGGCGCCCACCACACGGCGAATATCGGCCGGCAGGCCCGGCGTGTTCTGGCTATTGTCGTCCACTATGCCCCCAGTGGCCGGCTCTGATTGATCAGGCCAACCGGCCCGTTTGCCGCCTTGCAGAGCCGGAACTTTCGCTGCGGGGGACCGTTACCAGCCAACGCCCCGCCAGTTACGCCTGCCGGCGCCAAATATGGAGCCAGACAATGCCAAAAACCATTCCTGAAAACAAAGCCCGTCAAGGACGGCAGGGTCGGCATGTCCTTCGTATCCTGATCGCCGCGCTGTTGCTGGCTTTTATCGCCTGGGGCGTCGCCGAAATCTACGGCTGGATGATCGAGACGCCGAAGACCGAACAGAGCAACACGCCCAGCGGCTAGGTTCTCCCCATCGCTCGTGCCAGATCGCATCACGCAACCCCACATCAGGCATCCCACGTCAGGCAACCTTTGCCTCGGCGGCGCGCGCCGGGACGAGAACATTCAACGCGCGCGGATGGATTTCGACGGTCGTCTCGCGATCGAGCTTTACCAGTTCACCGTCCATGACGGCCTGAACTTTCCTGTTCGTCGAATGGATTTTCAAAACGGCGCGGTTTGCCTGATGGATTTCGACATGCTCGTTGCCGCGCCATTTCCCACGGGCGACGTCAAAGAGGAACCTGATCAATTCGCCGCGCCGCCGTGCCACGGTGACATAGATGCCCAGCACGCCGCCTGCCGGATCATCGGCATAGGGCAGGTGTCCCTCGCCAAACAGATTGTTGGTGATGCCGATACCGGTGATCCGGGTTTTGATCTCGGCCTCGCCGATCGTCAGCGTTACGTTCATCGCCGGCGGGTTGTTGATCGTTGCCCAAGCGGCTCGCACCGAGGCACGCATCTTCCCCAGCCGCGAGCCGAATTCCATCTTCTGGCGCAGTTGCACCATCCTGGCATGCATGCCGATCGAGAATTGATGCACGAAAGGCCGGCCGTTGGCTGTTGCAATGTCAATCGCCATCACCTCGCCGTCGGCAAACGATTTCAGCGCCGCATCGAGGGTCTGCGGAATACCGAGGCCGCGCGCAAAAAGGTTCATTGTGCCAGCCGGCAGAATTGCCAGTGCCTTCTCCCCATTCATCAAACGGGCTGCCGCGGCCGAAATGGTGCCGTCGCCGCCGCCGGCCAGCACGGCGTCGATGCCGCGCCTGGAAGCTACGCCGTCCAGTGTGGCGACGATATCCTTGCCGGCAACGATTTCGATATCGATCGAGTGGCCGGCAGTCTCAAGCGTGCTGCGCATCCGACTGGCGAAGGCCTCAAGATCGATGGTGCGCAGGGTGCCGCCGTCCTTGTTCAGCACCGCTGCAAACCGCATGGCCGTTCCATTTTTTCCAGCACCTATCCGGCCGGGACGGGGTCCCAGCCGGGAGTGGAACGGCGCGGCCGAGAAAATGTTCCTTTCGACCAGCGCGGTGAATCCGAGAACCATTGACATCGTACCGGGTGCACCACGGCTTTTTTCGGAACAACAGTGTGGTCACAACGTTGTGAACATGCAGAAGACGCTGCGCCCGCAGTGACGCCAGGCGGGCAGGGCGTGCACGAAATCACCGACGAGGAGACACTAAGATGATCCGCACCCTTTTAACCACGACAGCAGTCGCAACATTGATTGCGACGGGTGCCTTTGCGCAGTCGGCGACGACCCCGGCGCCGGCGCAACCACCCGCAGTAGAGAACCCCGCCCCAGCCGCTCCGGTGCAACGGGCCGAGGGCAGCCTTGCTACCAACATCATCGGCGAATCCGTCTATAACGGCACCGGGGCCGATGCCCAGAATATCGGCAACGTCAGCGACATCGTCTTCGACGAGCGCGGCGAGGTAAAATCCGTCGTCATCGGCGTCGGCGGATTCCTGGGCATCGGAACCAAGAATGTCGCCTTCGACTACGGCAAGATGCAATGGGCAGAAAAAAACGGCGACCGCTGGCTGATAGCTCAGACGACGAAGGATGAGTTGACGGCTCAGCCGGATTTCGACCGGAAGCCTTACGATCCGCCTCCGCCGCCAGCTTCGGCCGATAATGCGGCACCCGCCGCCCCTTCGGCTTCCACCAGCGCGCAAAATACAACGCCAGCGCCTGCCGCGCCGGCTGAGCCAGTGAAGCGCGCCGAAGGCAATCTCGCCACCAATATCATCGGCGAGACCGTCTATAACGGCACCGGCGACGACGCCCAAAACATCGGCGACGTAAACGACATCGTCATCAACAAGGAAGCCAAAGCGCAATCGCTGATCATCGGCGTCGGCGGCTTCCTCGGCATCGGCGAAAAGAACGTCGCCTATGATTTCGACAAGGCGCAGTGGGCCGAGAGGAACGGCGATCGCTGGCTGGTCGCGCAAACCACCAAGGAAGAGCTGCAGGCGCAGCCGGACTTCAACCGCAAGGCCTATGATCCGGCGCCGGCATCCACTGCTTCGAACGATGCCAATGCGCCTGCCACCGTCACGCCTACCGTGATGGCCAGCAACACCGCGTCGACCAACAACACTGCGACGACCAATAACGCCGACCAGGCCGGCAAGACGGCTCAAAACGCCCCAGCGCCCGCAACGGCCGACCAGACCAAGACCGGGTCGATCGACAAGTCGACGTTGACTGAAATGCCGATCGGCCAGATCCGGGCCGAGGATCTGGTTGGAACGACCGTTTACGGCGCCAACGATGTCAACGTCGGCGAGATCGGCGATATCGTGCTGGGCGCCGATAAAAAGGTCGATGCAGTCATTATCGATGTCGGCGGGTTCCTCGGTGTCGGCGAGAAGGAGGTGGCGGTCGGCATGGACAACCTGAAATTCATGACCGACAAGAACGGCAAGCGCTATCTCTACACGAACTTCACCAAGGAGCAGCTCGAAGCGCAGGCCCCCTATGACAAGGCCAGCTATGCGCAAAACCGCGACAAACAGCGCATGATCATGCGCTAGCAGCACACAGGTCGACAGAGAAGCCCGCGCCGGCAACGGCGCGGGCTTTGTTTATGTCGAGGGAAAGCCGGCGACATGGCCGGCAACGCCATTGTCCGTCAATTCGGCGAGCGCCAGAGATTGGTCGAGATGCTCGGCCCGCCAGGCAAGCAGCCTTTCGGCAAGTTCCAACCGCACCGGCAGATAGGCTGGGTCGTCAGCGACGTTGGTCAGCTCGCCGGCATCTTTTTCCAGGTCGAAGAGCAAGGGCGGCAGGCCGCCCCCGAAATTCACATATTTGAACTTTTGGGTGCGGATGACGGCGAGATTGCACTGACGCGGACCGATACTGAAATAGCGTTCTGCATCACCATCGGCGATCGAGCGGAAATCGAACTCCCAATGCGCCGCATCGCGCCAATCGTCCGGCTCCGTTGCGTCCAGGAAAGGCGCCAGCGAGCGGCCGTCGAGATGCGGCAGCACTTCGCCGCCGGTGAGCTCGAGCCCAGTGAGCTCGAGCAAGGTCGGTGCCAAATCGACTGCCTCGGTGAAGCGGTCGACACTGCTGCCGGCAGCCTTGCGGCGGCGCGGATCGCGAATGATCAGCGGAATATGGAAGCTGCCGTCGAAGAAGCCGCCCTTGCCCAGCATGAAATGATCGCCCATCATCTCGGCGTGGTCTGAGGTCAGCACGATGACGGTGTCGTCCCATGCATCGGCCGCCTTGACCGCTTGCCAGACACGGCCAAGCTGCGCGTCGACCTCCGAGATCATGCCGTAATAGAGCGCCCGGATGCGGCGAAAACTATCGTCGCTCCAGTCGCGCACCTTACCCTCCGAGCCGGGGCGGAATTTCGACCGTTCCTGCCGGTCTAATTCATAGGCGAGATAGGGGTGGCTTGCTGCTTCGGCCTGCCAGCTTTCGGCGCGGTCAAAAGCTGGGCCCACGGCCGGATCGTACATGGTGTTGTAAGGCGCCGGCACGATGAAGGGCGGATGGGGGCTGATGAAGGAAAGGTGCGCGAACCACGGCGCATCGTGCTCCTGCTCGCCGACCCAGCGGATGAATTCGCCAGCCAGGAAGGCCGACGGCGTCTCATCCTTCGAATAGGCTGGCGGGGCGTTGCTGATCTCGCCGTCGTTTTCCAGGATTTCGCCCGCCGGGCGGTGGATGTCGGGGGAGCCGGCGCCGGCATCGACGCCGCGCGCCTTGAGCCATGACAGCCAGGGCCTCTGGTGCTCGGGCAGAAGCTGGCGCACGGTAAAGCCCGGCAGCACGCCTTCATAACTCTTCAGCTGCGGGTCGCCAGGCGCCAGCGTGCGCGGGTCGCGCGCGGTGTCGGTATAACCGAACAGCGTCGGATCATAGCCGAGGGCGCGCGCCCAGAGCGCTATGTTGCCGTGGCGGGCGTCGAGCGGTGTGCCGTTGCGGCAGACACGATTGTTCATCTGGTAAAGGCCGGTGTAGAGGCAGGCGCGCGCCGGCGAGCAAGGTGCGGCGCCGCCATAGTGCTTCCGGAACAAAACGCCCTCGGCAGCCAGCGCGTCGGCATTCGGCGTCCTTACCACCTTGTGCCCAGCAGCTGACAGACAGCCGCCGCGCCATTGGTCGCAGGTGATCAGGAGAATGTTGGGGCGTTTTCCACTCAACCGCTGTATCCTCATGCTGGCTACATGCGTCGCTCATGGAGCGCAATTTCGGCGCGTATGCAAGCCGGTCCAGTTTGCCGAATGGTGAACAGAACCTGCTTCATCGTTCACTTTAACAGCACAGTCCATTCTGTGTTTGCCGCCTTTGCGGCCAGGAGGCGGATGCTCATATTCGCGTGGACAGCGGCAAGGGCCGCACCGACACAAGGAAAGGAGCAACAGACATGCTCGACCAGGTCAAGGGCCTGCATCACGTCACCTCGATGGCCAGCGATGCGCGCCAGAATAATGAATTCTTCACCGGGACGCTCGGCCTGCGGCGGGTCAAGAAAACCGTCAATTTCGACGCACCCGACGTCTACCACCTCTATTACGGCGACGAGGTCGGCACGCCCGGCTCGGTGATGACCTACTTCCCGTTCCCGAACATCGGCAAAGGCCGCCATGGAGTCGGCGAAGTCGGCACCACCGCTTATTCGGTGCCCGAGGGCACGCTCGGCTATTGGGAGAAACGGTTTGCCGAGCAAGGTGTCACCGGGCTGTCCCGCGAGGAGACGTTCGGCGAGAAGCGCCTTGCGTTCGCCGGTCCCGACGGCGACGGGTTTGCGCTGGTCGAGGACAGAGCGGACAGCCGTGCGCCATGGCCCAGGGGTGGCATCCCCACCGACGAGGCGATCCGCGGCTTCCACTCGGTGTCGCTCAGGCTGAAAGATGGCGGCGCCACCGAAGAGCTGCTGAAATTCATGGGTTATGAGGAGGTCGACAAATCCGGCAACGTCAGGCGGCTGGCGGTGAAGAACGGCAACGGCGCCGATGTGGTCGATATCGAATCGCTGCCAGGGGCCGGCTTCGCCAATCTCGGCGCCGGCTCTGTCCACCATGTCGCTTTCGCCGTCGAGAACCGCGCCAAGCAGCTCGAAGTGCGCAAGGCGCTGCTCGATACAGGTTATCAGGTGACGCCAGTGATCGACCGCGATTATTTCTGGGCGATCTACTTCCGCACACCGGGCGGCGTGCTGTTCGAAGTCGCCACCAACGAGCCGGGCTTCGACCGCGACGAGGATACCGCCCATCTCGGCGAGGCGCTGAAACTGCCGTCGCAACACCAGCATTTGCGGCCCTATCTCGAGCAGCATCTGCAGAAACTGGAAGACTGAGGGCAAGGTTATGAGCAAGGATTCGTATATTCACAAGGTGCTGCCCGGTTCGCCGGGCGGACCGTTGCTCTTCGTCTTCCATGGCACTGGCGGCGACGAGGATCAGCTTCTGTCGCTTGGGCGCGATCTTGCGCCGCAAGCGACGATCGTTGCCCCGCGCGGCGATGTCTCGGAACAAGGCGCCGCACGCTTTTTTCGTCGTACCGGCGAGGGCGTTTACGACATGGGCGACCTAACGCGAGCGACGGACAAGATGGCCGGCTTCGTCAAAGCGCATGTCGAGGCGGCAAAGCCATCTTCGGTGCTAGGCCTCGGTTATTCCAACGGCGCCAACATCCTGGCCTCGGTGCTGTTTGCCGAGCCGTCGCTGTTCGACGCAACGGTGCTGATGCATCCGCTGATCCCGTTCGAGCCGGAGGTCAAGGGCAGCCTTGGCGGCAGCCGCATCCTGGTCACCGCCGGCAGGCGAGACCCGATCTGTCCGCCTAATTTGACGGCGCGGCTCGAAGCCTATTTGCGCGCCGATGGCGCCGATGTCACAGTCGAGTGGCATGACGGCGGCCATGAGGTGCGGCCGGGCGAGATCGAGGCGGCGCGGCAGTTGTTCGCCGTGGCGTCGGATGAAAGGACCGCAAGCCATGTCTGACCTATTGCCGGAGATTGAACTGGAGGACCGCGGCTCGAAGGGCCGCTACTTGCTGCGTGGGCCGGGCGGCGCCGAGGCGGAGATGACCTTCACCAAGATCGGCGAGCACCAGATCATCATCGACCATACAGAAGTGCCGGATGCGTTTCGCGGCCAGGGCGCGGGACTTCGCCTGGTCACCCGTGCCGTCGAGGATGCGCGTGCGGCGGGCAAGACGATCATCCCGCTTTGCCCGTTCGCCAATGCTCAGTTCCGCCGCCATCCGGAATGGGCGGACGTGCTGAAGCGGTAAGAGGCAGCCCCTCGGTGAATGACAGGAGAAAGGGTGCGCGGCTTTACCGCGTGCCCCTTCAACCATTGGCGGCGTACAAACACAAGGCAAACACGCGGGATTTGCGCAGAGCGCCCGTCTTGCCTAAGTATTGGCAACAACCGGCTCGCCTTCTGCGGACCGACCACTTCAACCGAATGGCCCCCATGACCGAATCCGATCTCGTTCCCGTCTTCGACGGCCACAACGACACGCTGCTCAGGCTCTACCAGTCGAAGGATGCGGACGTCGAAAAGCTGTTCGTCGAGGGGACGCCGGGTGGCCATATCGACCTGCCGCGCGCGAAGAAAGGCGGATTTGCCGGCGGCATGTTCGCGATCTTCCCGCCGCCTGCCGAGAAATCCAAACGCGGTGCGGTGCCGCTGGCGCCGAGCGACAGCGAGCCCTTGCCGCCCGAGGTTCCGCGCGCCGATGCGCTCAACTCCACCGTAGCGATGGCCTCGATCCTGTTCAGGCTGGAGCGGGCTTCGGCGCTTACCGTCTGCCGCAGCGCCGGCGATGTGAGGAAGGCGATGGCGCAAGGCTCGATTGCGGCGGTGTTTCATATCGAAGGGGTCGAGGCGATCGACCCTGAGCTCACCCTGCTCGACGTTCTCCACGCGGCCGGCCTGCGCTCGCTAGGCATCGTCTGGAGCCGTCCCAATGCCTTCGGCCACGGCGTGCCGTTCCGCTTCCCCTCGTCGCCCGATACAGGGCCGGGGCTGACCGATGCCGGCAAGGCGCTGGTGAAAGCCTGCAACCAGCTGAAGATCATGATCGATCTTTCGCATCTCAACGAAAAAGGTTTCCGCGACGTCGTCGAGATCAGTGACGCACCGCTGGTCGCGACCCATTCAAACGTGCACGCGATCTGCGGCCATTCGCGCAACCTCACCGAATGGCAGCTCGGCGCGATCCGCGACTCCGGCGGCATGGTCGGGCTGAACTTCGCCACCGGGTTCCTGCGTGAGGACGGCAGGATGAACGCCGACACCAGCCTCGACATCATGGTGCGCCATGTCGATTCACTGCTGCAGGCGCTGGGCGAAGACGGCGTCGGCCTGGGCTCGGATTTCGACGGCGCCATGATCCCGGCCGTGATAGGCGACGTTGCCGGCCTGCCAAGATTGCTCGACGCTTTCGCGGCGCGCGGCTTCGGGCGCGCGCTGATCGAGAAGATCGCCTATCGCAACTGGCTCGGCATCTTGGAGAAGACCATCGGCTAAGCGGGTGATGCCGGCTTGTCCGGAACACAGTTTGGAGGCGGACTATTCGAAACCCATGCGTTTAAGCCAGTCCTGGCCGACGCCGCGGTCGCGGATGATCGGCAGCGGATCGGTCGAATCCAGCCTCGCACAAATGCGGTAGACCTCCAGCGTTTCAGCGCTCATCTCGCCGCGCTTGTAGAAGAACATGGCCGCGGCATAGCGGGTGCGGCCCGACCATTTTTCGCCGAGCGGCGTGTTGACCAGCTGCCACTGTTCGGCGGCTTCAGCGTCGATTTCGTGACTGTCGATGTCGTCGGCCATATTCAGAAATCCGCAGGCGGATTGGCAGTGCGGCGGCCGAGCTTGATGACCAGCCGCGGCACCAGTTTGGCACGCTTCAGCAGCTTTTGATATTGCAGCTCGCGCCTGGCGTAGATCTCGACCCAAGGTCCGCTGCAGGCGGACTCGGCGGCGCTGATCTGGTCCGCGTGCCGGGATCGTTGCCTTTCGCCGATGGCGCCTTCGACGTCGTTTTCTCCAAGGATGCAATCTCGACGAGAACATTCGAATATGGGCAGCCATGCAGAAGGTGCTTGACAGTGCCAAACACCGTCCCACTGATCTTCGCGGCCGAAGCCGGTCGGCTAGCCGGCGATGCTGGAGACCGTTACCCGATGAAGACAACAGAGGCGCGCGAAGCCCTCCTCGAACCGGCGCGAAAAAGCGATTCCGATAAGCGCGGCCGCAAAGCGTCGAAAGAGACGAGGCAGGTTCAACTGATCGAAGCGACTATCGATTCATTGGCCAAGCGCGGCTATTCGGAAACGACTATGGCCGACGTCGCCGACGGCGCCGGCCTGTCGCGCGGCATCGTCAATTTCCATTTCGAGAGCAAGGAGAAGCTGCTCGTCGCCACTTTGCAGTACATGCATGACGAGTATTCGGCGCATTGGCGCAGCGCCTTGCAAAGGGCCGGCGATGATCCCGCCCGCCAGCTGCAGGCATTGGTGGCGGCCGATTTCGACCGCTCGATCTGCAACAAGCGGAAGCTGGCTGCCTGGTGTGCCTTCTGGGGCGAGGCCAAATCGCGACCGAAATATCAGGCGCTGAGCAGCGCACGCGATGCCGTCTACCAGAACATCTTCATCGATCTTTGCGCGGCGCTCAAGCAGAGCGGCTTCTATGCCTATGAGCCGCAAGTCATGGCGCTGGCGCTCAGCGCCATGCTGGATGGTCTGTGGCTGCATTTGATGATGGGCACCGAGGACGCCACACGCGAGACGGCGCTGCAGGCCGCGAATGAGTTCCTGTCTGCGGCATTCCCCAAGCACTATCCGAACTTCGCAGCCCGCGGTGCCAGGCCGGCGTGAACCATCAAAAAGAGGGTGGACCAGCAATGAAGACAATGATCCGGCCCCTGACATTCGAGAAGATCAAGGCCGGCTAATGAAGTTCAAGATCGAACGAGCCGATGTGGCGATCGTCGGCGCCGGCTTCACCGGCCTGTCGGCCGCGCGTGAATTGGACCACGCCGGCATCGATGTCGTGCTGCTCGAAGCCCGCGACCGTGTCGGCGGCCGCGTCGAAGCTGTGCAGAACGGGCTCGGCGAGCGGATCGACAGCGGCGGCCAGTTCTTGTGCGAAGACATGCCGGAATTAATGGCGCTGGTACGAGCGCGCGGCAAGACATTGGTCGAGACCCATGTCGCAGGCGAATTCGTCACGCAGCCGCGAATGGGCGAGGCGCAAGCCGGGCGCACTTACGGCACCGCGATGCGAATGCGCGAGCGGATGAACGCGATCGCACCGAACGACCCGACCATTGCCGGCTTGACGGTCGCGGCATGGCTCGATCGCCAGGCCGATCCCGACGATGCGAAGGCCGCCTTTCGGTCGATGATCGAGGGCCTGTGGTGCCTGGCAATGGAAAGGCTGCCGCTGTGGTACTTGATCGACAATGATCGCCGCATCACCAACGAGGTGTCGGAGCTGCAGTATTTCGTGGGCGAAACCATGCATTCGCTGGCGGATGATCTTGCGCGGGATCTCGGCGATCGACTGCGGCTGAGTACAGCTGTCGAGGCCATTGAGCACGGCCCGGGAGGGGTTCGCGTCGTTTCGCCTGCCGGCGCGATCGAGGCACGAGCGGTACTGGTCGCCGTACCGCCGATGATGGCCTCGAGAGTGGATTTCGTGCCGCCGCTGCCGGCTGTGCTGAAGAGGGCCCTCAGCGTCTGGCAAAGCGGCGCGGTGATCAAGATGCTGGTGCGCTACCCCAAGGCTTTCTGGCGCGACAGGGGCTTGAGCGGCATGGTGATGTGGCGCGACCCGCACGGGCTTTTTGCCTGCGATGCCAGCAGGGACGAGGATCATGCAGCACTTGTCGTCTTCATCGGCGGGCCGCTGGCGCAGCGCTGGCGGGATATGGACGACGCGGCGTTACGCGCAAAGGTGACGTCAAAGCTGGAAGAGGCGCTCGGTATCGAGGCGGCCGGCATTATCGATCTCAGTTATCGCGACTGGACCGGGGATCGCTGGAGCGGCGGCGGTTACAGCGATCTGATCGTCGATGCGACGGCAACGGATGCCGAACGCATTATCCGTGCGGGCGCTCCGCTGGTCCATTTTGCCTCGTCGGAGCTGTCGCCGTCATTTCCGGGCTATGTCGAGGGCGCCATCGTCGCCGGCCGCATTGCTGCCCGAAAAATTATTCAGTCGGCCATCGACAGCAGAGCCTCGGGGCCATAAGCGAGGCAGATCAAGCTGCGGAGCGGGATCGACACGCATTGCCGCGAGCTCGGCCTGCTGGTCAGGCCGCTGATCAATATGTGCGTCATGTCCCGGCGCTGATCATCACGCGCGAGCAGATCGACGACATGGTGTCGATCCTGCGCCAAGGTATTTCGCGCACGATGGACGATCTGCGCCGGGAAGGGGTGTGGCGGGGATAAGCGTTTATGACTGGCGATCTCGCCGGTCGTTTGGGCCATATCGGGTTTCCAGGAGGCGAACTGCCGTCCTGAACTATGCGTGCTGTGCCCGCGTTCTGGCGGCCTTCTGCGCCGCCGCCTTCCTTCCGCTGGCGCCTTTCGTCTCGGCGGCCTTCTTCGCGGCGGCCGAGCGCTCCTCAGCCGTCCGGCGCGAGGCCGCACGCTTGGCCTGCTGCGAGAGCGCCTCGTGCGACGCCGTGCTCTTCGGCTCGTGCTCGAGCACCTTGGAGACGGCCTTCGAGACCCGCGGGCGGCGTTTCGGCGTGCGTTCGCCCTGGCCGGCCTCATAGGCGTATTCGGCGCTCTTGCGCGTGCTCTCCTTCACCTTGCCCTTTTTGGGCGGGGGCAGGTCTACGCCTGCGCGCCTGGCCTCGGAAAGCCCGATGGCGATAGCCTGCTGGGTCGACCGCGCGCCGTGCTCGCCGCGGCGGATTTTATCGATCTCCTCGTGCACGAACTCGCCGGCCTGGGTGCTCGGCGATTTGCCCTCGCGCTTGTCCTTTCGGGCCTTCTCGATGGTTTTCTTGTCCGGCATTGTCTTTCTCCCACATACGGGTTGCGACAGCCTTTCGGGTTGCCGCTTCGCGCGGTCTTATGAGGATCATAACGCGTTGAGGACGCAAATGATCCCGGGACTGGTGATCCAAGCCCCGGCTGTCAGGACGTCGACGCCGATCTGTCCGAAACCAGATGGCGCAAGAACCATTGGGTAGCGAGATCCGCGACTTCGTCCAGGGCGCCGGGCTCCTCGAACAGATGTGTCGCGCCAGGGACGATGGCGAGCTCCTTCTCGCCGCGGAGCGCCACCAAAGCCGAGCGGTTGAGTGCGATCACTTGCGTGTCCGCGCCTCCGACGACGAGCAAGGTCGGCGCCCGGACGCGCGGCAGGGCGAGCGCTGCGAGATCGGGCCGGCCACCACGCGAAACCACCGCCGCGGCCTGGTCGGGCCGCTCGGCCGCCGCCACCAGGGCGGCACCGGCGCCCGTGCTCGCGCCGAAATAGCCAAGACGCAACCCCGACGTGTCCGGGGAGGCGGCGAGCCAATCCGTGACGCCGACCAGCCGATCGGCGAGCAGTCCGATATTGAAGCGCAACTCGGCCGTGACCTGGTCGATCCGCTCCTCTTCGGCCGTCAACAGGTCGACGAGGAAGGTGGCGAGGTTCGCCTCGTTCAGCCTTGCGGCCACGTAGCGGTTGCGCGGGCTGTGGCGGCTGCTTCCGCTGCCATGGGCGAAGAGCACGAGGCCGCGAGCATCCGGGGGCAACGAAAGATTGCCCTCAAGCGTGACAGGCCCCGCGGGAACATGAACGACGTGCTCGCTATGCCGGTCCATATCCACCTCCGCTATGGCGATCTGGTGCCGCGCGCCGGACCCGCGCCCGCGTGCCCAGCCAACTCCTCTTCGGAAGCGGCAGTCTTGTCGGAAGCTGCAGGCTTGGGCACGGACCTGGCGAGGAGCGCGCGGACCTCTTCATCGCTCGTCTGCGAGAAATCCACGTACCAGCGCCCGACACCGAGCAACGGCTCTGGTGTCGTCGCGCAAACGACCTCGTCGGCGTCCGCCCGCATCGCGTCGCAAGTGTCGGGGCTACCGACGGGAACGGCCGCGACAATACGGGCGGCGTGGTTTTTTCGCAGCGCCTTGATTCCGGCCCGCATGGTCGATCCGGTCGCAAGCCCGTCATCCACGAGGATAATGGTCCGTCCATTCAACTGCGGTGGAGGTCGCCCGGCCCTATAGAGGTGCTCGCGGCGCAGAAGCTCTTTTTCCTCCTTTGCAGCGACCGCGTCGACGACATGTGGCGGGATCGCGAGACCGCTGACGATTTCGTCGTTTAGGACACGTACGCCGGAGGGCGCGATCGCCCCCATGGCCAGTTCCTCGTGGCCGGGGACGCCGAGCTTGCGCACGACGAAGACGTCGAGTGGTGCCTTGAGTGCCTGCGCGACCTCGTAGCCGACCGGCACGCCGCCTCGGGGCAGCGCCAATACGATCACGTCGTCGCGGCCGGCAAAGCGAACGAGCTCCCCGGCGAGCCGCCGCCCGGCCTCGCGGCGATCTGAAAAGAGGACAGCCATGACCTTCAATCCGCGTGCATCTGTTTTCCCGGTGGATGTTCTTTCACCAACCTGCGGCCACATCCCGTGGGATGGCTGCGGCACCGGTATCATTTTGGAACTCGCTCGCTGCCGGGACGTTCCAAGAATAGTTTCGATCGCGAGGTGCCGGGAGGCGCGTTCGCGCGCGGATCGAGAAGATCGTGATCCGTACATGCCTCGTCAGGATAGCTGGCGATCTCGCGATGCGCAGCAGCAGGCGCGGTTGGCGGCTTGTTGCCTCAGCAGTCAGAGAGAGGAATATCCCATGCAAGTTCAGGAGATCATGAGCCGTCGGACCGAACTGGTCGGCCCGAACACGACAATTAGGGATGCCGCCCGGAAAATGCGGGCCGACAATCTCGGCGCCCTTCCGGTCGGCGAGAATGACAGGCTGGTCGGCATGGTGACAGACCGCGACATCGTGATGCGCGGCGTCGCCGAGGAGCGCTCAGCCGGCAACACGACCGTCCGCGAGGTCATGTCCGAGCATGTCTATTGGTGCTTCGACGACGCCGATATCACCGATGCGGCGAAGATCATGGCCAAGCATCAGGTGCGTCGTCTTCCGGTGATCAACCACGACAAGCGCCTCGTCGGCGTCATCGCCCTGGCCGACCTCGGGCGGACCGATGAGGAAGCCGCCAAAATCGCTCTCGAAGGCGTTTCCGAGGCGACGGACAATCCCCGGCGCTAGGGCGCTTGCCCGCAGGTTGTACCGCGCTCGCCGTTTAGCTGAGCACCGCCTGCTCAGGCAGCCTTCAGCTTGGCAACTATCGCGCTTTCACTTCAATGCGGCGTGTCTTGTCCTTTGCTGCGGGGTTCTTCGGAAGCTCGACAGCCAAAACGCCGTTCTTGAAAGTGGCCTGCACCTTGTCGGCATCGACCTCCGCATCCAGGGAGATGGTCCGCTGAAACCGGCCATAACTGCGTTCGCTATAGGTGCGGCCGCCAACGCCTTCCTTGTGCTCCGAACGCTTCTCGCCCGTGATGGAGAGGGTGTTGTCGCGCAGCTTGAGCTCAACGTCCTTCTGCTCGAGCCCCGGCAATTCGGCGGTGACCTTATAGGCTTGGTCTGTTTCATATACGTCGACGCTCGGCCAAAGATCGCCGGCCGTAGTCGCTTCGGCCATTGGCGCAAAGAAGTCGTCGAACAGGCGATCGATCTGCCGGTGGAATGACGTAAGCGGATCTCGTCCGGATGGATAAAGACTTCGCGATGGCGTCCAGGACGCCAAGTCACGGTTTGCCATGGTTCTTCTCCTGTTTTTCCTGTTTGCATCGCTCGCCGCCATGTGATCGGCGACAGCAAATAAAACTCGTCCGCCCATGAGGATGTTCCGCACGCCGGCCGGGAAAGGCGGTCCGAAAAACCGCGGAATGCGCATCGGGGAACAACCGGCAGGTAGGACTGTTTGGTCACATCCGCCGTAATCGGATTTGAACGGAAGGAGGATTCGATGAACGCCACTGGACTCGACGTATTCGACAAAACACTGCAGACCACGAACATCTGGCTCGACGAGATCATGGACGAGATTGGACCGGATCGGCAGGTCGCCTGGCACGTTCTCGGAGCGGTGCTACACGCCCTGCGCGACCGTATGCAGCCGGATCTTGCAGCCCACCTCGGCTCGCAGCTGCCGATTCTGGTGCGTGGCGCCTTCAATGACCAATATCAACCTTCCAAGGCTCCCGAGAAGATGCGGTCGCTCGACGAATTTCTGGCCAAGATCAAGGCGGAGCTTGAATTCACCCGTCCGGTCGATTCCAAGGATGCATTCAGGGCCGTGTCCAAGGTGCTTGCCCATCATGTCGGAGAAGGACAGATGCACAAGGTCTGGGAATCCCTGCCAGGAGAGATCAGACGCGTCGCCGAAGCTCAGCAAGCGGCGTGAACGGCGCCGGCGCGGGTTTCTTGGTCGCAATCTTCTTGGGGAAACAGCAATGCCACTCACCCTTATCAGCCCGGCGTTCCCGGCAGGCGGAAAAATTCCCGAAAGGTATACGCGTGACGGCCAGAACGTCTCGCCGCCACTGAAGTGGTCCGGTGTTCCGGATGGTGCCAAGAGCCTTGTTCTTGTCGTGCTGGATCCCGATGCGCCAAGCGGGACTTTCGGACATTGGGCGGTATTCAACATCTCGCCCGATGCCGGCGAACTCGCCGAGGCAGCAGACGGCAAGCCCGGTCCGTCGGCACTCAGGCAAGGCACCAACGATTTCGGCAATGCCTATTACGATGGCCCGCAGCCGCCCGTAGGGCATGGCGTCCATCATTACCATTTCCGGCTGGCCGCGCTTGATGTGCCGAGCCTCAGCGTACCGGGACAGGCGGGCGTGCATCAGGTCTGGAAGCAAGCCCAGAAACACGCATTGGAGGAGACGGAGTTGGTCGGAACCTACGAACGGCCGGCGTGACGCGGAGGGCGTCGGTCGCCGCCTTCACAGCGTAATCTGGGCAAGCGGTTTTCGGGCAGGGCCGTGGATGACCGAACCATCGGCCGCGAAGATCGAGCCGTGGCAGGGACAATCCCAGGTGTGGTCCGCAGTGTTCCAGGTTACGGTGCAGCCCTTGTGGGTGCAAGTCGCCGAAACCGCCTGTAGTGCGCCTTCGGTGTCTCTCCACGCCGCAATCTTTTCCTCTCCCCTGACGATCACGCCCCCCATACCAGGCGCAATGTCGTGGGTGCTCGAGACGATCGATTGACTGCGGCCGTTCTTGTGGAAGTCCTCAGGATAGGGCCGGGCCGGATCGTAGAGTTTTTGCCATGGGCTCGGGCGGCCGCAGATCAGGTCGGCGATCATCGCGCCCACGGCCGTCCCGTTGGTGATGCCCCAGGCGTTGAAGCCAGTGGCAATGTGGAAGCCGGCTGCCTTGGCGGGATCGGGCTCGCCGGCATATGGAATCCTGTCTGCCGTATCATAATCCTCATTGCACCAGCGCCACGCGACGTCGCCGACCGAAAGGTTCTTTCTTGCCCATTTTTCCAGTTCGACAAACCGTTTGGCCACGTCGCCGTCCCAGCCGGTGTTGAACTTGGGGCCGAGCGTGACCAGCAGCGGCCCTTCGGCATCGTGGCCCGTGCGGATGGAATGCGTCGGATCGTCGATGCCGATGAACATGCCGTCGACAGTAAAGGGATCGTCGATCCGAAAGGCCATGGCGGTGTGGCAGCGCGGCTGCGTCCGGTTCGCCATGCCGATGGGGCTCTTCACCGTCATGTTGGTGGCGACGACGACATGCCCGGCATCAACGGCGCCGCCATCGGTGACGATGCGCCAGCGGCTTGCCTCGTCGATCGACGTGGCGCGGCTGTTTTCGAAGATCCGACCGCCATGGGCCGTCACCGCTTCCGCCAGGCCAACCAGATACATCGCCGGATTGAACTGCGCCTGGTCAGAAAACCGTAGCGCGGCGGCCGTTTCGAAAGGCAGCGGCGCGTGGTCGAGGATCTCGGCCTCCAGCCCGACCTGGCGCGCGGCCTCCGCCTCGGCCGCGACCTCCGCGCGCCGGCTTTCATTGCAGGTGTAGGTATAGGCGTCCTTGCCCTCGAGATCGCAGGCGATGGCGTACTCGCGAACCCAATCGCGGATCTGTCGGGCGCCGGCGGAATTCGCATCGGCGTAGACCTGGGCCAACTCCCGGCCGACAGTGTCGATGAGATGACGATAGATCAGTGCATGCTGCGTGGTGATCTTGGCCGTCGAGCGGCCGGTCACCTGTCCGCCCGTGCGCAGGCCTTCAACGACGACCACCGACCGGCCTGCCTCGCAAAGGCGAAGCGCCGTCGTCAGCCCGACAATTCCAGCACCCACGACAACGGCGTCCGCACGGATCGAACCTTCGAGCTGGGGGTAGTTCGTGGATCTGGCTGCCGCTACCCAACAGCTTCCCGGTTTTCCCAAGAGAATGGCCATTTCAACCGCGCTCCTTGCGTCTCGATGCACTTCCATCGACAACCGCGCCAGCAGGGGAACGTTCCCGAGCTTGGTTGCTTCTTTCAGTCATTGTCCCGCCACCCCGGGTCAGAAAAGCACCGGGAAGGCGCGAGGTGCAGGCCATCACCCAGGTGATCGCCTCGCGGTCGTATTCGTCGCCGGAGCGCCAGTCCTCGAAGAAGGCATTCAGCCTATCGACACGCCCCGGCCAGATGCCGGCGGCTTGCAGGCCGAGCGATACGCCGTAATTGGTGAAGGCGAACTTGGTATCGCGCAGCCATGGCGCGCGGCTGAAATAACCGGGCGGGTCGACCCACATCGTTTCCAGGGTTCGTAGCGAACGCCCCGTCTGGGCCTCGGCCCACGGCTCGTCGGGAAAGAAATGGGCGAGCCACAGCATCATGCCGAGGCCGAGGTCCTGGTCGACGTCGAGTGTGCGCCAATCGCGCTCCATCAGGTCACGCATCTGCGCGATCTCGGGCGCCAGTTCCTCTTCGTCGAGCATGCGATATGAGACGTAGCCGTCATAGGCATCCATGCTGCCGAGGCCGTAGCCGGGGTAAGGACCGCTCAAATCCTCCTGCATCTTCCAGATCACGCCGCGGCCGGGGACCACAAATGCCGGGTGAATGTCCCGCGCCAGCGTAATGCCGCGCTTGCGATATTCCGGCTTCAGATCGCCGAGACGCGCCAGGGCGAACAGCCACATCGCCAGATAGTGGAAATACTGGCCGTCGCGATCCGGCGCTTCGCCGATCCTCAATCCGCGCCGCCGGCCGAGCACACGCTCGACATCCACCACCAGCCGCTCGGCCTCGTCCAGCCAGCGCTCTTCGCCAAGTTCCGCATAAAGCGAGACGTAGAGCACGACCCCGAATGCATCGGTCCACAGATATCGCAAGCCGTTGGGCCAGATGCCTTCGGCGCGCATCCAGTCGAGTTTTTGCAGGACATAATCGACGTCACGCAGCATTGCGCCAAGCCCCGAATCCACGGCAGACTTTGCCGATGTTCGGCTCCATGCGATTGCGAGCATGCGGCATATCTGCCTCGGGTTGATCTGGCCAGATATCGCCAAACGATCTGATCGGCGGCGGGGTTCCTTGGTCGCTTCCACCGCCGCGACCGGGAACCCTCGACCTGATCATGAGTTTCGGGTCCAGGCGCTCACAACGGGATGCGGGAGGTTACCAGTCATTTTCGGAGCCTTTCAATCGAGGAGGCAAAGTTGCGACACCGCCAAATCAGAGTTGACGGAATTACTGTCTTCTTTCGCGAGGAAGGCCCGGCCGACGCTCCCGTGCTTCTGCTGCCGCACGGCTATCCCTGTTCCTCCTATCAGTTTCGAAGGCTGATGCCCGGACTGGCTGATCGCTGGCACACGTTCGCCCCGGACTTTCCTGGCTTCGGCTATAGCGCTACGCCCGACATGGCTGCATTCGGCTACGATTTCGAGACCTATGCCGGGTTTTTGGCGGCTTTCGCGGACACGCTCGGCCTGTCCCACTATGCGCTCTGGCTGCACGATTACGGCTCGCAGATCGGATTGCGCCACGCCATCGCCTATCCGGAGCGCGTTGCCGCGCTTATCATCCAGAACGGCGACATCTACGAAGACGTGCTTGGCCCGAAATACGCAGCCATCAAGGCGTATTGGAACGACAAGACGCCCGACAAGCATAGCCCGCTGGAAGAAGCGGTGAGCGAGGAGGGCTTCCGCCACGAGTTCATCGGTGAGGTTGGCGAGGTCGTGGCCGAGCGCGTGCCACCGGATCTGTGGAAACTCCATTGGCCTCTGATGGACACGCCGCCCCGTCGGCGGCTCGCGGTCGGCCTGATGGAGAAGCTGGAGGCGAACCTCAACTGGTTCCCGAAATACCAGGCTTATCTGCGCGAACGGCAACCACCGACACTGATCGTCTGGGGTCCTGAGGATGGCTACATGCCGGCCGCATCGGCCCGCGCCTACAAGCGCGACTTGCCGCAAGCAGAGCTCCATCTCCTCGATGGCGCCGGCCACTGGCTACTGGAAACCCATTTCGATGAGGCGCTTGCGTTGGTGCGCGACTTCCTCGCACGCGTTCACAGCCGAGCGCCGACGCAACCGTCAGGTAACCTGTTGAAAACGTGGTGATCCCGACAGGGATCGAACCTGTGACCTACAGATTAGGAATTTGGGTGCCGGGGCCGGCGTCCGGAAGCCCTCCAGGGAACGAACGCGCGGGTGGTGATCGCGAATTCGACCCTATGGAGATTTGACGAGAACTGCCAATACTCCTCAATGAGGCCCTCGCCGACATGGTCAGACACGGTCCAGGAACTCGAGCACCCGCCGCGTGAGCAGTGCGGTGGCAGCCGCGTCGTACGACGGGAGCGAGCTGTCGGCGAAGTAGTGCTGGTCGCCGGGATAGAGGAACAGCTCCGCGTCCTCGACCTTCTCCACGATCTCGCGAGCGGCGTCGATGTCGCCCTCGCCGATGAAGATCGGGTCGTTATCCATACCGTGGATCTGGATCGGGACGCCGTCCGGCCAGGGTCCGAACGCCCACTCGCCGCTAATCGGCAGACAGGAGTGGAAGAGCAGGGCTCCGCAGGCACCGGGTCGTGTCTGTGTGAGCTTCTGCGCCGGCAGTACGCCGAACGAGAATCCGGCGTAAACGAGCTCGGGCGTCAGTTCGCCGGCGACGCGGACGCCGCGCTCCCGCATGTCGTCGAACCCGATCTCACCGATGTAGGCGAGACCCTCGTCAATACTCTGGAATGTGCGTCCGTCGAACAGGTCCGGCGTATGCACGGTGTGCCCGGCTGCCCGCAGGTCGTCAGCGAACGCGCGCACGCCGGGAGTCAACCCTTGTGCGTGGTGGAACAGCAGGACCTCGGCCATGGGAGCCTCCAGGTGGGACGTGGATTGCGGCGACAATTGCGAATCGCTTCGCAGAACTGCAAGCGATTTCGGTGTGCATCGAAGAACTTCCAAATGATGACAAGCCTCGGCGCATCGTCTTTTCCCGGTGTGACGACGCGACGGCCGATCTACACCAACAGATAGGCGGCGACGAAAATGCTTCCGGCGTTACCCGCGTCCGCCAGACGGACGCACCGCGACGGTAGTGTCTGGTTCGAATTTCCGCCAAGGTCGACTCCGGCCGATGCGCGAAAGGCAGCTTGAAGGAGCGCCATGAAAGTCGCTTTAAGTGCCACGGGCGACCGCGACGCCGACTTTTTCAACATATCGGTGGAAACCGGAAGTTCGACGCGAACCCAACAGAGAGCTCGCCGGCTGTTCACAGCTGCTCTACGCGCTCGGTCCTCGACAAGCCGGCCAGAGAACTATCCTTCCTGAAGCGACGCGGGATCAAGGGGGCGCGTCGCCTGGCCGGACGTGACGCGCAGGAGCGGGCATCTTTGCAACCGCGACGATCACTCCGGCACGCCGGCAATACCCAACGCTTCGACGTAGTGCTCGGCGAACACCTTGTCCCGCCACGGGTTGATCTGCTTCTGCAGGCCGAGCGTGTAGGTCGGGAACGCCTCCATCAGCCGCCGCGCCGCCGCCTGCGCTTCGTCCAGCCGGTTGAGTTTGACCAGCGCCATGATCACCACCCGGTGCGAGGAGCCGTAATTCGGCATCTCGCGCAGCGCTCGTTCTCCCCAAGCCAGCGCCTCCTCGTAGCGTTCGAGCATCAGGTAGCTCATCCCGATGCCGGAGAGCGCGATGCCCTTCTCGGGGTCGACCGGACTCAGCCGCATCGCCCTGTGGAAGTGCTCGATCGCAACGAGGGGGTGGCCGGAATGGGCGTTCACCCAGCCGCTGCCCGTATGGCCCTGCGCGGAATTGGGGTTGAGGAGCAGGGACCGTTCGATCGTGTCCAGCGCCGTCTCGTAATCCTTGGCGCTGTAGGCGATCACCTGCGCGGCGAAACGCAAGCTTGTCGGGTCGTCTCGCGCGTCCGCCAGCACCTCGCGGGCCATGCGCACGGCGACGCGGATATCGTCGGGCTCGTGCCAGCACTGACTCACCGACAGGCTGCGGATATAGGCACCGAGTGCCTTCGCCAGGGTGAAGTCTGGGTCGATGCTGAGCGCCTCGTTGGTGAGCCGGCGCACGTCGGCGAAGCCTTCGCGCGTCATGCTGTAGAAGCGCGGCAGCGCACGAAGGTAGAGGTCGTAGGCACCGATGTAGTCGGTCGGCTTCATGCGCGCCTGCTTGATCTCCTGCAGCCGGATGCTCGGTTCGACAGCGCCGACGACGCTCTCGGTAACCTTGTCCTGCAGGTCGAAGATGTCGCTCACGTCGCCCTCGAAGCGGTCGGCCCAGACATGGTGTCCGCTGATCGCGTCCACCAACTGCCCACTGATGCGCACCCGCGATCCTGCTCTGCGGATGCTGCCTTCGAGCACGTAGCGGACGCCCAGTTCGCGCCCGACCTGGCGCAGATCCACCGCCCGGCCCTTGTAGGTGAACGACGAGTTGCGGGCGATCACGAAGAAGGAGTTCACCCGGCTCAATCCCGTGATGATGTCCTCCACCAGTCCGTCGGCGAAGTATTCCTGGTCGGGATCGCCGCTCATGTTGGTAAAAGGCAGAACCGCGATCGAGGGTTTCGCGGGCAGCGGAGGCGATGCAGCCAGCGAGGCGCCGGCGTCGGTCTCGACGCGGTAGGCGCGCACAGGCCGCTCGATGTTCTTGAGGCGCAGGTTGCCGAGCGGCGTGAAGCTGCAGTCGAGCTTGCCCTGAAGGTGGTCGTAGGCGGTGCCTGAGACGACCACGGTGCCGGGGTCGGCGATGCCGTCGAGGCGGGCTGCGATATTGACCCCGTCGCCGTAGAGGTCGCCGTCCTCCTCGCAGACCACGTCGCCGAGATTGACGCCGATGCGAAAGCGAATCCGCTCTTCCTCGGGCATCTCCGCCTCGTGTTCTGCCAGGGCCTGCTGGATCGCCATCGCCGAGGCCACCGCGTTGACGACGCTCGCGAACTCACACAGCATGCCGTCGCCGGTGAGCTTGACGATCCGACCCTGGTGCTCAGAGACCAGCGGTTCGAGCAGGTCCTTGCGGTAGATCTTCAGCCGCTCGAGCGTGCCGCGCTCGTCGCGCTCCGTCAGGCGGGAATAGCCGACCACGTCGCAAACCATGATCGCTGCGAGGTGGCGCTGCGTGGTCATTGCACCGCTCGACCAAGCGCCTGCGCGCGGGCCGCCCCGCGTCCATGTCCTGGCACCTTCCAGACGCCCCATGTGCATGGTATCCGTCTCTCCCAGTCGCCGCCCGTCGCCGATACAGAACGGAAAACGCAGCTCGACTTTGCCTTTACGAGATTTCGCTATCCCGCTTGCGAGGCGTGGAGCGATCCAGTCGCCGCGCTAACAGCCAACCGGGGATACGCCCACGCAGCCTCTGGGGACGCTGACACGCCACTCCTCCCAGAAGGCCGGAGATATTTACTGCCCTTGGTAACCGGTTGACGCCACCGTGGCGGTGTTTTTGTCACCGCGATGTAACAGCGAGATGCCTACGAACGCGCATCGGGCATCACACCAGACGTTCGCGCTTGGCTAGCGCGGAACGTCTGCCAACGAGCTTAGTGCCCGGCGGATAGAATCGCGCGAAAATGGCTTCTCGACAACTGGTCGACCGGCCCGTTCAAGGAAGCGCGCCGCAGCGCCGCCGAGCGTGTCGCCGGTAACGAAAACGAATCGCTCCGCCATGCCCGGGGTTGCCTGACAGGCCCAGTCGAACAAGGCGGGGCCGTCGATGTTCGGCATCCGCAGATCGCAAAAGATCACATCGAAAACAGCACTCATCAGCGCTGCCTTGGCACCGGCACCGTCCTCGACGATCCTGACGGCAAAACCTTCAGCCTCTAGTAGTTCTGCCACCGTTTCTCCAACCTCCCGCTCGTCATCGACCACAAGGGCGGTACAACCGATGTCCGCGACCGAGTGAGCCGCAACACCTTCGACTGAATCTGACGAAGTGCAGGCCTCCACCGGCAACAGCAATCGGAAATGCGCGCCGTCCGCACGGTCAAGCAGGGTCAGCCGTCCATTGTGCGACTGCACCACGCCGAGCGAGAAAGCGAGGCCGATCCCGGTGCCCGCACCCTGAGCCTTAGTGGTAAAAAACGGATCGAAAATGCGGTTCCGGATCTCGGCGGGCACACCGGGGCCATTGTCGGCGATCACGATCTGGAGGTCATTGCCTTCAAGCGACGTTTCGATCTCGATCCGCCGCGGTGCCGGTATCTCCTGCAGGGCGTGTTGCGCGTTGACGATCAGGTTGTAGAACACCTGATGCATCTGGTCAGGGTCGACTTCCAAAGGCGGCAGGCCCTCGGCGAGCCGGCACTGCACCTCGATGCCTGCCGTGCGCAAACCGTAGCCGGCGATGTCAAGAACTGCGCGGATCAGATCGTTGACGTCGGTACTGCGGCGTTCCGGCTGGCGTTGTCGCGCCATTGCCAGGAAAGTCTTCACGATGCGCGCGCAGCGCTCGGCGGCGAGTCTGATCTTGCCGGCCCGCTGTGCGTGGGCGGTTCCGGCTAGAAATTCTTCCAGCAACTGGGCCTGCGCGACGACGACCGCCAAGGGGTTATTGAGTTCGTGCGAAACGCCGGCAAGCAGCGAACCAAGTGCATTGAGCCGCTCGCTCTGCGCCAATGCCTCGCGCGACCGCGCCAGTTCGGCTTCAGCCGCCTTGGTTGCGGTGAGATCAAGAATGCTGCCGACGATCACCGGTCGGTCGTCCATCTCGATGTGGCGCCAACTCAGCGACACGGGAAACACGGAGCCGTCCAGACGCCGAAGTTGAGCCTCCACGCCGTCGGCGCGCGGCTGCTGACGTGAAAGGGCCTTGAGGCGCCGATAGTCTTCCCGTGTGGCGAACCAGCGGTGCTGGCGGAAGCGGTCCTCGTCACGCGGGCCTATACCCATGATCTCGCGGAAGGCGGGATTTGCGGTAATCAGGTGCCTCGTTCGCGAGTCTATGAACACGACCGGAACCGGATGATGGTGAGTGAGGTCTCGGAAGCGCCGCTCGCTTTGCTGCAGGCGCTCGGCCGCGCGCTTCTGCTCGGTGATGTCGATATCGAAGCCGCCGATGCGCGCCTGTTGCTGATCGGCCCACAGCACGGGAAAGCGAACGACAAGGCTCCAGGCATAGTCGACCGCGTTGCTTAGAAATTCCTCGATTGCAATCGCCTGTCCCGATTCCAGCACGCGGCGATCGTTTTCCGCGATCATCGCGGCCTCCTGCGGCCCGAAAATGTCGGCCGCGCTTAGTCCGATCGCGCTCTCGGCTGGCCGGCCGAAGACCTTTCCCATTTCCGGATTGGCGACCAGATAGCGTCCGTCGGTATCCTTCAGATACATGCCTACGGGAGCATGCTTCATGAATGCCGCCAAGCGGGCTTCGCTGGCACGCAGAGCTGCGTCGGCAGCGTGGCGCTGCGACAGGTCGCGCAAGCTCGCCGTGAAGAAACGACGTTTGCCGCTCCGGGCTTCGGTGATCGTGAGTTCCACCGGAAACTCGGTGCGGTTCGCTCGCATGGCAGTCTGCTCTGTGCGACGCCCGAGCAACCGCGGGGCGCCACCCGCAAGATAGGCGGCAAGCCCGTTTGCGTGCGCCTTGCGCAGATGCGGCGGGACAATGAGCTCCGAGATCTGTCTGCCGACCGCTTCAGCGCGCGAATAGCCGAAGGTCGCCTCGGCCGCCGCGTTGAATTCCACAACCAATCCGGCTTCGTCCGTGACGATCACGCAGTCGAGCGATGAGCGAACCACCGAAGCGAGGATCGCCTCTTGGAATGCGTTTCCGTCATCGTCTTCTTGCAAGGGCGAGCACTCCGTGACGACCGGTCGGAACGCTGGCCGTCGGGCTGGCAAGGATGACGATTATCGTGAGTTCCGGCAAGATGCCTGAATCCGACCGCAGTACGGTGCGGGGGTGGGGAAACGCTTGCACCAGCAGGACAAGGAGCGCCATTTGCTGACCCTCATGGCGCTTTTCGAAACCTGCCGTTCGCGCTATGACCTGATGCGACCCTTCTTTGCTCCGAGTGCCTGACCGCGATGCCGCGATCTCATGGTACACCGGAAAGCTGGATTTCAGCGTCGTGGATACCGTACCTTCTGGCGACGATATGACCTTCGTCTTTCTTTCGCCGGCAGTGGATGACGGCTTCCGCCTTGAGCTTCTGGCAGGCCCCGGCGCTGCCGAGCGCCCCGTATACGCGGATCTTGGCGCCAGCCTCGGCCTGTCGGGGTGGCATCACCTTTGCCTTCGCCTGGACGACGTCGACAAGGCCGTTGCCGAGTTGAAGCGCCGTAGCGTGAAAAATCGTGCATGAGCCATTCGATGTTCCGGCGATCAGCAGCCGCATCGCGTTCTTCTCCGATCCCTGGGGCAACATCTTCGAACTGATGCAGCCAGTCACCGCCTGATTATCGGCCAAGGAGTTAGCGTCAAAGGCGTCCTTTTCCTGCGCCATGTCTTACACAGTGGGTAGGCGCCCACACAGCCCAGCTCAGACACACGGACTAACTTCAGACGCGTATGGCCAAGGAACCGGTGGCGAGGGTAGCTTTGTCCGCAGAGCGGCTGTTCCGCGCGAGGGCGTCGGCTTCGTGATCCAGTTAAGGTTCTTTCTTCCGCAGGTCTTTGACTACGTCGAGAAAAGCTCGCAGTGCGGGCGGTACGGCTCGATGTCCGGGGTAGTAGACCGCAACTTCTTCCGGTGCTGGCGTCCACGCGGTCAGGACCTTGCGCAGCCGGCCATCGGACAACGCCGCTTCGGCGGCCCAATCCGCCACATAGGCGATGCCCAGACCCCCTATTGCAGCTTCGACCATCAGTTCCTCGTCATCAAGGACGATGGGGCCGTTTGCCCCGATCACCAGTTCCTGGCCTGCGCGTTCGAACTCCCATCGATAGAGCTTGCCGCTGGGCATACGGTGGCCGATGCAATGGTGGCGTTGCAATTCCTCGGGCGTTCCCGGCTCCCCGAAGCGATCGAGATAGGCGGGCGACGCGATACAGATGAACGTCAACGCGCGTGCAAACGGCACGGCGATCATGTCTTTGGGAATTGATGTGATGAGGCGTACGCCGGCATCGAACCCGCTGGACACGATATCGATGAGCCGCCCCTCGACGACGATGTCCACGGTCACGTCCGGATGGCGCTCCGCCACCTGCGGAAGGACCCGGCGAACGAGAAGCCCGGCCACCAATCGCGGTGCGTTGATGCGGACCGTGCCCGCGACATTGCCCCGGAACCCCGCGACGCTGTCGAGCGCCTCGTCCAGCGAGGCGAGCGCCGGCTGAAGACGGTCGAGCAACCGGAACCCGGCTTCTGTCGGCGAGACGCTGCGTGTGGTGCGGTTCAGAAGTCGCACGCCCATGCGTTCCTCGAGCGCACGCATCGCATGGCTCAATGTGGAAGGTGCCGTGCCGATTTCGTCCGCTGCGCGGCGGAAGCTGCGATGTGTGGCAACGGTGACGAAGGCGGTGAGATCGTTGAGCGACGGGCGGGGCATTGATGGGGATTTTGCATTATCCCATGCCGATTTCAACGGCTAATGCGCGCAATGCGACTGCCCTATCTCCCGCCTGGATCAATTGGAGAAATGAGAAATGGAAAAGACCTGGCTCATAACGGGTGTGTCTTCTGGTCTAGGCCGGCTGCTGGCGGAGAAGGCCCTGATCAGGGGAGACCGCGTCGTCGGTGCCAGCCGCAGCGAGGACGCACTTCCCGACCTGCGTGCAAGTTACCCCGAACGGCTCCGCATCGTCGCAATGGACCTCAAGGACCAGAGCTCGGTCCGCGCCGCGGTCGACCGCGCCTTCGCGGCATCCGCTCGGATCGACCTCGTCGTCAGCAATGCTGGCTATGGCCTCCTCGGCGCGGCTGAAGAGGCTGGCGATGTGCAGGTCCGGGACATCATCGACACCAATCTCATCGGCTCGATCGCACTCATCCGGGCGGCGGTGCCGCATCTGCGCAGCCAGGGTGGCGGCCGGATTTTACAGGTATCGAGCGAGGGAGGCCAGATCGCCTATCCGGCTTTCAGCCTCTATCACGCGACCAAGTGGGGTATCGAGGGATTCGTCGAGTCCGTGGCGCAGGAGGCTGCTCCCTTCGGCATCGAATTCAGCCTTGTGGAACCTGGGCCGGCGCGGACCGGGTTCGGCGGCAATCTCGCGCGGACCAAGCCGCTCGCGGCCTATGAGGGAACACCCGCCGGTCAGATCCGCGAGGCGCTGGGTGTCTCATGGGTGATCAAGGGCGACCCCGACCGCATGACGGACGCAATGATCCGGCTTGCCGATCAGGATGGTCCACTCCCGAAACGGCTGGTGCTTGGTGCCGAGGCCTATGCCGGCATCCGCAAGGCACTCGGCGGGCGCATCGAGGAGCTCGACCGGCAGAAGGACATCGCGGTTGCGGCGGATTTCACCGACGAGGAGCTGGCGCGGCTGTGACCCAACCTGTGCCGCCGATCCAGAGCCGCAGGCCACCGGCATGCAGCTCCGCCCGTTGATGCCCCAGGCTCCGGCCCGGCGCCGTTATTAAGACAGAAAGGAATACGAAATGCCTGCACGTGACGCCATTTTCCCGGCCAAACGCCACGCGTTATACGATATTCATCGATATTCCGCGGCCATTCGCTCTGGCGATCTTCTCTTCGTGTCGGGTCAGGTCGGGAGCCGTCAGGACGGCTCGCCTGAGCCCGTATTCGAGGATCAGGTTCGGCGGGCCTTCGCCAATATGCGTGAGGTCTTGGCCGCCGCCGGGTGTAGCTTCGATGACGTTGTCGACGTCACCACCTTCCACACCAACCCGGACGAACAGATCGAAACGGTGCTGGCTGTCCGCGCGGAAGAGATCGGCGCACCTCCCTACCCGAACTGGACGGCAGTGGGCGTCAATTGGCTCGCGGGTTTCGATTTCGAGATCAAGGTCATCGCCCGCATCCCTTTGACGACAAGCGGTCAGCCAGCGGACAAGGGATGATCGTTCACCCTGCAATTTCTGCATCGGCGATTTGGGCCGGTTTCAGACCGTCCGGTCAAAGGGGCTGGTTCAAGGATAGCTGCCATTCAACTCCCAACCCGGAGCGGACGTTAACTCCAATCAGCCGCAAGGGAGTTTTGATGGGGCGATTGCTGTTATTGACCCGCCAAGCGTGATCGTCCCTTCGTGCGAACAGTAGACAATCCAATCAACTTCCTCAGAGGTCCAATAACCCTCGCCGCTCGTGCCATAGACGAGGTGCCGTACCAATTGGCAAAAAAGTACGGCACCAATTCACTAAGTTATTGAAAACTTTGGTGATCCCGACAGGAATCGAACCTGTGACCTACAGATTAGGAATCTGCCGCTCTATCCTACTGAGCTACGGGACCACGCGGCCCGACACATAACCGCTTCGGATCGTTTCGCCAAGAGGCAGTTAGGCCGCTCGCTTCGGCTCCACCGCGAACGGACTCAGGCCGAGCCAGGTCTGCATTTTGCGCGCGATATCCCGGTCGCCCGTCAGAACGACTTTCGCCCCGGCCTTCTCGACGGTGATCAGTCCCATCCAGATTTCGGTCATGGTGTGCAGGTCGGTCGAGACGTAGAGATCGACATCGAAGCCCGGATCGTACCAGCAGAGGTCGACCTCGCCGTGCTTCTCGACGATCAGCCACCATGACCGCTTGGAGGCGGGGAGCTCCTGATACAGAAATTGTATCACCGTGCGCCCGTCGGGCAGCGGCGACGCGTTGAGATTGCGCCGCATGTCCCACATCAGCAGCGACGGATCGAGGTTCTTCAAGGACAGCCGGGACTCGACCCATTTCTGGCCCCAAAAACCCATTGCCTCGACGACGGAACGCAGATCCCTGCCTGCCTCGGTCATCCGGTATTCGAAGATGCCTTTCTCGCCGCGCACCTCCTTGCGCTCGACGATCCCGGCCAGCTCGAGCTCCTTGAGGCGTTGCGACAGAAGGGTCGGCGACATTTTGGGGACGCCGCGGCGCAGATCGTTGAAACGGGTCGAGCCCGCCACCAATTCGCGAAGCAGAACCATGGTCCAGCGAGTGCACAGCACCTCCGCGGCCATCGATAACGGGCAGAACTGTTTGTATCCGGACTGGGTCACGATGTTGCCTTCCCTCAAACTCTGGCGGAACCATAGGCCTTTCCCGGCAACGCCGCGAGTACAGAAACTGTACCGGCCCAGTACAGATGGCGGACTGGCTGGCGCCGGCCCTGACATGCGACCCCTCTGCCGCTGCACGGGATACCCCTGTGCACGACCAGGAGACATAACCCATGACCGCTTACGTTATCGCAGACATCAAGGTGAGGGACCCAAAGTGGATGCCGGCCTATGCCGCGTCGGTCCACGACCTCGTCCACAAGCACGGCGGCAGATATCTGTCGCGCAGCGGCAATGTGAAGACGCTCGAAGGCAAGCCGCTCGACACCACCCTGATTGCCTTGATGGCGTTCCCGACCGAGGCCGCGGCGCGCGCCTTTACCGACGATCCTGCCTACGCACCCTTCGTTTCGGCCCGTCAGGGCGGTAGCGACAGCCGTTTCCAGATGATCGACAATTCCGATCTGGCCGGAACCATCCCGTATTTGCCGAAGGGATGATCTCCCCCTGCATTCGTCGCATCGGGGCAGGGATCTCCCAGCAACAACAGCCACAGCGCCCACCTGCCGGACCTCCTTACTTCCGGCGGCCGGCCGGGCTGTGCTTTTCAAGAAGAATGGAATGACTATGACAATCAACTTTCGCAACAAGTTCCTCGCTGCCGTGGCGCTGCTGTCGGCCTGCACTGCGTTGGCGCAGGCGCATCAGGCAGCCCCCACCTCCGGTCCCAATCCGCTGGCCGACAAGGTGCGCGCCGCCAACAGCCGCTTCGAGAATGTGGCGGCGGCGACCGCCGAGGGCTATGCGCCCATTCCTTGCGCCAGCGGCATCACCGGCGGCGCCATGGGCATCCACTACGTCAATCCCGGCTACCTCAAGGACGACGCGGTCGATGTCGCCAAGCCTGAAGCCGTCATGTACGAGCCGATGGCCGACGGCACGCTAAAACTGATCGCGGTCGAATACATCACCTCGAAAGGCCCGGCCTCGCTCGATGGACATCTGTTCAATTTCAACAGCGCGCCCAACCGCTATGGCCTCGGACCTTTCTACGAGCTGCATGTCTGGGCCTGGAAGGGCAACCCGACCGGCGCGTTCGCCGATATGAACCCGAACGTGTCGTGCGAACCGACGACTGCTGCCAGCCAGTAAGCAGCCGAGCCAGGCGGCGCCATCGCCGCCTGGCCGCTCTGAATTGCGGGACAGCCAGCAACGGGCGCAAAGACGGCTCAGATAGCGGAACCTTCGGGATGCCAGCGCGCTTTAGTGTCCCGAAGGAGAGACCCGCATGAGCGCCACCAAAGAGTTCTTTGAAACCTGGCTGCAGGAGAATGTCGGCAATCTACCGGCCGAGAGCGAAGTGAGCGTCGCCGTCCTGGCGCAGCAATTCGAGCAGGATGCCGACGCTGCCGGCTATGGCCACGAGGTTCGCGAAGACGAACTCGGCAATATCCAGGAGGCGATCGAGGCAGCCCTGAAGAAGGCGAGGACAGGCGAAGAACCGCAACCCGCCGACGACAACGAGCTGGCGCCGGTCATGGAAGCGCTGGAGGTCGAGGATCCGAAGAGCGGGCCGTAAGCCAATGCCGAACGGCTATGCCGCCAGCGCCGTTTCCGCCAGCTTCACCCAATAGCTCATGCCGTGCGGGATGACCTCGTCGTTGAAGTCATAGGCCGGGTTGTGCAGGCCGGCGGTATCGCCATTGCCGATGAAGATGAAGGCGCCCGGCCGGGCTTCCAGCATGTAGGAGAAATCCTCGCCGCCCATCACCGGCTGGATGGCGCGGTGAACATGACTGTCGCCGGCGACGTCGGCCGCGATGTCGCTGGCAAAGACCGTCTCTTCGGGATGGTTGAAGGTGACGGGGTAGTTGGCGTTGTAATCGACCTCGATTGTCGCGCCGAAGGCAGCGCCCAGGCCTTGGCAAAGCGCGCGGATGCGTTCTTCGGCCTTCTTGGCAACCTCCTTCTTCAGCGTGCGTACCGTGCCGGCGATCTCGGCGCTCTCGGGAATGACGTTGTAGGCGTCGCCGGCATGGAATTTCGTCACCGAGACGACCACCGCCTCGACCGGATCGGTGCTGCGCGAGGCGATCGTCTGCAATGCGCCGACGAGCTGGCTGGTGATGACGATCGGATCGATGGTGCCGTGCGGCATCGCCGCGTGGCCGCCCCGGCCCTTGACGGTGATGGTGAATTCGGCGGTCGCCGCCATGATCGGGCCCGGCCTGATGGCGAACTGGCCGACCGGCAGGCCCGGCATGTTGTGCATGCCGAACACCTTGGAGATGCCGAAGCGCTCCATCATGCCGTCCTTGACCATCTCGTTGCCGCCGCCGCCGCCCTCTTCGGCCGGCTGGAAGATGACCGCGACCGAGCCGGCGAAATTGCGCGTTTCGGCGAGGTATTTGGCGGCACCCAAAAGCATCGCGGTGTGGCCGTCATGGCCGCAGGCGTGCATCTTGCCGGGGACCGTCGAGGCATAGGGTTTGCCGGTGATCTCGTTGAGCGGCAGGGCATCCATGTCGGCGCGCAGGCCGATGGTCGAGCCTTCGCCGTGGCGACCGCGGATGATGCCGACGACGCCGGTCTTGCCCAAACCCGTCACGATGTCGTCGCAGCCGAACGCCTTCAGCTTCTCGGTGACAAAGGCGGCGGTCTTGAAGACGTCGAAATTCAGCTCCGGCGTCTGGTGCAAATGGCGGCGCCAGCCGGCCACCTCGTCCTGCATTTCGGCGGCTCGGTTCAGGATCGGCATGATGGTTCCATTTCGCTGTTGGAGCAGGCGGTCTTGGCCTGCTGCTTTGCAATTGTGCCTGCTGCCTTGCAACCATGCACGCTGGTTTGCATTGTGCTGCTGCTTCCACATTGTGATCGGCAGCACTTTGCCATGTTGACGTCACATAGAGTAAATAGCACCGCGACTGTGGTCCGGGAACAGAGAGCCGGACCATTATCCTGGCGATCGTGTAACGAAATCTTACGGAGCCAGGTGCGACTGCGGCAAGAGGCTATTCGGTTTTCATGATGCGCTACAGGCATTTCCTCAAACTGTTGGTGGCGGGCGCGGTGGTGCTTCCGGCGCTGGCCGGGCCTGCCTTGGCCAATCCGACCATCCTGTTCGACCTGAACAGCGGCAAGATCCTGCAGCACCAGGAGGCGTTCAGGCGCTGGTACCCGGCATCGCTGACCAAGCTGATGACCGCCTATGTGGCGTTTCGGGCGATTGCCGCGGGTGAGGTCCAGCTCGATTCGCCGATCAAGGTAACGAAACATTCGGCCGGCGAGCCGCCGAGCAAGATGGGCTTCAAGCCGGGCTCGGTGATGCGGCTCGACAACGCGCTGAAGATGATGCTGGTCAAATCGGCCAACGATATCGCCATGGCGGTCGGCGAGAATATCGGCGGTTCGCAAGCAGCCTTTGCCGAACGCATGAACGCCGAGGCGCGGCGGCTCGGCATGAGCGGGTCGCATTTCGTCAATCCGAACGGGCTCTATTCGCCGGACCAGTATACGACAGCGCGCGATCTCGCTTTGCTGGTGATGGCGATCCGCAAGGACTTCCCGCAATATGCCCCCTGGTTCTCGATCGAAGGCCTTGCCGTCGGCAAAAAGGAAATCTCCAACTACAACCTCCTGATTGGCCGCTATCCGGGTGCCGACGGCATGAAAACGGGTTTCGTCTGCTCGTCCGGTTTCAACATGATCGGCTCGGCGACCCGCAACGGCCGCACCCTGGTCGCCGTGGTGCTCGGCGAACGGTCAGCCATTACCCGCGCCGAAACGGCGGCAAAACTGCTCGACCAGGGCTTTGCAACGCCGGCGCCGAGCTGGCTGACGGTCGCGGCGCTGCCCGCCTATGGCGACACGATGTCGGCCAACGACATGAATGACGAAATCTGCAAGAAGAAGCCGGTCGCGGAGCAGTCGGAAGCCGCGCCCGCGGTTGGCGACAAGGGCAAGGACGTGCCGAAATCGCCCTATCAGGAAAAGCTCGACCATGTGCCGACGCTGATCGCTGTCGGCCTCGGGGGCGCCACGGGACCGACGCCGAAGGCGATGCTCGACGCCTCCGGGCAGGAATATGCCGACGTGCCGCTGCCGACATGGCGGCCGGACCGGGCGCCGCCGTCCGGCGCCGAGCCTGTTGTGGCCGGATCCGCCACCGCCGCGCAGGTCCAGCAGCCGGCCAAGGCGTTGAACTAACCTGATGGCCGGCTTCCCGATCCCCGTTTCGGTGCTCACCGGCTTTCTTGGTGCGGGCAAGACGACGCTGCTCAACCGGCTGCTGCGGGATCCCGCGCTCGCCGACACCGCCGTCATCATCAACGAGTTCGGCGAGGTGGCGATCGACCATCTCCTGGTCGAGCAGGCCTCCGACGGCATCATCCAGCTCTCCGATGGCTGCCTCTGCTGTACGGTGCGCGGCGAGCTGGTCGACACGCTGGCCGACCTCGTCGACCGGCTGCAGACCGGCCGCATCGACCGGCTTGCCCGCGTCGTCGTCGAGACCACCGGGCTCGCCGATCCCGCCCCCGTGCTGCAGTCGATCATGGCGCATCCGGCCCTTGTCCAGGCCTTCCGGCTCGACGGCGTCATCACCCTGGTCGACGCCGTCAACGGCAATGCGACGCTCGATGCCCATGTCGAGGCGGTGAAGCAGGTGGCCGTCGCCGACCGCATCGTGCTCAGCAAGGCCGACCTGGCCACGGATGCGGGCGATGCCAAGGCGTTGCGGGCGCGGCTCAGGCAGCTCAACCCGGGCGCCGTGGTGCTCGACGCGAGCCAGGCAAGCGTGGCGACCCTGTTCGATTGCGGCCTCTACAATCCGGCCACCAAATCCGTCGATGTGCAGCGTTGGCTCGGCGAAGAAGCCGGCGACGACCATGACCACAGCGGACATGACCACAGCGGGCATGATGACGAGGGGCATGATGACGACGGGCATGACGGGGGCGATCACCATCACCATGGTCATGGTCATGGCCATAGGCACGATTCCCGCGTGCGTTCGCATTCGTTGGTTCACGACGGGCCAGTGCCGTTTTCGGCAATCGAGATGTTCCTCGATCTGCTGCGCTCGGCGCATGGCGAGCGCCTGTTGCGGATGAAGGGCGTCATCGAGCTTGCAGAAGACCCGTCGCGGCCGCTGGTTATCCATGGCGTGCAGAAGATCCTGCATCCGCCGGTGCAATTGCCGGCCTGGCCGGACAGCCAGCGCGGCACCAGGCTGGTGCTGATCACGCTCGACATGCCGGAAGACTATGTCCGCCGGCTGTTCGCCGCCTTCACCAACCAGCCGTCGATCGACACGCCGGACCGGGCGGCACTGGAGAGCAATCCGCTGGCCATCGCCGGATCGTGATCTCCCCCCTCGAGGGGGAGATGGCCGGCAGGCCAGAGGGGGTTGCCGCGCGTGAAGCGCCAACTTTCTCTTTGGTCGTACATGGCGTCGCGCCAGCCGAGGCAACCCCCTCTGTCGCCTTCGGCGAGATCTCCCCCTCAAGGGGGGAGATCACGCGCTCAGCCGCGCTCGACCAGGAAGCGGCGGCCGCCTGCGATCGCCGTCGTTTCGATCAGCCGATGGCCGCTCTCGGTGCAGAAGGCGGGAATGTCGATGACGGCGAGCGGGTCGGTGGTTTCGAGCCACAGGCGGCTGCCCGGCTGCATTGCAGCCAGGCGCTTTTTTGCCTTGAGCACGGGCAACGGACAGTTCAAGCCTTTGAGGTCGTAGACGGCGGCGGGGCTGGTTGAGGGCCTGTCTTCTTGGCCCCCATCTTCCTGTTCAACCATGAACCTCAGCCGCCAAACATGCCGAGCAGCTTCTTCTTCAGCCGTGTCGCCGTGCTTTCGGCGTCCGCAGCCTGCGTTTCCGCGACCGGAACGGCCTCCGCGGATGGCGCGACGGTTGCGGTCGCGACAGGCGCTTCGGCCGCCGCCTTGGCAGCATCCTTTTCGGCCAATGCCTGCGCCTTGGCGGCTTCCTTCTCGGCCAGGGCTTGCGCCTTGGCTGCGGCTTTCGCTGCCTTCGCCGCTTCTATCGCGGCAAGCCGCTGTTCCTCGGCCTTCTGCTTGGCAGCCTTTTCGGCGTCGAGCGCCGCCATCTTGCGGCCCGCCGGCGAATCGACGCGGCCCATGCGCGCCGTTTCGGTCACCGTGCCGTCCGGGTTGAGCGAGGGCGGCTCGATCGGCACGCGTTCGCCGCGCGCACGCCGTTTCGACCAGTCGGAAACGATGCTGGCTTCCTTGATCCCGGCGATGGTCGGCTTGGGCGCCGGCACGCTGGCCTTTATGGCGCCGTTGAAGGCCGCCTCATAGGTGCTCTGATAGGCGTTGATGGCGCTTTTCAGCGAATCGGGCTGGGTGGTCGGCGGACAGGGGCCGGTCGGATTGAAGGTCGAGCCGTCGGCTGCAACCTGGTTGAACACGTAGCGCTTCTCGCAGACGTCGACTTTCGGCGGCACCTTGGTGACCTCGAAATTGTCGTAGCCAACCTTCAGCATCTTCCAGAATTCGTAGTTCGGGTCGTTGCGATAGCGCGCCATATTGGCTGCAGTCATGCGGAACGGAAAAGCCTGGATCTGGAACTCGGTCTGGCCGCCCTGGAAGGCGTCTCGGCCGAAAGCGTAGATCTGCTCGATCTGCGCGTCGGTCATCGAATAGCAGCCAGACGACGAGCAGGCGCCATGGACCATCAGGTTGGAACCGGTGCGGCCATTGGCACGGTCATAGGCGTTGGGGTAGCCGATATTGAAGGACAGGTGGTAATTCGACCGCGGGTTCATCTGTGCCGGGCGGACCGTGTAAAAGCCTTCCGGCGCCTGCCGGTCGCCTTCGGTGAATTTCGGGCCGAGCTTGCCCGACCATTTGCAGATGTCGTAGCTCGCGACCAGGTCGTAGCGGCCGTTGGTCTTGGCCTTCCAGATTTCGAGCTTGCCTTCTTCCTTGAAGATGCGGGCCATCACCGAGGAGGTGCGGACCATGCCCTTGGCTTTCATTTCGGCCAGGATCTTGTCCGGCAGCGGCTTGTTGGCTTGCGGCGCAAAATCCTTCATCGAAGCGTCATTGCAGCCGGCGACGCCGATCGCAGCGATCAGAACTCCGGTGCGGGCAAGCTTGGCAAACATGGATATGGCTATCGTCTTCATTTCTGCGCCGCGGATGCCGCAGCTGCTAAACCGACCACTGACGGACTCTAAGCCCGTTAACCTTGAAAATTCCTTACCGCAAGCATGCGGCGCGTCCCCTTACGGCAAGCCCACTGAGCCGAATGCAGCGGCATTTTTGTGGCGAAACTGGTTCACGCCGCCACATTTCAGGCCGCGTGCCTGGGTTGGTTACAGATTGCGGCCCATCGCCAGGTATTTCTCGCGGCGATGCTCGCGGAAGTCGGTGTTGGCGCCGGAGAATTCCCTCATCGTCCTGGCGATGAGGTCGCCGGTGGCGGCGATCACCGTTTCGGGGGCGCGATGGGCACCGCCGAGCGGCTCGGCAATGATGGCGTCGATGATCTTCAGCTCCAGCAGATCCTGCGCCGTGATCTTCATATTGGTCGCCGCATCCCTGGACCGCGTGGTGTCGCGCCACAGGATCGAGGCGGCGCCCTCCGGCGAGATCACCGAATAGATGGCGTGTTCGAGCATGTAGACGCGGTTGGCGGTGGCGATCGCTATGGCGCCGCCCGAGCCGCCTTCGCCGATCACCACCGAGATCGACGGCACCTTCAGGCCAAGGCAGGCCGAAGTCGAGCGGGCGATGGCCTCCGCCTGGCCGCGCTCTTCGGCATTGACGCCGGGATAGGCGCCGGCCGTGTCGACCAGCGTCAGCAGCGGGATCTGGAAGCGGTCGGCGAGTTCCATCAGCCGCACCGCCTTGCGGTAGCCCTCCGGCCGCACCGAGCCGAAATTATGCTTCAGCCGGCTTGCCGTGTCGGAACCCTTCTCCTGGCCGATGATCGCCACCGGCTCGCCACGGAAGCGGGCGAAGCCGCCGACGATCGCCTGGTCCTCGCCGAAGTTGCGGTCGCCGGCGAGCGGCGTGAAATCGGTAAGCAGGCCCTTGATGTAGTCGATGCAGTGCGGCCTGTCCGGATGGCGCGCCACCTGCACCTTCTGCCACGGCGTCAGCGCCTTGTAGGCGTCGCGCAGCGCATCGCGCGAGCGCTTCTCGAGACGGGCGATCTCATCGCCGACATCGACCGCCTCGCCGTTCTCGGCAAGCTTCTTCAGCTCGAGGATCTTGCCTTCGAGATCCTGTACAGGCTTTTCGAAATCGAGGTAATTGTACATTCTTGGGCGGACCGGCAAGTCGGAAGGCAATGACTGACGCAAGCCTGAAAATGCAGGCTGGGCGCGGTGGAACGTCGTTCTCACATAGCGACATGACGCCTAGTCGGCAAGCGGATGATGATCGTTGACCAGACGCACCAGCCGCTCCTCCAGCACATGCGTGTAGATCTGCGTCGTTGAAATATCGGCGTGGCCAAGCAGCTGCTGCACGGCCCTGAGATCGGCGCCGTTCTGCAGCAGATGGCTGGCGAAAGCATGCCGCAGCACATGCGGCGATATCTTCGCCGCGGCAATGCCGGCCCGCGCGGCAAGCGCTTTCAGCTCGCGGGCAAAGACCTGTCTCGAGAGATAGCCGCTGTCGGCGGCGGCCGGAAACAGGAACGGGCTGTCGGCAAGAGCCGGCACCGCCGCCCGTGCGGCAAGCCAGGTCCGCATCGCCGTGCGCGCCTTGGCCGACAGCGGCACCATGCGCTCCTTGTTGCCCTTGCCGCGCACCATGAAGAAGCGGTCGTCGCGCTGCGCCACCGCCACAGGAAGGCCGACCAGCTCCGAAACGCGCAAGCCGGTGGCGTAGAGCACCTCGACCAGTGCGTGGAGGCGCAGCGCCGCGAGCGTGTCGCCGTCATGCATGGAGGGGTCCTTCGCCTCTTGCGCGGCGCGGTCGAGCAGCCGGCCGGTATCGGCTTCGCTCATCGTCTTCGGCAGCGGCCGGCCCTTCTTCGGGCTGTCCAGCGTGCCGGTCGGATCGTCGCCGCGCAGGCCCTCGGCATAGAGGAACTTGAAGAACTGCCGAATCGCCGACAATTTGCGCGCCTGCGAGGTGGCGGCGAAGCCGCGCGCGGCGATGTCGTCGAGATAGGCGCGGATGTCGGCGCTGGTGGCACCGGCAAGTCCGCCGGCGATCCCGGCGGAAGCGTCCTCGAGGTCGCGGCGATAGGACGAAAGCGTGTTTTCGGCGGCGCCGCGCTCGGCGCTCATCATTTCCAGGAAGGCTTCGATGCGGGCGGCGCTGTTCATTTTTTCGGATTGAGCTTTTCCGGAGGGATACGCACGCTCATTTCCGCCTTTCTCGGCTCGACGAACATGACCAAGGCGAACATCGCGCCATAGACAATGCCGGCCAGAATCGCGAGCGTCACGACAAAGCGAAACAGTGTTGGCATTAATTTTCGCCCGTCGTCTTATTCTGCATTTCCAACCCTGTGCCCTTATGAGACGCCAATCCGGGCAATTCAAGGGAGAAGCCATATCCGGTCTTGGGCGCGTTACGCTTGACGCAAACAGGCTTTTGATGTCGATACGCCGGCAAAGAGGCCCTAGAAGCATGAACGCGCTACCAGCAAATCCTTCGGGCGAGAGCCATGCCGCGCTGCTCGGCCGGCTGGGCGGCCGTTCCATCGTCTTTGTCGGGCTGATGGGCGCCGGCAAGACGGCCATCGGCCGCAAGGTGGCGGCGATGCTGGCGCTGCCCTTCATCGACAGCGATCAGGAGATCGAAACTGTTTCGCGCATGAGCGTCCCGGACCTGTTCGAGCGCTATGGCGAGGCTGAGTTCCGGGCACTGGAGCAGCGCGTCATCCTGCGTGTGCTGGAGCACGGGCCGCAGGTGCTGTCGACCGGCGGCGGCGCCTTCATGAACGCGCAGACGCGCGAGGCGATCGCCAGCCATGGCGTTTCGGTATGGCTGAAGGCCGAGATCGATCTGTTGATGGAGCGCGTTTCCAAGAAGCAGAACCGGCCGCTGCTGAAAAGCGCCGATCCGCGCGCCGTGCTGGAACGGCTGATGGCGGAACGCTACCCGGTTTACGCCGCGGCCGATGTCACCGTGCCGACCCGCGACGACCGCAAGGAGATCATTGCCGCCGAGGTGGTGGACGCGCTGCGCGGCCATCTCGGTGTTGCCGACATCGATGAGGTGCGGTCGTGAGCGCTGATGCAACGGTCTCTGTCGAAGTCGGGCTTGGCGAGCGTGCCTACGACATTTTGATCGGCCCCGGCCTACTGTCACGCGCCGGCGCCGAGATCTCGCGCCGCCTGCCGGGCACAAGGGCGGCGGTCGTCACCGACGAAAACGTCGCAGCCGCGCATCTCGCAACGCTTGCGGCCGGCCTGGCAAGCGGTGGCATCCAACATGCCGTCATCACGCTGCCGCCAGGCGAAAAGACCAAGAGCTTTGCGCATCTTGAAGAGGTGGTCGACGGCGTGCTGGCCGCCAAGCTGGAGCGCGGCGACGTCGTCATCGCGCTCGGCGGCGGCGTCATCGGCGACCTGGCCGGCTTTGCCGCCGGCATCGCGCGGCGCGGCATGAATTTCGTGCAGGTTCCGACCTCGCTGCTGGCGCAGGTCGATTCCTCCGTCGGCGGCAAGACCGGCATCAACAGCAAGCGCGGCAAGAACCTCGTCGGGGTGTTCCACCAGCCCAAGCTGGTGCTGGCCGATACCGAAGTGCTCGACACGCTGCCGATCCGCGAGTTTCGCGCCGGCTATGCCGAACTGGCCAAATACGGGCTGATCGACCGGCCGGAGTTCTTCGCCTGGCTGGAAGAAAACTGGCGCCAAGTGTTTGCCGGCGGGCCGGAGCGGGCTGCCGCCATCGCCGAGGCCTGTCGCGCCAAGGCCGACGTCGTTGCCCGCGACGAGTTCGAGACCGGCGACCGCGCCCTGCTCAATCTCGGCCACACTTTCGGCCATGCACTGGAGGCGGCGACCGGCTATGACGGCGCAAGGCTCGTGCATGGCGAAGGCGTCGCCATCGGCATGGCGCTGGCGCACCGCTTTTCCTCAAGGCTCAATTTGGCGAGCCCCGACGATGCGGCGCGCGTCGAGGCGCATCTTCGCGCCGTCGGCCTGCCCTGGCGCATGGCCGACATTCCGGGCGAATTGCCCGACGCCGAGCAGCTGTTCTCCTTCATCACCCAGGACAAGAAGGTGTCGCGCGGCGCGCTGACCTTCATCCTGACGCGCGGCGTCGGACAGGCCTTCATCGCCAGGGATGTGCCGGCCTCGGAAGTGCTGGCGTTCCTCAGGGAGAACCATCCGGGTCGGCAGGAAAGCCGCCCGGGATGAGTCAGGCCGGCTGGATCGCGGCAGCAGTGCTCGCCGGCCTCGGCCTGCTGGGCTTCGTCCTGCGCCGGCACCTGCTCGCCGCCTTCGGCTATGAGCTGCAGCGCATCGAGCCGCAGCGCTCGGCGCGCGAGGAACTGCGCGGCGCCGTCGACGATTTCCGCCGCGACGGCCAGGTGGTGCGCGAGGACCGCGCCCGCATCGGCGGCCTGTTCGACCTCGAGGAGCTCGAAGTGTCGGACGTCATGGTCCACCGCACGAATATGCGCTCGGTCAATGCCGATGACCCGCCCGAAGCGGTGGTTCGCGAGATCCTGCAGAGCCCGCACACCCGCATGCCGTTGTGGAAGGGTTCGCTCGACAACATTGTCGGCGTGCTGCACGCGAAGGATCTGCTGCGCGCCCTGAACGAGGTCGGCAACGATTTCTCCCGGATCGACGTGATGAAGATCGCGTCTAAACCGTGGTTCGTGCCCGACACCACGACGCTGCAGGAGCAGCTCAACGCCTTCCTGCGCCGCAAGGCGCATTTCGCCATCGTCGTCGACGAATATGGCGAGGTCGAAGGGCTGGTGACGCTGGAGGACATCATCGAGGAGATCGTCGGCGAGATCGCCGACGAGCACGACATCGACATCCAGGGCGTCAAGCAGGAGGCCGACGGCTCCGTCGTCGTCGACGGCACGGTGCCGATCCGCGACCTTAACCGGGCGCTGGACTGGAACCTGCCGGACGAGGAAGCCACCACCATTGCCGGCCTTGTCATCCACGAGGCGCAGTCGATCCCGGACGAAAAGCAGGCCTTTACGTTTCACGGCAAGCGCTTCGTCGTCATGAAGCGCGACAAGAACCGTATCGCGCGGCTGAGGATCAAGCCGGCGATGCTTGGCGAATGACAGTGCGCACCGTGTGGCAGCCTTGGGCAGTCAGGAGTCTATGACAATCGATCGGCGAAGCCTGCTTCTGGTGTCGATGGCGGCGCTGTTGCCGGGGCAGGCGGCGGCATTGCAGCTGCGTTCGCCGTTGCCCGAAACCTTCGACTATGGGCCGGCCAAGCTCGACATCTATTCCCGCGCGGGCGCAAGCGGCCTGCCGGTCGTCTTCTTCGTCCATGGCGGCGCCTGGCGGGTCGGCAGTCGCGGCAACGTCAATGCCAAGCCGCAATTCCTGCTCGACAATGGCTTCTGCTTCGTCTCGATCGACTACCGGATGCTGCCCGAGGCCGACGTCGCCACCCAGGCGGCGGATGTCGAACTGGCCTATCGCTACGTCCGCGCCAACATCGCCAGGCATGGCGGCGATCCGGACCGGATCGTCGCGATGGGCCATTCGGCCGGCTGCCATCTCGTCGCATTGACCGGCCTGCGCGGCGGCCTGCCCGGGGTCGCGGCGCTGATCCTCGACGACACCAGGGCTTACGACCTGGAGGCATTGGCCAGGAGCGGCGGCATGGCAGGGGTCTATGCCCGCGCCTTTCCCGATCCGGCGCAGTGGCGCGCGCTGTCGCCTGTCACCTATGTGGAAGGCCGCAAGCACCCGCCGACCTTCATCGCCCATTCACGGGCGAAAGCCCGCGCGGCGGACGCGCAGGCCTTCGCCGGGCGTCTGCGCGCCACCGGAACCAGGGTCACGCTGTTCGACGGCAGCGCCTATTCGCACATGTCGATCAATCGCGACTTCGGCACCGAAGGCGATGCATTGACAGCGGCGGTGATAGCTTTCCTGAGGGCGAGCCTCGGCTGATCTACCAGCGGGTCTTTTCGCCGGGCGCCGCCGGCTCGATCGCCAGGGCGTGGACGCCGGATTTCAACTCTTCGGCCAGCAGATCGTTGACTGCACGGTGACGCTCGACGCGGCTCATGCCGGCAAAGGCTGGCGCGACGATGCGGACGCGGAAATGCGTCTCGCCGGCGCCGTCGAAGGCAGCGTGATGGCCGGAATCCACGTGATGATGACCGGCATGGAGATGGCTTTCGTTGATGACGTCCAGCCGTTCCGGCGAAAACGCCTTTTTCAGCTTATCTTCCATCGTTGCCTGTATGGACATCGCCGCTTCCCTTCACCACATCTATGTCATCGCACAAATTCGCCATTCGCCGGTTTTATGCCGCGATTCAGCGGTTAGGGCGATCATCGCGAAAATGTCAATTCTTGTTTCGCATCCGCGAACGGCCCATAAATGGGTGAGATGAAGCCGTACCCAAAATATTTCGAAAAGATTCGTATCCGCCCGGAGAAGGACGCGGAGCTGAAGTCGCGTTCGCCGATCTGCCAGTGGGATGGCTGCAAGGAGGCCGGTACCCACCGCGCCCCGGTCGGACGCATGAAGGAAGGCGAGTATTTCCAGTTCTGCTTCGACCACGTGCGCGAGTACAACAAGGGCTTCAATTATTTCTCGGGCGTTCCCGACACCGAGATCGCGCGCTTCCAGAAGGAAGCCATGACCGGCCACCGGCCGACCTGGAAAATGGGCGTCAACGGCGCCTCGACACGCTCCTCGCCCGACTTCGCCCAGGCGCGTTCCGGCCGTGCCGGCTACTACAATCGCATGCGCGATCCCTTCGACCTGTTCAAAGGCCCGAAGGACCCGCGCGAAGCACGCGAGCGCAAGGCCAAGCCGCTTGAGGCCAAGGCACTGGAAACGCTTGGCCTTGATACAAAGGCAAGTGGCAAGGATATCAAGGCGCGCTATAAGGAACTTGTGAAACGCCACCATCCGGATGCGAATGGCGGCGACAGAGGTTCGGAAGACCGGTTCCGCGATGTGCTCCAGGCGTATCGCGTGCTCAAGCAGGCAGGTTTGTGCTGAGCGACCTTACGGTTCGTGTCGCTTTCCAACTTTCATAGGGTTGGAAAAGGCTCTAAGACCGCCCCCGAACAAAATCGATTACCAGCGAAACGCGGCGTTTCGCTTGTGGAGACGTGATAGAGATGAACAAGGTCGATCGCGACATCGCCAACTTGCCCGACACCACGGTGTCGGTGAAGGAGACATTCGGCTTCGACTCCAAGATGGTGGTGCCGGCCTATTCGGTGACGAGCGAGCATGTGCCCGACATCGATCCGGACTACCTGTTCGACAAGAACACGACGATGGCGATCCTCGCCGGCTTTGCCTATAACCGCCGCGTCATGGTGTCGGGCTATCACGGCACCGGCAAGTCGACGCATATCGAGCAGGTCGCCGCCCGCCTCAACTGGCCTTGCGTGCGTGTCAACCTCGACAGCCATGTCAGCCGTATCGACCTCGTCGGCAAGGACGCCATCGTCGTCAAGGACGGGCTGCAGATCACCGAATTCCGCGACGGCATCCTGCCCTGGGCCTATCAGCACAATGTCGCGCTGTGCTTCGACGAGTACGATGCCGGCCGCCCGGACGTGATGTTCGTCATCCAGCGCGTGCTGGAATCGTCGGGCCGGCTGACGCTGCTCGACCAGAGCCGGGTTATCCGCCCGCATCCGGCCTTCCGGCTGTTTTCGACCGCCAACACGGTTGGCCTCGGCGACACCACAGGCCTCTACCACGGCACCCAGCAGATCAACCAGGCGCAGATGGACCGCTGGTCGATCGTCACCACGCTGAACTATTTGCCGCACGACAACGAAGTGAACATCGTGCTGGCCAAGGCCAAGCACTATCGCGACGGCAAGGGCAAGGAGATCGTCAACAAGATGGTCCGTGTCGCCGACATGACGCGCTCGGCCTTCATCAACGGCGATTTGTCGACGGTTATGAGCCCGCGCACGGTTATCACCTGGGCCGAGAATGCCGAAATCTTCGGCAATATCGGCATGGCGTTTCGGCTGACCTTCCTCAACAAATGCGACGAGCTCGAACGCTCGCTGGTCGCCGAATTCTACCAGCGCGCCTTCGGCGAAGATTTGCCGGAATCGGCGGCGAATGTGGTGCTGGGCTAAGCAGAGTCTCGATGGCGGGTCCGGGCGACAACACGCGAAACAAATCCAAGACCGGCGCTGAGGCCGACAGCTTCAAGCGCGCGGTTACCGTCTGCATGCGCGCCATCGCCGGCGACAAGGATCTCGAGGTCGGTTTCGCCAAGGACCGGCCGGCGCTGGCCGGCAGCCGCGCCCGGCTGCCGGAACTGCCGAAGAAGGCATCAAAGGCGGACATCGCCATTACCCGCGGGCTCGGCGATTCCATGGCGCTGAAGCGCGCCTGCCATGATACGCGCATCCACACCAGGCTGGCGCCGGAAGGCAAACAGGCCCGCGCCATCTACGACGCGGTCGAGCAGGCCCGGGTCGAGGCGATCGGCAGCCGCGCCATGCAGGGCGTTGCCGACAATATCGGCTCGATGCTCGAGGACAAATACGCCAGGGCCAACCTCGCCGACGTCAAGGACAAGGCCGACGCGCCGATCGAGGAGGCGCTGGCGCTGATGGTGCGCGAAAAGCTGACCGGCCGCACTGTGCCGAAGAGCGGCGAACGGCTGGTCGATCTCTGGCGCCCTTGGGTCGAGGAAAAAGCCAGTGCCGATCTCGACGGGCTGTCGGCAAAGCTCGACGACCAGCAGGCGTTCGCCCGCGTCGTGCGCGAGATGCTCGCCTCCATGGAAATGGCGGAGGAGCTCGGCGACGACCAGGAGACGGAAGACTCCGAGGACAACGACGAAAACCAGCCGCAAGGCGAGGAGCAGAGCGAGGAGGGCGGCGAAGACGATTCCGGCTCCGAGCAGTCGCAGTCAGAGGATACCGAGGCATCGTCCGACGACGAGCAATCGGCCGAGACCGAAGCCTCCGACGCCTCCGCCGAGGATCTCTCCGACGACGACGATGCCGATGCAGAGACGCCCGGCGAGGCGCGCCGCAACGACAATCCCTTCACCAATCTGCCGAAAGAGATCGACTACAAGGTCTTCACCACCGCCTTCGACGAGACCGTAGGTGCGGAGGAACTGTGTGAGGAGGAGGAGCTCGACCGGCTGCGCGCCTTCCTCGACAAGCAGCTCGCCAACCTTTCGGGCGTGGTCGGGCGGCTGGCCAACCGGCTGCAGCGCCGGCTGATGGCGCAGCAGAACCGCTCCTGGGATTTCGACCTCGAAGAAGGCTATCTCGATCCGGCACGGCTGGTGCGCGTCGTCATCGACCCGATGCAGCCTCTGTCCTTCAAGCAGGAGCGTGATACAAAATTTCGCGACACCGTGGTGTCGCTGGTGCTCGATAATTCGGGTTCGATGCGCGGCCGGCCGATCACGGTCGCCGCGACCTGCGCCGACATTCTGGCGCGCACGCTGGAACGCTGCGGCGTCTCGGTCGAAATCCTCGGCTTCACCACCCGCGCCTGGAAGGGCGGACAGGCGCGCGAGAAATGGTTGAAGGAAGGCAAGCCGCCGAACCCCGGCCGTCTCAACGATCTGCGCCACATCATCTACAAATCCGCCGATCATCCGTGGCGGCGGGCGCGCCGCAATCTCGGGCTGATGATGCGCGAGGGCCTGCTCAAGGAAAACATCGACGGCGAGGCGCTGCTGTGGGCGCATAACCGGCTGATCGCGCGGCCGGAGCAGCGCAAGATCCTGATGATGATCTCGGACGGCGCGCCGGTCGACGATTCGACGCTGTCGGTCAATCCGGGTAATTATCTCGAGCGGCATCTGCGCGCCATCATCGAGCTCATCGAGACGCGCTCGCCGGTCGAGCTTTTGGCCATCGGCATCGGCCACGACGTCACCCGCTACTATCGCCGCGCTGTAACCATCGTCGATGCCGAAGAACTGGCCGGCGCCATGACCGAGCAGCTGGCCTCGCTGTTCGCCGAGGAAACCGTGCGCGACACGCGGCGCGGCGGCATACGGCGCGCCGGATGATTTTTTCCCGCGGCGGCTTTTGGCAGAAGCTTTTGGCCGCCATTGCGTTGTTAGGCATCGGTTTGGCGCCGGCTGTCGCTGCCGGCCCGGCCTCGGTCGAGCCGGCCGAGATCACGGCACGGCCGATCAGCGAATTCCACATCGGCCGGCCGGACAAACAGTTCGGGCCGCTTGAATTCGTCGGCGGGCTCGAAATGACCTCGTCGACGCGCGATTTCGGCGCGCTGTCGGCGCTTCGGTTCCTCAAGCCCGGCAGCGATTTCATCGGCGTCGCCGACACCGGCTTCTGGTTCTTCGGCACCCTCGTCCACGATGCCGACAAGCGGCCTTCCGGCATCCAGAATTTTCGCATGCAGCAGATGGTCGATGCGGCCGGCCAGCCGATCGACGAGAAATGGGCGGTCGATGCCGAAGGCCTCGCGGTCCAGGACGGCATTGCCACGGTCGGTTTCGAGCGCGATCACCGTATCGCAGAGTTCAAGATCGATCCGGATGACATGAGGGCGCCGTTCAGGCAATTGGACTTCCTGATCCCGGCCTGGGAACTTCGGCGCAATCGCGGCTTCGAGACCGTCACCCGCGCCCATCCTTACGGACAGCACGCGGGCGGGCTGGTCGTGGTGTCGGAAAAGAGCCTCGACAAGGCCGGTAACATCTTTGCCGCGATCATCGAAGGGCCGCACAAGGGCGTCTTCACCGTCAAGCGCAATGGCGATTTCGACATCACCGACGGCGCCTTCCTGCCGGATGGCGACCTGTTGCTTCTGGAGCGCAGTTTTTCGATGGCCGGCGGCGTCAAGATGCGGCTGCGGCGCATCTATGGCGAAAGCGTCGAGAAGGGCGCTGTCGCCGACGGGCCGGTGCTGCTCGAAGCCGACATGGGTTACCAGATCGACAATATGGAAGCGCTCGACGTCTGGACCCGCGACGATGGCGCGCTGATCGTGTCCATGATGTCCGACGACAATCACTCGATCCTGCAGCGCAATCTTTACCTGGAATTCATCCTGCACGAGGATTGACGCGCGATCGCGGGCTGCTGCAGGCGCTCGTCGCCGAGCTTCAGAAACCGCAGTAGTCGGTGTGCCGGGCGGAGCCCAAACAGCAATCCGCCCAAATTGCTTCCGCTAGGCTTTGCTCGCGAGCCAGATGACGTGACGGGCGCCGCGCTTGCCGTGAGCCCGCGCCTTGACCTCCTCGACCGTGAAGCTCGCCTGCTTGAGCCGCCGGGTGAAGCCTGCGTCAGGGCCCTGCGACCAGACCGCCAGCATACCGCCGGGCTTGAGAGCTGCTCTCGCGCTGTTCAGGCCGGCGCCGCCGTAGAGCGCGTCGTTGCCCTTGTAGACGATGCCCTGGGGGCCGTTGTCGACGTCGAGCAGGATCGCATCCCAGGCCGAGGCTTGCGATCGGATGAGCTGACCGACATCGGCCTCACGAATGCTGACGCGCGGGTCGTCAAGGCAGCCGCCGAACAGCTCGGCCATCGGGCCCCGAGCCCAAATCACGACTGCCGGCACCAGTTCGGCAACGGTGACCTGGGCCTCGTCGCCAAGCTCGGCCAGCGCCGCACGCAAGGTAAAGCCCATGCCGAGGCCGCCGATCAGGATGCTTGGGTTCCGGCGGCCGGCAATCCTTTGACAGGACAGTTTCGCAAGCGCCTCTTCGGAACCGCTGAGCCGGCTGTTCATCAGCTCGTTCGCACCAAGCATGATTGAGAATTCGCCGCCGCGCCGTTTCAGGCGAAGTTCCTGTCCGCCGTCAGGCGTTTTTGCCGAATCCAGTTGGAGCCAGGGGATCAAAGACTGCCCCTTTGTTCGACCATGATCTTGTCCGAAGACCGGTTCCCACTTTCCGCTAACGCGGACCTTCGGTTCCGGGTCATGGTCTAGGCCGCCAGTGCCGGCTGGCTCCAGCGGGCGGCAAGCAGCCGGTAGGGGATCAGCGCCACCACCGCTATGACCAGTTTGACGCTGAGATCGCCGAGCGCCCAGGATACCCAGCGCATCGTCTCGACCGGCAACACACCCATCAGCGGCGCGGTTTCCAGCGCAAAGCCGTCGTTCGGTCCGGCGAAGGCGAAAGCCGCCGCAAAGGCGACGGTGAAAAACACCACCGTGTCGAAGACAGAGCCGACCAGCGTGCCGACAACCGGCGCGCGCCACCAACTCTGCCGGCGCAACCGGTTGAACACGGTGACGTCGAGCAACTGCGCGGTGAGGAAGGCGGCGCCCGAGGCCGTGGCAATGCGCACCAGCCGGTCGGCGGCGGTCTCGAATTCGATCAGGCCGTGGCGAAACAGCAGCGGCGGGATGACGATCGAGCAGATCACCGCTGTCATGAAGCCGACAAAGACGATCCTGCGCGCCACCGCCGGCCCATAACGGCGATTGGCGAGATCGGTGACCAGGAATGAGAACGGATAGGTGAAGGCGCCCCAGGTCAGGATGTCGGCCAACGACAACCCGCCGATTGCACCCTGCATCGGGAACTGCACAAGGATGTTCGAGGCCACGACGACGAGCGCCATGGCCGCCACGAAGGGCAGGTACCGCGAGAGGAAGATCATTTTTTTATCCTGGGTAATGGAACCAGCGGAACGCGATCCGGAACCCCGGTCACGCCCTGGAAGGCGGCTGCCGCCGAAAAACTCAGGCGGCCGGCTGTTCGGCGAGCTTCTTGGCGATCTGCTTCTTCAACAGGCGGGCGCGCTGCGACAATTCCTTGGCATCGGCCTTGGCCAGGAAGGCATCGAGACCGCCGCGATGCTCGACCGAACGCAGCGCGTTGGCCGAAATGCGCAGGCGCACATTCTGGTTCAGCGCTTCCGAGATCAGCGTCACATTGACGAGATTGGGCAGGAAGCGACGCTTGGTCTTGTTGTTGGCGTGGCTCACATTGTTGCCGGACATGACTGCCTTGGCAGTGAGTTCGCAAGTGCGGGACATGATACTAACCTTCGGTTCTCGGTCCTGGCCAAACATTCGACCCGCGCCGGGTGGCGCGCGGTTTCGGTCAGGCGGCCTCATGGAAAAAGTTGGCGTTCCATAGTTGCATTTCGCCGAGGCGTCAAGCTTGGGGGTTGCTTCGGGCATGGGGAATCGCACTTTCGGAGTAGGTGTCGTCAGTGAAGCTGCTGATCGCCCTCTTCTGGAGGAGATGTTGCTGTCCCGCAGTTGTCTCAAGACCTGGGTTCCTCGCCCACCGCATGATGGTTGCGCTCTCCCCACTTTCGTGGGGCGAGGAGCCCAAGCCGGAGTGAAGCCGCAACCCTTTCCCTCATCCGGGCCGAGGCAGATCCGCAAATTCGTCGATGGCCGCATTTTGTTCTTGCTTTGTGCCGGCAGCTATGCTACTAATTTAAGTATGGTGCTGATTCGCACCGACGACCCGCCCGCCGAGGCGGGTTTTTTTCTGGCCCTGGACCCTCCCCAGCGTTCCCTGCCGACGCCGCCTTTCACATTAAGGCCGGAATTCAGCCTATAAGCGGTCGCACAGGGACATGCCAGACCGGAGCCGCCCGTCCGGTCGACAACCAAGGACCCGCCATGCCTCGTTCTTTCCTCCATGCCCTGGTCGTGCTGATGGCCGTCGCGCTGTCGACGACGGTTTCGGCCGCTGAGCCGCAATCCTTCACGGGCGAGTATTCGGTATCGTTCCTCGGCCTTTCCGTGGCCAAAGCGAAATTCTCCAGCCACTACGAGGGCGACACCTATTCGATCGAGGGCAGCGTCTCCGCTGCCGGCCTCGCCACTTTGTTCGACGATACGCGAGGTACGATCTCGTCGAAGGGCAAGATTTCGGGCAAGCGGTTGCAGCCGCAAGCGTTCCACGCCGACTACACGTCCGGCAAGAAGGCATCGATGATCGACATCCGGTTTGCCAACGGCGTCGTCACCTCGACCAAGGTCGTGCCTGAGCCGAAGAAGCGCAATCCCAACAACTGGATACCGCTGGCCGGCAGCGATCTCGTATCGGTCCTCGATCCGATGGCCGCGACCGTCATCCATGCCGACAGCCTCGACCAGGTCTGCGGGCGCACGGTGAAGCTCTATGACGGCGAAATGCGTGCCGATCTCAAACTGACCTACGAGTCCAAAGGGTCGATCTCGGTGGCCGGCTACAAGGGCGATACGGTCACTTGCAGGCTGGGCTTCGAGCCGGTGGCCGGTTACCGCAAGAACCGCAAGGCGCTGAATTACCTGAAGAAACGCAGCCGCATCATGGTGACGTTTGCACCAGTCGGCCAAAGCGGCGTATATGCGCCGATCCGCGCCACGGTCAGCACGCAAATCGGCCCGTTGACGATCAGCGCGGAGCGGTTCGAAGCAAACGAATAGGCGTGATGGTGCGCCGCCAACGATGGGCAGGGGGCGACGGCTATGGCGCGCGCAACACTGATCGGCTTCTCCGCGGTCGCCATGTGGGCGCTGCTGGCGCTGCTTACGGATGCTTCGGGCGCCGTGCCGCCGTTCCTGCTTTCAGCAATCACCTTCACGATCGGCACTTGCGTCGGGCTGGTTGCCCGGCTGTTGATGCCGGCAGCCGATGGCGCCGCGAAGATACCGCGCCAGGTCTGGGTGATCGGCATTGCCGGCCTGTTCGGCTACCACTTCTTCTACTTCACCGCGCTGCGCAATGCGCCGGCCGTCGAGGCCAGCCTGATCGCCTATCTGTGGCCGCTGCTGATCGTGCTGGGGTCGGCGCTGATGCCGGGCGAGCGGCTGGCCTGGAACCACGTCGCCGGCGCGCTGCTCGGCCTTGCCGGCACGGTCCTGATCGTCACCAAAGGCGGCGGGCTTGCCTTCGACGCGCGTTATGCCTTCGGCTACGCCATGGCCGGCGTCTGCGCGGTGCTGTGGTCGTCCTATTCGCTGTTGTCGCGGCGCTTCCCGTCGGTGCCGACCTCGATCGTGACCTGGTTCTGCGCCGCCACCGCGGCCCTTTCGCTGGTCTGCCACCTATTGCTTGAACAGACGGTGCTGCCCGCCGGCGCCGGCCAGTGGCTGGCCGTGCTCGGCCTCGGTCTGATGCCGGTGGGGGCGGCGTTCTATGCCTGGGACATCGGCGTCAAGCGCGGCAACATCCAGGTGCTGGGGGCGGCGAGCTATGCCGCGCCGCTGCTGTCCACCCTCGTGCTGATCGCCGCCGGCTTCGCCGAGCCGTCATGGCGCATCCTCGCCGCCTGCGTGTTGATCACCGGCGGCGCGGCACTGGCGGCGAAATCGCTGTTCCTGCGCAAGAGGGCTACGAGCGAGGCAAACGCTTGATGCCGTTTCCCGGCGGCATCGATGCCAATGCCAATGCGACGCTGGTATTTTCGCTGGCGGCGGCGGTGATTTACGCGTTCAGCCTCGGCATGCCGCCCCGCCTTTCGCGGTCGGCGGCAAGGACATTGGCGGTGGCGATGCTTGCGGTGCTGGTCGTGCAGCAGGGCGGTCCATGGCTGCTCGTCGCAGCACTCGGCGTCAGCGCCGTGGGCGACGCCCTCCTGTCGCGCGACGGCGAGAAGGCATTTCTCGGCGGCACCGCCAGTTTTCTTGCCGCGCATGTGCTTTACGTCGTGCTGTTCCTGCGTGCCGGCGGCGGCCTCGGGCTGCTTTTGGCCGAGCCGTGGCGAGCAGCGATCGTGCTGGCGATGGCCGTGTCGGTGCTGGCGATGGTTTTCGCGCTCCGGCGCCGCGTCGGCCCCGCCTTGCGTTTGCCGATCGGCGTGCATGCCGCGGCACTGCTTGCCATGGGCATTGCGGCGCTCACCCTGAACAGCGTCGGGGTCATCGGCGGCATCGTCCTGCTCATGCTGTCCGACGGGCTGCACGCCGCGGAAAAGTTCCTGCTGCCCGCCATCTCGCCGCATCGCATTTGGGTGCGCCATGCGGCATGGGCGCTGTATTACGTCGGCCAGCTGGCGATCACGCTGGGTTTCCTGCTGGGCTAGGTGCCTATGGCGTTCCCGGCAGCCAGCCTGGTTCGGCAAGTTCGAAGGCGGCGAAATCGAAACCCGGCGCCACGGTGCAGCCGACCAGGGTCCATTCGCCGAGGCTGCGTGCCGACTGCCACCAGCCTGCCGGTACGACGATCTGCGGCCGCTCGCCTGCGGCAAGCGACGTACCGAGGACCTCCTCGATGACGGGACCGCCTTCTCGATGTATCGACAGCGCCAGCGGCGCACCGTCATAGAAATGCCAGACCTCGGCCGCGTCCTTGACCCGGTGCCAGGCCGACAATTGGTCCTTCTCGAGGAGGAAATAGATCGCCGTCGAATGGCCGCGCGTGCCTGCCGCGCCGTCGCGAAAGGTCTCGGCATACCAGCCGCCTTCCGGATGCGGCTTGAGGCCGAGCAGAGCGATGATTTCGGCGGAACTGGTCATGACCCTAGCTCCTGGCGCCGCTCAGAAATTGTCCTTGCGCTTGCGGATCTCGGCGAACACTTCGGCGTCGGAGGCCTTCTCCAGGCCGAGATGTCTGCGGATCGCCGGATCGTGCCAGCGCAGGAACGGATTGGTCGACAGTTCCTCGCCGATCGTCGTCGGCAGCGTCGGCTTGCCGTCGGCGCGCAACGCCTCGACCTTGGCGGCGCGCTCTTTCAGCGCCGAATTGGTCGGGTCGAGGGTCAGCGCGAAACGGGCGTTGGCCAGCGTATATTCATGGCCGCAATAGACGACCGTGTCGGCCGGCAGCGCCGCGAGCTTCTTCAGGGATTCGTACATCACCGGCGGCTTGCATTCGAGCAGCCGCCCGCAGCCGAGCGCAAACAGCGTGTCGGCGGCGAATGCCACTTTCGACGCCGGCAGATGATAGGTGACATGGCCCGCAGTGTGGCCGGGCGTGGCGATGACCTCGATCCGCTCGTCGCCGAGGCGGACAACCGAGCCCTGTTCGACGGTTTCGTCGATGCCGGGAATCTTTGCCTTTTCGGCTTCCGGACCGACAATGCGCAGCTTGAAACGCTCCTTCAGCGCCAAATTGGCCTCGACATGGTCGAGATGGTGGTGGGTGGTCAGAATCATCGTCGGGGTCCAGCCGGTGCGCTTGATCGCCGCCAGGATGGGCGCCTCCTCGGGCGCATCGATGAGCGCCGTCTGGCCGCTTTTCGGGTCGTGCACCAGCACGCCGAAATTGTCGCTGCGGCACATGAATTGTTCGATCTCGACCGGCATCGCATCTCTCCCTTTGTTGCCGCAGACATAGGGCGCCTGCCAGCCGATGTCATCTGCCTTTGTTGAACTTGGACTGCTTCGAAGCTACCGTTCCGCGCATGCATTCAGACATTGTCGATCTCCGTTCTTTTTATTCGACCACGCTCGGCCGCCTGGCCGAACGCTCGATCACCATGGCGCTGTCCTCGATATGGGCCGTAGTGCCCAACGAGCGGCTGGTCGGTCTCGGCTATACCTTGCCGTGGCTGGAACGCTTCGGCAGCGATGCCGAGCGTGTCTTTGCCTTCATGCCGGCAACACAGGGCGCGGTGGTCTGGCCGGCGACGGGGCCGACGGCGACCGCGCTGGTGTTCGACGAGGAACTGCCGCTGGTCGATTCCTGCATCGACCGCATGCTGCTCGTCCATTCGCTCGAACATGTCGAGAACCCGCGCGAGACGCTGAACGAGATCTGGCGGGTGCTGTCGCCGGCCGGCCGTGTCGTCATCGTTGTGCCCAACCGGCGCGGCGTCTGGGCGCGCTTCGAGCATACGCCTTTCGGCAATGGCCGGCCGTTCTCGCGCGGCCAGCTCACTGAATTGCTGCGCGAAGCGAATTTCACGCCGGCGGCATGGTCCGATGCGCTGTTCTTCCCGCCGTCGCCGCGACGTTTCATGATGCAGTTTCACAATGTGCTGGAACGCGCCGGCCGGCGCTTCTGGCCGATCTTTTCGGGCGTTATCGTCGTCGAGGCGCAGAAGCGGCTTTATCAAGGCGTGCCGGTTGCCCAGCGCGCGTCCCGCCGCGTCTTCGTGCCGGTTCTCTCGCCGCATGGCGCGCCGACGCTTGGCCGGACTGTCGCGGGCCAAACGTCCGGCGCCGCCAGATGACGCGTTCGTGATCCGACGCAGGCTTTTTCTCACCTATCTGTCGCGGACGGGTTCGCTGCCCGATTGAAGGCATACGCAATCGGTTCTATGACCGGCGATTTCTATGACCGGGCTTCAGCACCGCTTCCGAATGCAAGGATTCACTCATGGCTGATCATCCGGATGTCGAGGCCAGCGCCCAGAAGCTTGCCACCTCGATCGAAGCCAGCAGCCTGCGTGAGCAGCTGGCAACAATCAAGATAGCGCTGACCACCTCGCCGGTGCGAAAGCAATTGTTTTGGGCCGCGATCGGCATCGTCGCCGTCATTGTCGCAACCTCGGTCGGGCAGATTCTGCTCAATCGCTGGAACCAGCCGTTCTTCGACGCGCTGGCGCGGCGCGACATGCCGGCCTTCCTGCATCAGCTTCTGGTCTTTGCGGCAATAGCCGGCGGGCTGCTTCTGTTTAACGTGGGCCAGACCTGGCTCGACCAGATGATCCGCCTGAAGCTGCGCGAGGCGCTGACGCTCGACCTGATCGGCGAGTGGATGCGGCCGGCGCGCGCCTTCCGGCTGGCCCATGCCGGCGCCATCGGCGTCAATCCCGACCAGCGCCTGCAGCAGGATGTCGCGCATCTCTCGGATCTTTCCACCGGCCTCGGCATCGGCCTGCTGCAGTCCTGCATCCTGCTTGCCTCATTCGTCGGCGTCTTGTGGTCGCTGTCTTCCGGCTTCGTCTTCCACATAGGCGCCCATTCGCTGGCCATACCCGGTTACATGGTCTGGGCGGCAATCCTTTATGCGGGCACCGCCTCCTGGTTGAGCTGGTTGGTCGGGCGGCCGCTGATCCGCTTCAACAACGATCGCTATACGCGTGAAGCGGAGCTGCGTTCTTCGGTGGTTCGCGTCAACGAGAATGTCGATGCCATCGCGCTGGCGCATGGCGAGGCCGATGCCAGGCGCCGCCTCGAATTCGATCTCGGCATGGTGCTGGGCGCCATGCGGCACATCTACCGCGCCCAGATCAATCTTTCCTGGGTCACCGACACCTACGGCTGGATCACTGTCGTCGCGCCGATCCTGGTCGCCTCACCGGTCTATTTTGCCGGCGATATCAGCTTTGGCGGTCTGATGATGGCAGTCGGTGCCTTCAACCAGGTCCATTCTTCGCTGCGTTGGTTCATCAACAATATCGGCGGCATCGCCGATTGGCGCGCTACGCTGATGCGGGTCGCCGACTTCCGCATCGCGCTTGGCGACACCGACGCGCTGCACCATACGGAAAGGCGCATTTCGTTCGGCGAAAACCCGGACGGCAGCCTGACCTTCGAGAAACTCGAGGTCGCCTCGCCGGAGGGATGCACCAAGCTTGCCGAGCCGCATGTCGAAATCCGCGCCGGCGACCGGGTCATGATCACCGGAGATCCGGGCGCCGGCAAGACGCTGTTCTTCCGGGCCATTGCCGGTCTGTGGCCATGGGGCAGCGGACGGATCGGCATGCCGGCCGGAGAAGCGCCGATCTTTGTTCCGCGTACTCCCTATTTCCCGCTCGGCAAGCTGCGCGAGGTGCTCAACCATTCAGGCGGCGCGGCGGAGGCGAGCGATGCCGAGATCTCGGAGGTGCTGGCCGATGTCGGGCTGCAACGCCTGTCGTCCTCGCTCGATCGCTCGGCGCGCTGGGAGCGTGAGCTCAGCGACGACGAGCAGCGTCTGCTGGCCTTTGCCAGGCTGGCCTTGCGACGGCCGAAATGGGTGATCATCGACGAGGCGCTGGATGCGTTCGACGGCCCGACGCTGAGGCAAGTGCTGTCGATGCTGGAGAAGCGCCTTCCCGACGCCGCGATCCTCAACATCGGCCGCGGCCAGCACAATGCCCGCTTCTTCCGGCGGGCGTTGACCATCGTCAAGGATGCCGGCCAACCGCCCCTCAAGCCGGTCCGTATCAGGGCAGGTGCCATCGAACCGCCTCCGGCCATCGCCTCGGCCGGCCGCAAGAAATAGAAGGGCAAGCTTTATTTCGCCGCGATCGCGGCGAAAAACTGTCGCGATCGTTTCAGATGGGAACGTTCCGATCGGCCATGCTTGACGCTCTCGCCCTGCTCGCCTGCCTTGCCTGCGCCCCGGCGGCACCTGCGGCCGCGCCGGCCAATGCACTTGCCGTCGATGTCGAGCTGGTGCTGGCCGTCGACATCTCGCAGTCGATGGATGAAAGGGAGTTTGCCCTGCAGCGCGCCGGCTATGTCGCGGCGCTGCGCCATCCCGACTTCATCAACGCCGTGCGTGCCGGCACCTCCGGCCGCATCGCCATCGCCTATTTCGAATGGGCCGGCACCATCCGCGACGACGCGGTCATTGCCTGGCAGGTCGTCGACAGCAAGGAGAGCGCCAACGCTTTCGCCGACAAGATCGCGGCCCGCCCGTTCAGGAGCTTTCGCGGCACCTCGATTTCCGGTGCAGTGGCCTTTGGCGCCGAGCTTTTCAATGGCACGGCCTTCACCGGCAAACGCCGCGTCATCGACGTCTCGGGCGACGGCCCAAACAATACCGGCTTGCCGGTCACGACGGCACGCGATGCGGCGCTGGCGAAGGGCATCGTCATCAACGGGCTGCCGATCCTGATCAGCCCGTCACCCACCTTCAGCCATCTCGACCGGTATTATGCCGAATGCGTCACCGGCGGGCCTGGCTCGTTCGTGCTGCCGATCTATGCTGCTTCCGAATTCGCCACCGCCACTCGTCGCAAACTGATCCTCGAGGTCAGCGGCATCGAGCATCCCAAGGTGGATCCGAGGACGATCCGCATCGACGCACCGATCGACTGCCTGCAAGGCGAGCGCGACCGGCGGTTTTTCTCGGACCCATATTTCCCGGAACTCGACCGATAAGGCTGGCCCAGGGGCAGGTTAGGCTGGTGGCAGGCCGAAGGCCGGGAACAGAGATGGCCCGAGCGGTCCTATGAAGATCGTCAAGGAAGCGATCCCGCCCTCGGCCGCGTCGAACACATGCAGGGAATGGGCCCGCCATTCAGGGCCATCGTGGCTGCGGGAATAAACCCCGACCGCCGGCTGGGCATTGGCCCGAGTGGCCAGCGTGCGGAAGCCGCCAAACCTCGGCCAGACGGTCTCGAAGAAACCGCGGATCGCTTCGCGGCCTTGATACCATTCGCGCCAAGGCGGCATTGTATAGATGGCGTCCTCGCGCAGCAGCTCGATCAAGCTGTCGAGATTGGCGGCCTGCCAGGCCTGCATGTAACGTTCGAGCAGCAGGCCTTCTTCGGGGCTGGGCCGTGATCGGCTGGCCGGCCGTCCCTGAGGATAGCGCGCCGCCAGCGTTGCGCGGGCGCGCTGCAACGCGCTGTTGATCGAAGCCGTCGATCCGCCCAGCAAACGCGCCGTCTCGACGGCCGACCATCCCAGGACGTCGGCAAGCAGCAGCGCGGCGCGCTGCCTGGGCGGCAGATCCTGGATCGCGGCGACGAAGGCGAGCTGGACGGCCTCGCGGCTCTCGTAACGGGCTTCCGGACCTGGCTCGCTGCCGGCAATGTCTGGAAGCTCGGCGTCGGGGTAGGGCTCCAGCCAGGCGATGTCGGCCACGGGCCCGCCTATGGCCGCCCCGTGCGAGGGCGGCCGTCCGGGTTCCCGGAGAATGCGATGCGCCCTCGACCTCGCCTTGATGGCGTTGAGGCAAGCGTTGGTCGCGATCATGTAGAGCCAACCGCGAACCGAACCCCGCCCGTCGAACTCCGACCTGGCGCGCCAGGCGCGAAGCAACGTGTCCTGGACGAGGTCGTCGGCCTCGTGCAGCGAACCCATCATGCGATAGCAATGCAGCTTGAGCTCGCGGCGATGGGCGGCCGTGACCTTCTCGAAGGCCAGCCGATCGAGGATCGGCTGGCGTGCTGGTTCCAGAGGTGGTTGAGCGCCTGTCATGCGGGCTGTGCGGTTACGAGTGAGCTTTGCATTACGCGCGCCTCAGGCGGCCGGTGCAAGCCCGCTACCGCTGACCATGAAGGAACTGCCTTGCGGCTGGCCGGTGGCGAGCGCGACCACCGCCCGTCCGACGTCGGCCGGGGTTTGCATGTCGGTCATGGCGGCGATGAAGTCCGCCGGCTGGATGCCCATATAAGCAGCGACGCTGTCGACGCCGGCCTTGCCCACGCCGGTTTCCGGCATGATGCGCATCGGCGCGAGCGCCATGAAGCGAAGGCCGAGGCCGAGCCGGTCGGCTTCCTTCTGGCTATGACCGGCCAGGAACATCTGCATGCGTTTTGCGCCGGCATAGCCGCCGGTATTGGGTGGCCCGCCGGTCAAGGCCGCGCCGCTGGAGATCAGAACGATACGGGTTCCCGGCTTGAGCGGACGCCGCAGAGCGGCCCGGCAAAACAGGAACGATGCCTTGACGTCCGTGTCCCAATTTGCGGAGAACGCCTTCCAGTTCTGTTCGTGCAGCGGCGCGGAAGGGGCCAGCGCGCCTGCACAGATTACCAGCACGTCCGGTTCCAGCTCGGCGAAGACCTTATCGGGGGCGGAGTCCACCGTCGCATCGACCACGAGCGTCTTCACGCCCGAGACCTCCCAGGCAAATTGCGCCAGGGCCTGTTTTCCGCGGGCCACGGCCAGCACCGTCGCCCTTTCCTTGAGGGCGGCCTCCGCGATGGAGCGGCCGACCCCACGGCTGCCTCCGACGACTACAACATTCTGACCTTGCAACGATCCCATGGATCACCTCTCTGCTCCCGGCCGCCGGCCCATCCAGGCGCGCTCATCGATAGGACAGCGCAGGCGTGCGGAAATCATCGGTGCCAGGCGGAAATATTTTTCAGGTGACAGCAGGGCTCGCGCACGGCCCTGTTCGGAGCAGCAACGGCAGAGGCGCGTCGGTTTGTATTCAGTGTCATTACCTCGGGGGTAATCGACCAGCGTGCAAGGTCTCGGCAAACTGCTCCCATCAAGCCGGTTGTCTGGCTTCGACCACCAGGGAGACAGCCATGACCGCCTACGCCGTCGCGCATATGCGCCAGGTCACGCCGGGGCCGCAGATCGTCGAGTACCTGCACAAGATCGATGCCACGCTGGAGCCGTTTGGCGGCCGCTTCATCGTGCATGGCAGCGAGGTGGAAGTCGTTGAAGACACCTAGCCGGGCCACCTCGTCATGATCGAATTTCCAGACATGCAGCAGGCGCGTGCATGGTACCGCTCGCCCGCCTATCAGGAGATCTCGCCGCTGCGCACCGACAATTCTCAGTCCGACGTGGTCCTGGTCGATGGCGTCCAGCACCCGCACAAGGCCACCGACGTTCTCGAATAAGGGGACGATCTGCGACGATTGGCTCTTATCGTTTCAGCAGAAACACCGCCTGCTGGCCGAAAAAATTCCAGAACCACCACGGCATCGAGAAGCCGATCCGCTGGCCATTGGCGTCGAGCGCGGTCGCCTTTTCCACCGTCGCGCCAAGCTCGTCGCACAGATTGACGAAATCGCGAATGGTGCAGAAATGGATGTTGGGGGTGTCATACCAGGAATAGGGCAGGTCCTTGGTCACCGGCATGCGGCCGTTGAACAGTAGCGAAAAGCGCACCCGCCAGTGGCCGAAATTTGGGAATGAGACGATGGCGCGGTTGCCGATCCTGAGCAGTTCGTCGAGCACTAATTTCGGATTGCGGGTCGCCTGCAAGGTCTGCGACAAGACGACGAAGTCGAAGCCCTTATCGGGATAGAATTGGAGATCCTTGTCGGCATCGCCCTGGATGACCGACAGGCCGCGCGCCACGCATTCGTTGACGCCGCGCTGCGACAGTTCCAGCCCGCGACCGTCGACCTTCTTGGTCGCCTGCAGCAATTCGAGCAGCAGGCCGTCGCCGGAACCGACGTCCAGCACCCGCGACTGCGGCGGGATGAGATCGGCGACGACCTCGAGGTCGACGCGCTGGGCGCGGTTGACGCTCATGGGCCCGCCTTCTGCCTGGCGCATGGCCCTGATCCGAAAAGTCTGCAACTTTTCGGGGTCATGCGCTGATGCCTGGCGCATGGCCCTGATCCGAACAGCCTGCAGCTTTTCGGGGTCATGCGCCGAGCCCTCTGGCCCGCGCCGCCGAGGCGATGAAGCCTTTGATGGCGGCGAACAGTTCCGGCTCGTCGAGCAGGAAGGCGTCGTGGCCACGGTCGGTCTCGATCTCAACGAACGATACCGAGGCGCCGGCCGCGTTCAGCGCGTGCACGACCGAGCGGCTCTCCTCGGTCGGGAACAGCCAGTCGCTGGTGAACGAAACCAGGCAGAAGCGCGTCTTGGTGCCGGCGAAGGCATCGGCCAGCCGGCCGCCATGGTCGGCGGCGAGATCGAAATAGTCCATCGCCCGGGTCATGTAGAGATAGGAGTTGGCATCGAAGCGATCGACGAAGGTCATGCCCTGATGGCGCAGATAGCTCTCGATCTGGAAGTCGGCATCGAAGCCGAAGGTCAGCGCTTCGCGGTCCTGCAGGTTGCGGCCGAACTTGCGGTGCAGCGCTGCTTCCGACAGATAGGTGATGTGAGCGGCCATGCGCGCCACCGCCAGCCCCTTTTCCGGCCGCTTGCCGTGCTCGAAATATTTGCCGCCATGCCAGTCCGGGTCGGCCATCACTGCCTGCCTGCCGACCTCGTGGAAAGCGATGTTCTGCGAAGAATGGCGGGCGCCGGTGGCGATCGGCAGCGCCGAGAAAACGCGCTCGGGATAGCTCGAGGCCCATTGCAGCACCTGCATACCGCCCATCGAGCCGCCCAGCACGCTGAACAGTTGTTCGATGCCGAAATGCTCGACCAGCATCAGCTGCGCGCGCACCATGTCGCGGATGGTGATGATCGGCAGGTCGAGCCCGTAGGGCTTGGCGGTGGCGGGATTGGTCGAGGCGGGGCCGGTGGAGCCGAGACAGCCGCCGATGACGTTGGACGAGATGACGAAGAAACGATCGGTGTCGATGATCTTGCCGGGGCCGATCAGCACTTCCCACCAGCCCGGCTTGCCGGTCACGGGATTGGTGTTGGCGACATGCTGGTCGCCGGTCAGCGCATGGCAGACGAGGATGGCGTTGGAGCGCTCGTCGTTGAGCGTGCCATAGGTCTGGTAGGCGATCTGGAACGGCGACAGCAGCGTGCCGGCGTCGAGCTTGAGCGGCTTGTCGGCGCCGAAACGCAACACCGGGCTCGACGGCTGGTCGGCCTCGTTGTTGGTTTTTCGCGCGCGCAAAGCGACCATCACATCTCCTTGCCCGGCCTTCAGTTGTCCACCGCCGGTCTGGGCAACAACCAGCCAGGGCAACAAAAAACCGGCCATGCCTTCGCAAAGCCGGTTACAAGATGCAAACGGCCCTTTAGCAAGTTGTTTAACGTGGCTGCAAGCCGACCGGCCAAATCACCACGGAACTTTCGCTGCTCTTCTAGGACCGACACATGGCTTCGTCAACGGCAAGTTCTTGATCCCGAATTGCCGCCCCTCGACATTCCGGGCCACGGCTTGTATTTCCGCTGCGGCCTCCGGACGGAGGCACTCTCGACGGATTTCATGGAATGAGCCAGATACCGGATCAGACACGTCCAAGGCCCCGCGCCGGCATCATGGACATCGAAGCCTATGTGCCCGGCAAGAGCGCGGCGCCTGAAGGTGTCGCCAAGGTCCACAAATTGTCGTCGAACGAGAACCCACTCGGTCCTTCGCCAAAGGCGATAGAGGCCGCGCGCGCGGTCGCCGACAAGCTCGCAGTCTATCCCGACGGCAGCGCCAGGCGCCTGAGGGAAGCGATCGCCGAGGTGCACGGGCTCAACCCGGCGAACATCGTCTGCTCCAACGGTTCCGACGAGATTCTGGGCCTGCTGGCGCAGACCTACCTCGCGCCCGGCGACGAAGCCATCATCACCGAACACGGCTTCATGGTCTACAAGATCTACATACAGTCGGCCGGTGCCGTCCCGGTGACGGTCAAGGAGACCGATGAACGCGCCGATATCGATGCGATCCTCGCCGCGGTGACGCCGCGCACCAGGGTCATCTTCCTTGCCAATCCCAACAATCCAACCGGCACCTACGTGCCGTTCCAGGAGGTGCGCCGCCTGCATGCCGGCCTGCCGCGAAACGTGCTTCTGGTGCTGGATGCAGCTTACGCCGAATATGTCCGGCGCAACGACTATGAAGCCGGCGTCGAGTTGGTGGGCAGCGCGGAAAACGTGGTCATGACCCGCACTTTCTCCAAATTGGGCCTGGGCGGGGCGCGGATCGGCTGGATGTATGCGCCAATGCACGTCATCGACGCAATCAACCGCGTGCGGGGACCCTTCAACGTCAATGCGACGGCAATCGAGGCCGGCATCGCGGCGATCCGCGACCGTGCCCACATCGAACGCAGCGTGGCGCATAACGAGACCTGGCTGGCATGGCTGACCGAGCAATTAAGCGGGCTTGGGCTGCGGGTGACACCGAGCGTCGGCAATTTCATCCTTATCCACTTTCCCGAGGACAAAAAGCATTCGGCGGCGGCTGCCGACGACTACCTCAGTGCGCGCGGCTACATATTGCGGCGCGTTTCCGGCTACGGCTTTCCGAACGCGCTGCGCATGAGCATCGGCACCGAAGAGGCCAACCGCGGCGTTGTCGCCGCTCTCGCGACATTCCTGAAAAGCTAGAACACCATGACCTCACCGATGTTCGAAAAGATCGCGCTGGTCGGCATCGGCCTAATCGGCTCGTCGCTGGCCCGCGTCATCCGCCGCGAGGGGCTCGCCGGCCAAGTCGCGATTTCGACGCGCAGCGAAGCGACGCTGGCGCGGGCAAGCCTACTCGCCCTCGGCGACACCTACACGACGGATGCGAAAGAGGCGGTTCGCGATGCGGATCTGGTCGTCGTTTCGGTGCCGGTCGGCTCTTCGGGTACCGTCGCCGCGGAGATCGCGCCGGCGCTGAGGAAGGGCGCCATCCTCACCGATGTCGGCTCGACCAAGGCATCGGTGATCGCGCAGATGCAGCCGCATCTGCCTGATGGCGTGCACTTCATCCCCGGCCATCCTTTGGCCGGCACCGAAAAGTCGGGACCGGATGCCGGTTTTGCCGAACTGTTCGAGAACCGCTGGTGCATCTTCACGCCGCTGCCCGGCACCGATGCCGATGCGCTGGAAAAGCTATCCGAATTCTGGCGCCGCTGCGGCTCCAACATCGACACGATGGACCCCCAGCATCACGACATGACGCTGGCCATCGTTTCGCACCTGCCGCACATCATCGCCTATAACATCGTCGGTACCGCCGACGATCTGGAGTCGGTGACCAAGTCCGAGGTCATCAAATACTCGGCTTCCGGCTTTCGCGACTTCACCCGTCTCGCGGCGTCCGACCCGACGATGTGGTGTGACGTTTGCCTGCACAACAAAGACGCCATCCTCGAAATGCTGGCGCGATTCTCGGAAGATCTGTCCTCGCTGCAGCGGGCGATCCGCTGGGGCGACGGCGAAAAGCTGTTCGACCTGTTCACCCGCACCCGCGCCGTCCGCCGCTCGATCATCGAGGCCGGCCAGGATATCGACGTACCGGATTTCGGTCGCCAGGCAGTCGAACACCCGCCGAAGGGATAAGCCGCGGCAGGCCAATCGCAGTCCAGACAGGCTTAGAGCGGTTCATCGTTTCCGCTCTATCTCTTTGTTTTTGCGCAATTCCGGACGGAAAACCGTTCACCCTTTTCCTGGAATTACTCTAGTCGAGCGGCTTGATCTTGCCGAGCGGGATGAAGCCGAGCGAGGCCTTGCCCCTGACGATCTTCAGCGGCATCGACGGCTGGTTGCCGAGCAGCGCCAGTCCGGCAAAGCCGGTTTGGATCTCTTTCTTCTGCTCGGGGATGGCGGTGGCAAGGATCGCCGCGACGGCCTTTGGATCATTGAGCTTGATCGTCAGATCGGCATTTATGAGACCGTCGTCATCGACCGACAGCGGTCCGGAAACGGTGATGCGCGCAGTTCCGGACGACAGATCGAGCTCGTGGATTTCGGCCGCGAGGCCGCGCAGGCTCTTCGGGTTTGCCATGATCAGCGTCACGCCGTTCTTCAGCGTCACATCGCCGCTGCCATCGAGCGGCGGCAAGACGCGCCCGTCGATGGCCGCCGCGTCGATTTCGAGATCGGTGAAATTGCCGGCATAGTCGATGTCCGGGCCGTTTGGGCGCAATTGCCCGCTGGCAGTTCCGGCGCTGAACAGCGAGACGGGATCGGTATCGTCTGCGGGATCGGTCTGGCCGGACAGGCCTTCTGCCTGCAGCGAGAGGCGTCTCGGCAGCGGCCAGGACAGCTTCATGTCGGCCCGCAGATCATCCCAGTCGATCCAGAGCGGGGTCATGCCGGGAACGGAGGTCCTGAGTGGCCCCCTGAGCTCGGCGGCAGGCGACAGAAGCCGCGTGATCTGGGTGGCAGCGTTGATCTTGCCTGTCGATGCCGCGACGTTGCGGCTGTCGTCCTCGTAAGCCAGACTGTCGCAGGAAAGGGTGAAGCTGAAGGGATAGCCGCTGACCGCGAGATTGGCACAGTCGGCCTTGATGCCCTTGTCATCGAGATCGGCGACCGCCTTGTCGGCGGCGCTCTCGACCAGATCCGCCAGGTAGAACCAGCCCGCGCTGTAGATGCCGAACAGCACGAGAATGAAAGCGGCAAGCCACAACAGGCGGCGACGCTGGCTGGGCGGCGGGCGCTCGTCACTTGACGTCATGCTGCGGCTTTCGTTAACGCGGGTGGCACGGGCGGGCTGTCGCTTGCGGCAACAACAGGTAGACGGACTGAAACACCACCGGTGGAGTGGTTCGTTACAATCAGGCTTGGCGATATGGGCGATTTTTGGGTTTTTGGCTACGGCTCACTGATCTGGCGGCCGGGATTTGCGCATGTCGAGACGCGGCGTGCCCGCCTGCATGGCTACCGCCGTTCGCTCTGCGTCTATTCTTTCGTGCATCGCGGCACGCGCGAGCGGCCGGGCCTGGTGCTCGGCCTCGACCGCGGCGGCTCCTGCATCGGGCTGGCGTTCCGGGTTCCAGGCGAGCTGCGCAACGAGGTCATCACCTATCTGCGCGAACGCGAGCTGGTCACCGACGTCTATCTCGAACGTGTGCTCAGCATTCGCCTCGACAAGAGTGAAACGGATGGGGGCGAGACGGTCGACGCCATCGCCTATGTCGTGGATCGCAGCCATGAACAATATGCTGGTGCGCTCGACCCTGCCGAGGCGGCGTCCGTCGTTCGCGGCGCCGTCGGCCAGTCGGGGAGGAATGAGGATTACGTGCTCAGCACGCTGGAGCACCTCGAAGCACTGGGTATAAGCGATCATTGGCTGGAAGACGTGACGAGACGGGTGGCGACGTAGCGCCTTTTATCGTTATCATGATGTTTTCGGTGCCGTGACGCGGGCTACATCCTGAAAATCTGTTTACCAAGATCGGCGCGATCCAGGCTGTTTGCCACCGCAAGCTTGAACTCGGTAAGCGCGTGGAGACCGCCGACAGGAACGTGGAAGCCCGGCTGGCCAAAGATGTCGATGATCTCGCGTAGGACAGGCCGGTCGGCTTCGGCAGGCGGCGAAAAGAAGTAGCGATAGATATTTGCCCTGATTTCGACGCCGCTCAGCAGCACATCGAAATTGTGCAGTTCGAAGCGCTCGGCACTCATTCCGCCATTGATCACCATCTGCCCGCCGAGCGCCAGGGTGCGGATCAATTCGCCGCTGACAGGTCCGCCGACATTGTCGACAATCCCGTTCAATCCGGCGCTGCCGGTGATATCCATCACCGCTTCCCGGATACTTGCCTTCAAGTCCGAAAGGTCAAGAATGGCAGAGGCGCCAAGCGTCTTCAGGTCGAAGCTCTGGTGCGAGCGCCGCACAAGCGCGATGACGTTGATGCCGCGTCGTTGGGCGAACTGCATCACCATTGTTGAAATCGACGAATAGCCGGCCGTGACAGCCAGCCACTGCCTGGGCCGGACACGGGAATCCGTCAGCAGATCCCACGCGGTAATGGGGTTCACCATCTGCCCGGCGCGTTCGACCGGATAGTCCGCAGGTAACGGGATCAGCCATTCGGCGGGAATGGCCGCGTACTCGGCCCAGCTGCCATAATAGCTGAACGCGACAAGCGTGCCCGGTTCCAGCAAGACGTTCGCGCCAACGGCTTCGACGATGCCGGCACCGTGGTTTCCCGCGATCTGCCGGGGAAAATGCGGCTTCTTCGGTTCGGGATAGAGGTCCTGGATAAACAGGAAGTCGCCCGGATTGATGCGAAGCCGAGACCATCCTGACCAGCACCTCGCCGTCGCCGATGCGCGGCATCGGCAGGTCGTCCATGTAGAGCACGTCGCGCGGCGAACCGATGGCGTCAAATACGATTGCTTTCATGCCGTTCTCCATAACAAATGATCCCAGGCCAACAGTCTGGGCCCGGCCGACCGCGTCGGCGCGGCGGAACCTACGGTCGGCTGGCAAAAGTCAGAATTGGCAGATTTGACAATCTATATGCCAAATTTGCCAGATCGTTTCTTCAGAGGCTGCTGGTTTGGATATCCGGGACCAGCGCCTTGAGCCGGACACGGCGCGGCGGGTCGCGGCTTTGTGAAGCGCCGGCGGGTTGGCAAAGAGGCTATGCGTTTGACGTTGCCACGGCGCGACATAGGTTAGCCCGGTCGGCGGCTCCCATCCGCCCCAGCATGAATCACCATGGAGATCAGTCTTGCAGAAACGTCGTCTCGGTCGAACCGACCTATCCATCGCGCCATTGGTTCTGGGCGGCAATGTGTTTGGCTGGACCGCCGATGAGAAAACCTCGTTCGACCTACTCGATGCCTTCATTGAGGCCGGTTTCAACGCCATCGACACGGCGGATTCCTATTCGCGCTGGATTGCCGGCCACCAGGGCGGCGAATCCGAAACCATCATCGGCAGATGGATGAAGAGCCGCGGCAACCGCGACAAGGTCGTCGTCATCACCAAGGTCGGTTCGGACATGGGGCAGGGCAAGAGGGACCTGTCCGCCGCCTATATCGAAAAGGCCGTCGACGCCTCCCTGAAGCGGCTGCAGGTCGATACCGTCGATCTCTATCTGTCGCATTGGCCCGACCCGGCGACGCCGTATGAGGAAACGCTCGGCGCTTATCAGAAACTGCTCGACAAGGGCAAAATCCGCTATGCCGGTGCCTCCAACCTCGACGCCGCCCAACTGCGCGCCGCACTCGACGTAGAAAGCCTGCGCGGCCTGCCGCGCTACGAGGTGCTGCAGCCGGAATACAACCTCTACGACCGCTCGTCCTTAGATGGTCCGCTGCGCGATCTGTGCGTGGCCGAGGACATCGGCGTCATCACCTACTTCAGCCTCGCCAAGGGATTTTTGAGCGGCAAGTACCGCAGCGAGTCCGACCTCGGCAAAAGCCCGCGCGGTGGCGGTGTGAAAGGCTATCTCAACACGCGCGGCATGCGCATCCTCTCAGCGCTCGATGCCGTGTCGGCCAGACATTCGGCCACGCCGGCGGAAGTGGCGCTGGCCTGGGTGATGGCGCGGCCCGGCGTCACCGCTCCGATCGCCAGCGCGACGACGCTCGACCAGCTCGACAGCCTGGTGCGGGCCGCGTCGTTGCAGCTCAGCCCGGACGATATCGCCGAGCTCGACAAGGCCAGCGCATAGCCGCGCACGATCGTTCAAGACCCGCGCCGCTGCCTTGCCCTACCGTCCCTGCATCGTCACAGGATGCCGGGGACGCCGCATGGCCGGACAGGGTCTTCTCGATCAGCAGCTATGGCAGCAATTGCTGGCGCTTGTGCTGGCATCGGCCATCGTTATGGGCAGCCCGGGGCCGGCGACGATAAGTGTCACCGCGATCGGCGCCGCGTTCGGCCTGCGCGATTCGCTCCGTTATGCCTCGGGAATCGTTGTCGGCACGGTCCTCGTGCTTTTGGTGGTGGCGACGGGCATCATGGCCGTTCTCACCGCGCTGCCGAAGCTCGCAGCGCTGTTGGCGGTCGCCTCGGCAGCCTACATCCTCTATCTGGCGTTCAAGATAGCGACGGCGCCGCCACTGGCGGCACGCGTCGGTAGGGCAGCGCTTCCCACTTTCCTTGGCGGGTTCCTTCTGGCCGTTGCCAATCCGAAAGGCTATGTGGCGATTGCCGCCGTGTTTGCCGGCGCGTCTTCCGGCGCCGGCGGTCTTGCTATTTCAGCCAAGCTGGCGGTCCTCGCCTTGATGATCGTTGCCATTCATCTCTTGTGGCTTCTCGCCGGCGCGGCTTTTGCACGTTTGCTGCGCAAACCGCTGGCGTCGCGGATCATCAATCTGGTGTTTGCGGTGACGCTGATTGCAACAGCCGGCCTGGCTGCCTTGCCGTGAACCCTTCTGGCGTTCGCGGCAGGGTGTCTCAGCCTTTCAATTCACGTTTCGCGTCCAGCTCACCAAGCCTTTTCACCGCCGTCGGCGGCATCGGCGGCGGGTTCGGCGTCTGCGACGCCTCGACGAGGAGCTGGTCGCAGGCTGCTTCCGTCTCGCCGATCAGCCGGTGCATGAATTCTTCCTTGCCGAGGCCCGGCGGGATCGGCGGCAGGAAGCGCGCCTTGATCGTACCGGGATAGCGCAGGAATTTGCGGCGCGGCCAATAGAGGCCGGCGACGTGAGCGACGGGCACCACTGGAATGCCAAGTTGCGCATAAAGTTCGACGATGCCGTATTTGTAGACCGGTTCGTCGCCCGGCGCACGGCGCGTGCCCTCGGGATAGATGATGAGCTGGCGCGGATTGCGCGCCAATTCCTGTTTGGTCGCGGCGATAACCATCTTCAATGCCTTCGAGCGGCTGCCGCGATCGACCGGAATCATCCGCATCTTCAAGATGTACCAACCGAAGAACGGGATCCAGGTCAGCTCCCGCTTCAATATGTAAACGGGATCGTCGAGATACGGCAGGAAAGCGATCGTGTCCCAGAAGGACTGATGCTTCGGCGCCAGGATGAAGGAGCCTTCAGGCAGGTTTTCCTGGCCGGTGATCTCACTCCTGGTGCCGGCGACCTTATCGTAGAGCCACATGCTGGTGCGCGACCAGAATTTCGGCACAAACCAGGCGCGATGGCGCGGCGACAGGAAATAATACGGAGTCCAGAGGATCATCTGGACGATCAAGTTGAGGTAGAAGGCGAGATTGAACGCCAGCGAGCGGAAATAGAGCATACAGCAAGTGCCCGGTGAGGAGGTGTGCGTTGGTTACACCAAGCGCCGGCAAAAAGGAAACGGTGCAGTGGCCGGCAATGAGCCGGTGTCCGCTCCTTTGCTCTGATTTACCACGTCGACTGTGCCAGCCGCTCCTTCAGGCGCGGGGCGGCGAAATCGAGAAACGCACGCAGTTTCACTGGCAGCAGACCCTGGCCGGCATGGACGAGACTCACCGGCCATGGGTCTGGCTCGAACTCCTGCAACACCGGGCGCAGCGTACCAGACCGGAGGGCGGGGGCGATCTGGTAGGAAAGCAGCCTCGTCACGCCGACGCCGGCAATCGCCGCATCGATTGCTGCCTCTGCCGTGTTGACCCGTAACCTGGAGCGGACCGGCACGCTGAATTCAGCCTTGCCGGTGGCGAAGCTCCAACTGGCGGCGGTGAGCCCTTCGAAGGTGATTGCACTGTGTCCTGCAAGGTCTTGCGGCGTTTTCGGTGTGCCGTGCTCGGCGAGATAGGCCGGGCTCGCACAAACGACGCGGCGGATTGAACCCAGGCGGGTGGCGATCAGGCTCGAATCGGCAAGCTCGCCGATGCGGATGGCGAGGTCGATGTGCTCTTCGACCAGCTGGGTTATCCGGTCGGCGAGTGTAAGCCGCACACTTACCTCGGGATAGACGGAGAGGAAGCCGGTGACGACCGGCAGCACATGCAGGCGGCCGAAGACGATCGGCGCAGTGACGATCAGTTCGCCGGTCGGGGCGCTGTATTCGCCGGCGGCCATTCGCTCGGCCTCGCCGATCTCATCGAGAATACGGCGACAGGCGGCGAGATAGGCGTGGCCCGCATCGGTCAGCGACAGCTGCCGCGCCGAGCGGTTCAACAGCCGTGTCTTCAGGTGCCTTTCCAGGTCCGAAACCTTGCGGCTGACCGTCGTCAGCGGAATGCCGAAGCGACGCCCGGCAGCCGAGAGGCTGCCTGTCTCCGCCGCGGCAACGAAAAGCGACATGGACTGGAGGCGATCCATAGCTCTACCGAAAATTTGCCCTTCCGAAAAACGGAAGGATAGGTTGCAGATATGGCATCTGCATCTCGAAGACGGAAGGCCCTATTCTCGTAAGCGAACAATGCAGCGCACTCGGCGCCTAAGGAGATCTTCATGAACGCTCACACCAGCGATGTCGCCTTCACCCCGACGGTGAAGGCGATCCAGGCCCGCAAGGGCTCGCGCCAGGCCTATGCCCGTGTCGAGGAGCGTGGCAGCTGGCAGGCGGCAATCACGCCCGATCTCGCCGCCTTCATCGAGGCGCAGACCAGCGTCTTTCTGTCGACCGCCAATGCGGACGGGCAGCCTTACATCCAGCATCGCGGCGGGCCTGCCGGTTTCCTCAAGGTGCTCGACGAACGGACGATCGGCTTTGCCGATTTTTCCGGCAACAGGCAGTTCATCACCCAGGGCAACCTCAGCGACAACCCACAGGCTTTCCTGTTTCTGATCGATTATGCGCACCGGCAGCGCATCAAGATCTGGGGCAAAGCGCAAGTCGTCGAGGGCGATGCCGAGCTGACCGCAAAGCTGATGCCGCAAGACTATAAGGCGCGACCCGAGCAGGTTATCCTGTTTGCGGTTTCGGCTTGGGATTCAAATTGCTCGCAGCACATCCCGCAGCGTTTCGAAGCGGCCGACGTGGCGGCGGCGCTGGGCGAACGCGACAAGCGCATCGAACGGCTCGAACAGGAGATCGCACGCTTGCGATCGGATGCAGCAGCCAGGGAATAAGAGCCAGGGAATAAAAAGTGCCGGTGCCGTTCAGCTCCCGCCTGCGGCGTCGGCCAGCGCGACGCTCTCGGTTTGCTTCACCGGCATGATGCCGCGGGCCAGCGCCAGCAGGTATTTGTTATATTCGGTGAACAGTACACGCAGCGCTTCCGGCTTGGTCAGCCAGCCGCCATTCTCGAGGTTGGTGTTGACCACCGGATAGGGCTCGAGCCTTGCGCCGTGCAGCAGCCGGCCCATTTCCAGCAGGCTGCGCGGCATGTGATAATTGTTGGTGACGAGAATGACGGTGCCGTAGGCATGGTCCTCGACCCATTTGGCGCTTTCCTCGGCATTGCCGATCGTGTCGAGCGCAGCGCGGTCGATGTCGACGCAGCATGAAAACAGCCTCTTGTCGCCGCCGGTCGCGGCTTGAAGCTGGCGGCGGCTGGCGGAAGGATGGACGCCGCTGATCAGCAGCCGCTCGCCCTTGCCTGACGCAAGCAGGCCCATAGCAGCGTCGAGTCGCGACTGGCCGCCGGTCAGCACGATGATAGCGTCTGCCCTTGCCGGATTGGCGGGCGTCGTCAGACGGCTGACGGTATTGGCGAACCAGCCGAAGCCGGCGACAAACAACGCCACAAGGGCGACCAGAAGGAGAGCCGAGAGGCGCAAGGAGCGGGCTGCCAGCAGCCGCCCATGTTTGGCGGATTGATCCGGCTTGGCAAATTCATCAGGCCCGGCGAATTCATGCGGACGCGCAACCAGCACTGGCATGCACCCAGCGGTATCGGTCGAGTCCCGAACGTCCATCATGAAATGGTTAATCCCGAAATACGGCCTTTGGTAGGAAAAAAATGCAATTTTCGTGACGATGCGTTTCCATCCGTGATCGATCTTTCCTTTAGCCGGCGTCCGGCTGGCGAATATCGATGTCGCTGAGATAGGTAACCACGGTGAAATGGGAGGTTGCCGCCGTCAGCGCGCCGATCACCAGCACCATGACAGCGACCCCGAGATAACCCGCCGAGCCGATGGCGAAATTGCCGAACAGGGCGGTCGCCTGGTCGGCCTGCGGTGTCGCCATATTGCGTGACGACCACCAGGAGAAGGCGATGAAGACGAGGATCGCCGCGGCGCCGCCTGCCGCGGCGCCCTTCATACCGGTGACCAGAAAATGCCGGCGGAATTCGCGCGCGATGAAGCGCGCCTCGGCGCCGACGAAATGCAGCACCTCGATGATGTGGCCGTTGCCGGCCATGGCGCCCCGCGTCGCGAATACAACGGTCAGCACCGTCGCAGACAGCATCAGCGCCAGCACTGCGATACCGATCGTTACCGTGGTGCGGGCCATGGCAACCAGCCGGTCGACCCAGGTGCGATGATCGTCGAGCGAGGCGCTCGGCAGCTTCGGCGTGATTGCCGCACGCAGTGCGGCGAAATCGGGCGGACTGTTCTCGTCAATGGTGATGATGATCAGGCGCGGCACCGGCAGCTCATCGATGTTCAGGCCCGAGCCCAGCCAAGGCTCGAGCAGTCGGGCCGTTGCTTCGCGATCGACGATCCTGGCGCTTTTCACGCCAGGGAATTCGCCGGCGATCTGCGAGGCAAGCGCAAGTGCGGCCTCCATGTCGAGGCCGTCGACCGGCTTGATCTGGATGGTCGCTTCGCGCGAGATCTGGTTCTCCCAGACGGAGGCGGTGTCACGCACCAGCGTGACTGCGCCAAACGTCAGGCAGGACAGAAACGTCATGATGGCGATGACCAGCACCAGCGCCCGGCCGGCGATGTTCTGCGCCGGCACGATCGGCGCCATCTTGCGCTGGACGCGGGGCTTTGCCGCCGCGGCGTCCTGACCCTCGAAATGTTCGACGGAGAGCTCAGTCATAGATGTCCAGCCTTCCGCCGGCCAGGATCATTCGCCGTGCGTCGACCTGTTCCATCAGGCCGAGGTCGTGTGTGGCGATCACCACGGCGGTCCCCAGCCGGTTGAGCTCGATGAACAATCGCAGCAAGCGTCGCGCCAGCGGCGGGTCGACATTGCCGGTCGGCTCGTCGGCGAGCAGGATCTCGGGCTGCTCGATCAACGCGCGGGCGATGGCGGCGCGCTGCTTCTCGCCGCCAGACAGCACCGGCGGCAGCACATGCATGCGCTCGCCGAGGCCGACCCATTTCAGCAGCTCGGTGACGTCGGTGCGGTAGGTCGCCTCCTCGCGGCCGCGCACGCGGAGCGGCAAGGCCACGTTCTCATAGGTGGTCATATGGTCGAGCAGGCGAAAATCCTGGAACACCACGCCGATGCGCCGTCTCAGATGCGGCAATTCGGTGCGCGAGATGCGCGAACGGTCCTTGCCGAAAATGGTGATCAGGCCGCGCGTCGGCTTCAGCGACATGAACAAAAGCCGCAGCAACGTCGTCTTGCCGGCGCCGGAAGGTCCGCTCAGGAACTGAAAGGAGCGCTCCGGAATGTGCAAGGAGATGTCGCGGAGAATCTCCGGACCCATGCCATAGCGGAGGCCGACATTTTCGAAGCGGATCACTTTCGACGACCTGAAATTCTTGGCGGCAAGATGCCAGCCCTTTCTGTGGTAAGACCATCGGCCGGCATCGTTAACCGACGGTTAATTTGGCGGCTTTTCGAGCGAGTGACAGGGGTTCCGGTGGGGAAGCGTTAACCATTTCCGTTTACCCAAAAGAAACGAACAGCGAACAGGTGCTGTAGTGTCGGGCCATGATGGCTGAGGATCGAACCGCGCGCCCGGTTTCCGGCGAAATCATGACCGATCCGGCCGCCGAGCCGGAACGCATCATGCATGACGTGACCACCGACGTCATCGATGCCGACTATGAGGTGCTGCCCCGCCATTTTACACGCCCAGACTTTGCGCCGCCGCCTGCCCGCATGATTTCCACGCCTTCGATCGAAGGCATGGACATGTTGCGCAAGCCCGAAACCGCCGTCGAACGGCCGTTGTGGGTGCACGGTGGGCCGATCTTCTGGATTGTCGGCGTCGGCGCCGCCTTTGCCGCCTTCTGGATGTCGGGCGGCCATGCGCTGGTTCGTTAGAACGGCGCCAGAAAATCAACAGGTCACCAGGTAACCGATTCGCGACGCGCTGGGGGCATCCGACCGTTCGCGGGCGTCCTGCGAAAGATTTGGCCTTGCCAGCCGGCTCGACATGCCTAGAAACGGGGTGGAGGACCGTTTCGGTCGGCTTCGCCTACACGGCGATCATTTCTGGAAGGGCAGCCAATGCCAGTTGTGCGCGGCAAGGACATCGAAGTCCTGTTTTCAGCGTCCGCCATTGCGCGGCGGAACCTGGAACTTGCCAAGGAGATCGCCGGGCACGACTACCACGACCTTCTGGTAATCTCGGTGCTGAAGGGATCATTCATCTTCGCCGCCGATCTTATCCGTGCCATGCACGATGTCGGCCTGTCGCCGGAGGTCGAGTTCATCTTCATCTCCAGCTATGGCGCCGGCACGACCAGCGGTGAGGTGAGGGTGCTGCGCGACATCGACAACGAGGTCGCCGGTCGCGATGTGCTTCTCATCGACGACATTCTGGAATCCGGAAAAACGCTGAGTTTCACCCGCGACCTCATGCTGTCGCGCGGCGCGAGGAGCTGTGCCATCGCCGTGCTGCTCGACAAGCGCATGCGCCGCCAGACCACGCTCAACGCCGACTATGTCGGCTTCGACTGCCCCGATTATTTCGTCGTCGGCTATGGCATGGACGTCGCCCACGCATTTCGCGAATTGCCGTTCGTCGGCATCGTCAAGGGCGACGCCTAGTTGGGTTGTCGCCGCTCGCGGTTCAGGAAACATCAACTTTTCCTCGCCAAATATCCTGCCCATGGCAAAGCTCCTGATCGTCGAGGACGATGAATCCGTCCGCAGCCTCGCCGCCCGTGCGCTCGAACGCGCCGGGCATAATGTCACTGTTGCCGCCGATGGCGCGCACGGTCTTTCTCTGATCGGGGCGGCGCAGGGGGGCTACGACCTTGTGCTGTCCGACATCCGCATGCCCGAGATGGACGGCATCGAGATGGCCAAGGCGGCAGTGGCGCTGTTCCCGGCGGTGAAGATCGTGCTGATGACCGGCTATGCCGACCAACGCGAGCGCGCCGAGGAATTGGACGGCATTATTCTCGACGTCGTGCAAAAACCGTTCGCGCTGGCTGAAATCCGCGCCCGCGTCGAACAGGCGCTCGCCTGCTTCGCCTAACGCCCAAGGCCGACCGCCTTCAGGCAGGGTCGCAGGTCGCCGCAATGGCTGGCGCGCCGCTCCGGCGCCGGCCGGCATTGAGCGCAAAAAGCCCGGCGCCGATGATGAGGGCTGCGCCGGCCGCCGTCGCTGGTCGCGGCATTTCGGCAAAGAACAGAAAACCCCATAGCGGCGACCAGATGATACCGGTGTATTCGAAGGTGGCGACGCTGTTGGCGGGCGCCAGCCGGTAGGCCTGCGACAACAGGATCATTCCGGCCGAGGCAACGAAGCCGCATGCCCCCATCTTGAGGAGATCCGGCGTCGCCGGCCAGGCCCATGGCCGGACGAGGAACTCGAGGCTCGGATGCACGGCGTGGTCAATGCCTGCCAGCCAAAACAATGCCGCTACCAAGGCCGCGCCGACCAGATAGGCGCCGTTCTGATAGAACGCCATGACTGTCGAGGATTCGGTGTCGCCGATCTTGCGCGCCATCAGCTGCGAGAAACCGTAGAGCAGAGCCGAACCTAGCGACAGCAGCGCCGCCCAGTCGAACAGGCCGGCGCCTGGGCGCACCATCACCAGCACGCCGAGCATGCCGACCAGGACGGTGGCGAGCGCCTGCCAGGACACGCGTTCGCCGAGATAGGGGCCGGCCAGCGCCATGATGAACAGCGGCGCCATGAAATAGAGCGCCACCGCGTCAGCCAGCGGCAGGGCGGCGATTGCCAGATAGTAGGCCGTGTAGGAGGTGAACTGGATGAAGGCGCGCATCGTCAGCATGCCGAACCGCTTCGACAGGATTGCCTGCAATCCGACATCGGCGTGGACGAGGAAAACCAGGATCGGCAAGGCGACGATCGAGCGGATCGCCATCACCTCGGTGACCGGATAGTGGCTCGACACCGCCTTGACCAGCGGGTCCTGCAGCGAAAAGACCAGTACGCCGAGACAGAGGCTGAGGATGCCGAGCACAAGCCGATTCTGCATAGGCGCTCCTGTCCCCGCGTGCGCGGCCGAACGCAGGCCTGCATCCGGGTAAAAAGAACCCGCCGCCATTTCGGGCAGCGGGTACGAGTGAGGACTTTTGATTGGTCCGCGGCCGATTTCGCGGACGCATATCCAATGGGTAAGGCGAACTATCGTCCGCCGTTTGACATGTTGCAAACGAATTGGAATGATGCCAGCAATCAGATTTTCTTATGGCGGGCACATGCGACCCAATCTCGACAGCGACCTGTTGCGAACCTTCGTGGCGGTCGCCGACAGTGGCAATTTCACCAAGGCGGCGGAGCGGGCCGGCCGCACCCAGTCGGCGGTCTCGATGCAGATGAAGAAGCTTGAAGGCATGATCGGCGACAGCCTGTTCGAGCGCGGCTCGCGCGGTGTGGCGCTGACACGGCGCGGCGGCGAGCTCATCGCCAACGCCAGGCGCATCGTTTCACTGCTCGACGAGACGGCGGCATCGATGGTCGCGGCGCCGCTTGGCGGGCCGGTGCGCATCGGTATCCCGGAGGAATATGGCCACGCGATCCTGTCGCGCGCGCTCGGCGCCTTTGCCAAGCGCCATCCTCAGGTCGACATCACCGTCCGCTACGCGCATTCCGGTGCGCAGATCGCGGCGCTCGCCGCTGGCGAGCTCGATCTGGCGGTGGTGTTCGAATGGCAGGATCTGTTGGGCGGTGAGGTGCTGATGCATGACCCGACCGTATGGGTGACGTCAGAGCTGCATCACATGCATGAGGAGCGGCCGGTGCCGATCGCGCTCTACAACCGTGCCGGTTGGTGCAAGGATTTCGCGATAAAGTCGCTGGAACAGCGCGATCTCGCCTATCGTGTCGCCTACACCAGCGATACCAATGGCGGCCTGCGGCTCGCCGTCACCTCCGGGCTGGCGATTGCGCCGATCTCGCGCAGCAACATCCCGGCCGGCTGCCGCGAGCTTACGACCGCCGACGGGTTCGGCGACATCGATTCCTCGAACGTGGTGCTGCGGCGCAACCCGAACGCTTCCGGCGAGGCCATCGACGGCATGGAAGAGGCGATCCGCGAGGCTTTCACCAACCGTTAAAGAATGCCGCTCGGTCCGGCGGTGGCGGCCACCACGGACCGCGCGCGGCGATCTTCCGAATACAGGCAGCCTTACTTCAGCTCCAGCAGCCGCTCCAGATAGCTGCGCTCGATATCGGGGCTGAGTGCATTGCCGAGCCGCTTGCGGATCGCTTCGAGGATTTGGCGGGCACGCTGCACGTCGATCTCGTCAGGCACTCTCACCGAACTCCCGTCATCGGGACCCTCGCTGGTGCGGGGCCGCCCGAGCGGGTCACGGTCGGCATTCTGCTGTCGTCCGCCCTGGCCGTTGCCGCCCTGGTCGCCTTGCATCGCCTGCAATTGCTTCATCATGTCCTTGGCGCCCCTGCGCAAGGCTTCCAATGCGCGGCCCTGGTGACCGACGGCCTGGTCGCCTTCGCCCTCGCCGAGCGCCTGTTCGGCATTGCCCATGGATTTGCCGGCCTCGCCAAACCCCTCATTGGGGTCGAGGCCCATGCCTTCGAGGCTCTTCCTCAATTGATCGAGCTCGCTCTGCAGCTTGCCCTGGCCTTCCTGCAACTGCTTCATCGCATCGGCGAATTCCTGCGGCGTCATCTGCCCCGGCCGGCCGAGCGGATCGCGGTCGTCGCCCAGGCCGGGCTTGCCCTGTTCGTCCATCGGGCCCGGCTCACCGTTCTCGCCGAGCTGCTCGTCGCGGTTCTGCCCGCGCTGTTGCTGGCCACGCTGCATCTGGTCCATGCGGAAGGTGTCGTTCATCATCTCCTGCTGGCGCCGCATGATCTCGCCCAGCTTATCCATCTGCTGACGCATCTCGCTGTCCTGCTGACCGCCTTGTTGCTGGCGGCCTGCCTGCAGATTGTTCATCATGTCCTGCAGCTCAGACAGCAATTGCTGCGCCTGGTCGCGATTGCCGGATTTCGCCAGGTTCTCGATCTGGTCCATCATGCGGTCGATGTCGCTCTGGCGCAGTTCCCGGCCGTTCTGCTGCATCTGTGGCGCATTCGGATTCTGCTGCGCCCGCGCCGCGAATTCCTGCAGGAACTGGTTCATCGCCTCGCGCAGTTCCTTCATCGCCTTCTCGATCTCCTGGTCGCTGGCGCCGTTCTTGATCGCATCCTGCAGCGCCTGCTGCGCCTGGCGCAGCCGCTTCTCGGCCGCCGACAGATTGCCTTCCTCGATGCCGAGCGCGATCTCCCAGAGGTAGGCGACCTCGTCGCGCAACTGGTCGTCGCTGTCGGCCATCTTCAGCCGGGTGCGGGCGCTCATGATGGCGAGGTAGTGCGTCATGTTGTCGAACGTGTCTTCGGGCCTGAGCGTGATCGCATCCATCAGGTCGAGCACCCGGTCCTTGGCATAGGCGTCGAGCGCCAGCATGCGGCGCTGCTCGACAACAGCCCGCGCCAACGGGTTGGAGAATGGCCGCTCCGGCATCACCAGCGTCTTGGTTTCGCTGGTCGCCGTGTGTCCGGCACCGTCGGTGGCGACAAGCGACAGCTTGACGTTGCCACCGGCCCAGACATGGTCGGTCAGGTCCTTCGTCGTCTTAGCGGCATTCGCCTTCCCGCCGCGGCGCGGCAACGTCAGCGGCATTTCCGGCGGGCCATAGAGCGGATGCGCGTTGGGTGCCTGCGGATCGGCCAATGCGAAAACCGCCTTGGCGGAGGCCGCGCCATAGTCGTCGTCGATCTGGTAGTTGAGTTCGAAGGCGCCGTTGACGGCGCGCTTCGGCTCGCCGACAAAGCGGATCTGCGGCGGCTTGTCGGGAATTATGGCGAAGGCCCAGCGGCCGAGCTCGCCGTCGCCGGACTGCAGCGTCAGCGTGCCGTCGGCCGTCAACTTGCCGCTGAACTGGCGCACGGTGGAAGGCGTTGCCGGAGCTGCCTCAGTCTTGGCGGCTTGCGGCCCGGTCGGATCGATGGCGCGGGTGTTGCCGCCGGTGTCGGCGTAACTCAGCGTTTCCTCGCCCGAACCGCCGGTGACGCGCAGCGACACATCGCTGCCCTCCGGAACGGTGAAGGTCGGCGCCGTTTGAGTGGCGTTGTTGGCAAGGACTGGGGCGTTCAGGAATATCGGCGGCCTGCCGGTATAGGCCGGCGGCGTCACCCAGGCATCAATGCGCGGCGGCACGACGTCGCGGGCGGCACGGGCAACAAAGCCGTCGCCCAGCCTGCCGCCCGACGGCCCGAAGGAGAAGGCAAAGGCAGTGACCAACAAAAGCGCGGCAACGGCGCGCAACGCCCACGGGTCGCGTTCCGGCACGCGTGTGCGCGGCACGTCGCCGCCAAGCTCGCCCAGCCGGTCCGCCATGCGCCGCTGATGCTCGCGCCACAGTGCTTGCGAAAAAATGCTTTCCTTGCCGCTCGGGCGATCGGTCTGGACCTGCACCGGGCTGTGCAGCAATCGGTTGGCCGCCTCGATGCGGCGGTCGACCTCGGCACTGGATGGCGTGCGGAAGAAACGCAGCGGATAGAGTGCGGCAAGCGCTGCGACGCCGAATGCCGTGATAAGACCGATCCGCGCCAGATCGGGCAAAAATGGGAACAGGCCGAGCCACGAAATGCTGAGGAACAGGCTGGCGACGATGATCAGCGGCAGCAGCAATGGCCAGCCGCGTTCGACGATTATCGAGACCTGCGTCCCCAGCCGGCTCAAGGCAAGGCGCCTGGCCAGACTGCGATCGCTGGTGAAAATGGGTCGTTGCGTCATCGGCCCTTCCTGGCCGGGCGGGATAGCCCAGGCCTCACGAGTCTATCGCATGGGCCCGAAAAGTCGATTTCCGGGAAGCACGATGCGAAGACCTAAAATCTTAGCGCGTACTTCGTGCGTCCAAGCGGATGCACATCGCCCCAAGGATACCAACAAACACGGCGAAGGCGAGGCGGTTCCCCAAAACGTGAACAATAATGCCCCGGATATTGTCAGAATTTCGCCGGATTGGCGTTTGCGCCGCAGACCAGTACGGCAACGCGCTCGCCTCTAGCCGGTGTGTAGCGGCCGGACAGGAGCGCCGCGAAGGCGGCCGCACCGCCCGGCTCGGAGATGATTCGCACGCGGTCCCACAGCGCCGCCTGGGCGGCGACAATGTCGTCGTCGCCGACCAGGATCGAGCGCTCGACGAATGCCTCGGCGATAGGAAACATCATTTCGCCGACACGCTTTGGCGCGAGCGAATCGGCGGCGACGCCCTCAGCCGGCGCGTCGACGGGTCGGCCCGCCGCGAACGCGCGATGAAGCGTCGGCGCACCCTCCGGCTCGACCGCGATGATCCTGATGCGGCCGGAAAACCAGGCGGCGATGCCGCCGATCAGGCCGCCGCCGCCGACAGCGACCAGCAGGGTGTCGAGCTCCGGCAGGTCGGCCTCGATTTCGAGGCCGAGCGTGCCCTGCCCGACCAGCGTCTCCTCCTGGTTGAAGGCGTGGATCTGCAGGGCGCCGGATTTTTCGGCGAAGCTCTCGCTGGCGGCCAGCGCCTCGGCATAACGGGCGCCGCCGACGATCAGCTCGGCGCCGTAGCCGCGGATGCGGTCCAGCTTGGCCTGCGGGCTCACTTCGGGAACAAAGATGGTCGCCTTGTGGCCGAGTCGCATGGCGGCATAGGCGACGGCGGCGCCGTGATTGCCGCCCGATGCGGCGACGACGCCGGCCGCAGGAACCGGCCGTTCGAGGAGATTGGTGAACGCACCACGCGCCTTGAACGAGCCGGAATGCTGCAAGCACTCAAGCTTCAGGTCGACCGGCAGAGGCGGACGGCCGAAATCGGCCATGTCGACGCGCAGCACCGGCGTGTGGCGCACGAAGGGCCGGATGCGTGGTTCCATCGCCGCAATGCGCTCGCGTGTGATCGTGTGGCCGTGCAGCATGCATTCACTCCCAGGGCTGACATTCAGAGTTGACATTACTTAGTAACTTGGCAAAGTAGCTAAATGCAAGAGGTCGATGTCTTCAAAGCGATTGCCAACGAGCGCAGGCTGCAGATCCTCGATTGGCTCAAGGACCCGCGCGCGCATTTTCCGCCGCAGGCGGACGGCGATCTGGTCGACGACGGAGTCTGCGCGCTGCTGATCGCGGAAAAGCTGGGGATCACCCAGGCGACGCTCAGCGAACATATGCGTGTGCTCACCCAGGCAGGGCTTTTGCGCAGCAAGCGCATCAAGCAGTGGACATTCTATCGCCGGAACGAGAACAGGATCGCCGAAGCCAGGGCGCTCATTCAGCACCGCCTGTAGCTGCAGAGTTCTACTCCAACCAGTCCGGCACCGAATCCAGTCCGATCAGCTCGTCATAGGTCTGGCGCGGGCGCACAACGTGGAAGCGGTCGCCGTCGACCAGCACTTCCGGTACCAGCAGCCTGGTATTGTAGGTGCCGGCCTGGACGGCGCCATAGGCGCCGGCGGTGGCGACAGCGATCAGGTCGCCGGATTTCAGCCGGGGCAGGTCACGGTCGAGCCCGAGATAGTCGCCGGTCTCGCAAACCGGGCCGACGACATCGACCTTCATGCGCGGTGCTGCGGCCGGCTGCTGCGCCACCGGCTTGATGTCGTGGAAAGCGTCGTAAAGCGTCGGCCGGATCAGGTCGTTCATCGCGGCGTCGACGACGAGGAAGTTCTTGGCGTCGCCCTCCTTCACGAAGATCACCGCCGAGACCAGGATGCCGGCATTGCCGACGATCAGCCGGCCTGGCTCGAACATCACTTTCAGCCCGAGCTCGGCGACATGCTTTCTGACGATCCGGGCATAGGCATCGGGCAAAGGCGGCGGGTTGTTGTCGACGCGGTAGGGAATGCCAAGGCCGCCGCCGACATCGATGTGCTCGATGGCATGACCGTCGGAGCGCAGGGCGCCGACCAGCTCCACCAGCAGCGCAAAGGCCTCGTCGAAGGGCTGCAATTCGGTGATCTGGCTGCCGATATGGGTGTCTATGCCGGTGACCTTGATGCCCGGCAGCTCAGCCGCGCGGGCATAAACCTTTCGTGCCTGCTGCCAGGGAATGCCGAACTTGTTCTCGGCCTTCCCAGTCGAAATTTTGTTGTGCGTCCTGGCGTCGACATCCGGATTGATGCGCAGCGAGATCGGCGCGATCTTGCCCAGCGCGGTCGCGCGGGCCGACAGCAGCTCCAGCTCCGGTTCGGATTCGACGTTGAAACAGAGAATGCCGGCCGAGAGCGCAAAATCCATTTCGCGCCCGGTCTTGCCGACGCCCGAAAACAGGATCTTGCTTGCCGGAATGCCGGCCGCCAAAGCGCGGCGCAATTCGCCCTCCGAGACCACGTCGGCGCCGGCGCCGAGTCTTGCCAACACCTTCAGCACGGCCTGGTTCGAATTCGCCTTCATGGCATAGCAGACGAGGGCGTCGAGCCCGGCAAAGGCCTCTGTGAAGACGCGAAAATGCCTGGTCAGCGTCGCCGTCGAATAACAATAGAACGGCGTGCCGACGCTGGCGGCGATGTCTGATATCGCCACGTCCTCTGCATGCAGCGCGCCGTCGCGGTAGTCGAAATGGTTCACGAGATTGGTCCGAAAAATCAGAGCAGCGGGTCGAGGATGAATTTCTTGTCCTCAACAGGTTTTTCCGGTTCCGGCGGCAAAGGTTGCTTGGCCTTCTCGGCGTCCTTGCGGGCCTGCACGGCTGCTGCGTAGGGCGTATCGAGCGCAGCCTTCCTGCCGCAGGCCGCAACGGTGGCCATTGCTGCCAACAGCGTCAGCGTCACCAAAATCCTGCTTCCGGTCATCGTGCCATCCGTCCGAAACTGTTGCCCGCAGCCGCTTCTAGCCGAGTTTTGCGGCCATTGCACCCCACGTCTTAGGCCTTGGCGAGCCGCTTTTTCCAGTAGCGGATCTGCTTGCGCACCTCGGACGGCGCGGTGCCGCCGAAGCTCGTGCGGCTCTTTACAGAATTCTGCACGGCAAGGACCGAAAACACGTCGGCGCTGATACCGGGGTGAATGGACTGCAGATCCTCCAGCGAAAGCCTGTCGAGCCCGATCTTCCTGTCGTCGGCCAGCGCCACCGCCCGGCCAGTGATATGGTGCGCCTCGCGGAACGGCAGGCCGAGCGTGCGCACCAGCCAGTCGGCGAGGTCGGTCGCAGTCGAATAGCCGGCGCCGGCCGCCTTTTTCATCGCCGCGGTGTTCACTGTCATGTCGCGCACCATGCCGGTCATTGCCGCCAGCATCAGGTCGAGCGTCTCGGCCGCGTCGAAGACGGATTCCTTGTCTTCCTGCATGTCCTTGCCATAGGTCAGCGGCATGCCCTTCATTACTGTCAGCAAGCCGACGAGGTGCCCGGTGACGCGGCCGGTCTTGCCGCGCACCAGTTCGGCAGCGTCGGGATTCTTCTTCTGCGGCATGATCGACGAACCCGTCGAGAAACTATCCGACAGCCTGACGAAGCCGAATTGCGGCGTCGACCAGATGATGATCTCTTCAGCCAGTCGCGACAGATGCGTCGCGCAGATCGCTGCTACGCCCAGGAACTCGAGCGCGAAATCGCGATCCGAAACGCTGTCGAGGGAATTGCGCATCGGCTCGCGGAAGCCAAGCGCCTTCGCTGTCTCGTGCCTGTCAATCGGAAAGCTGGTGCCGGCAAGGGCGGCAGCGCCGAGCGGGCTTTCATCCATACGCTCAATCGCATCGCGGACGCGAGACAGGTCGCGCGCAAACATCTCGACATAGGCCATGCAGTGATGGCCGAAGGTCACCGGCTGCGCCGCCTGCATGTGGGTGAAGCCCGGCATCACCGTTGCCGCATGCTCCTCGGCGCGATCTAGGAACGCCGTGATCAGCCCCTTCAGCGCCTCGGCGACGCGAAAGCACTCGTCCTTGACCCACAGCCTGAGGTCGACCGCCACCTGGTCATTGCGCGAGCGGGCGGTATGCAGGCGGCCAGCTGCGGGCCCGATCAAATCGGCCAGACGGGCCTCGATATTCATGTGGATGTCTTCCAGCCTGGTGGAGAACTCGAATGTGCCGGCCTCGATCTCTGCCAGGATCGTGTTCAGCCCGTGAGTGATTTTTTCTTGATCGGCCGCCGAAATAATGCCCGTTTGCGCCAGCATCTGGCAATGGGCGATCGAGCCGCGAATATCCTGCGCATAGAGTTTGCGGTCGAACGAGATCGACGCGTTGATCGCTTCCATGATTGCGGCCGGACCCGAGGCAAAACGTCCGCCCCACATCTGGTTGCTGGCCTTCTTGTCGTTCATCGCTATAACCCGTGCTCCGGAGCAGTTTTTAAAAAATGGCAGACGGCAATAGATTCTTCCCGGCTTTGCGTCTCATCCTCGCCGCTTTGGTTGCGGGCGTGCTGGCCGGCGCGGTCGCGGTATATGTCAGGGAAAGCAGTTCTGGCAACAAGGCGCCCGCGCAAGTGGCCGCCGGCGGCGGCAAGGACGACGCCGCCTGCGTCGCCAAGACCGACCGTGCCAAGAAGATCGCCGCCGCTGCTACCGGCCAGGTTGCCGCGCTTTTGCCGGCGGATCCGCCGCAATCGCTGAAAAGCCTTGCCTTCAACGGCCCCGACGGCAAGCCGACGACGATCGCCGATCATGCCGGCAAGACGGTGCTGCTCAATCTGTGGGCGACATGGTGTGCACCTTGCCGCGCCGAAATGCCGGCGCTCGATGCGCTGCAGAAGGAGATGGGCAGCGATGCGTTTCAGGTTGTTGCCGTCAACGTCGATGCCGGCGACGATGCCAAACCGAAGAAATTCCTGGAGGACACCGGCGTCAAGTCGCTCGGCTACTATCGCGATGCTACGATGGCGCTGTTCAACGACGTCAAGATGCGCGGCCTGGCGCTAGGTCTGCCCGTCACCATGCTGATCGATGGGCAAGGCTGCCTCATCGCCCATATGAACGGCCCGGCCGAATGGTCGGGGCCGGATGCCAAGCGTCTGGTCGAGGCGGCGCTTCAGCCGGGATAGGCTCAGACCGTGCGCAGGCGCGGCTTGAGCACGGCAATGCTTGCGCCGCGTCGGCTGGCTGTGCGGATTGCCGGAGCAGCCACGCCCGTCAGTTCGCCGAACGTCTCGATCGGAGCCGGTTTGCCGAGGTAATAGCCTTGCCCGATCTCGCAAGCCTCGGCGTCCAGGAACTGCAATTCACCGGGCGTCTCGATGCCTTCCGCAAGGACCGGTAGGCCGAGACCGCGTCCAAGCCCCAGCACGGCGCGGACGATCGCCGCGAACTGGGCGTTCTTGTCGACCGATTTGATGAACGACCCGTCGATCTTGATCTTGTCGAAGGGAAAGGCGCTAAGGTTGGACAGCGAAGAGTAGCCGGTGCCAAAATCGTCCATCGCTACATGCACGCCAAGCGCCTTGACCTGCCTCAAGGCTGCCAGCGCGCGGGGCATATCCTTCACCAGGGCTGTTTCGGTGATCTCCAGTTCCAGCCTGCCGGGTGCCAGGCCGGACCTCGCCAGTGCGTCATGCACCTTGCGGCTGAAGTTCGGATTGTGAAGCTGCACGGCGGAGACGTTGACTGCGACCATCAGCGGATTTGTCCAGCGAGCAGCATCGTTACAAGCCGTCGTCAGCACCCAGTCGCCGATCTGGGCGATCGCGCCACTGTCCTCGGCCACGGGGATGAAAACAGCCGGAGAAATGTCCCCCCGCTCAGGGTGCTGCCACCGGACCAGGGCTTCGAAGCCGATCATCCTGCCGCCGCGGATTTCCTTCTGAGGCTGGTAGACGAGGTGGAACTCCTTGCGGGCGATGGCCTGGCGCAATTCATGCTCCATCACGCGCTTGTCGCGGGCCGCGGTGCCCATGGCTATCTCGAAAAACCGGTAAGTGTCCCTGCCTTCGGTTTTGGCGCGATGGAGTGCCGTGTCGGCATGGCTGATCAGGCCGGCCTGGTCTTCGGCATCCAGCGGAAAGAAGGCGATGCCGATGCTGGCCGAGACGAGGCCGGAGCCGACCGAAACCCTGTTTTCCTCGCGGATCGCCGCCAACAAGTCCTCGGCTATCCGGCCTGCGGCCAGGGGGTCGGGGAGGTTCGGAGCTATGATGGCAAATTCGTCACCGCCGAGACGCGCGAGCATCTGTCCGTTGCGCGGGATGCCGGAGATGCAGTGCGCGAGCTTCTGCAGCATCGCGTCACCGGCGCTGTGGCCGTAGAGGTCGTTGACTTGCTTGAACCGGTCGAGGTCAAGCAGCAGGAGCGCCAGATATCCATCCTTGCCGCCACGATCCATCGAGGCGACTTCTGCTTCCAGCCGGGAAGAAAAGCTCCGCCGATTGGCAAGCCCGGTAAGCGGATCGAAATGCGCGAGGCGGAGGATCTCTTCTTCTGCTTTCTTGCGCTCACGGATGTCGCGAACGGCAAGCACCGTATGAGGCCTGCCGCAGTAGGTGATCTTCCTGGCGATCAGCTCGACAGGAATTCTCGCGCCGTCGCTGCCCCTTAATGTCGCTTCCTGCGCCTGTTCGCCGAAGCCGGACATAGCGGCTGCGCTCTGTCCGTCGAAAAGCTCGCCGAGTTGCATCGTGTTCAGGGTGGCTGTCGCTGTTCCGGTCAGCTTCGCCATACTGTCATTGGCGCTGACGATGCGGGTGCCATCGCAAACGATCAGACCTTCCACCGCCGCATTGGCGAGATCGTGCATGCGCTCGGCCTCGAGCTTCTGGTGGCGAAAGCGCAGATCGATCCACAGCGCGGCACCTGACAGCACAAGGATTACAAGGCTGGCGACCGCTGCGGCAAAGGCCTGGGAAATGGGCTCGATGGAATGTTCGGATATTTCAATCGAGGAATCCGGAATGATCGACACCGCGGCCATCGCGATGAAATGCAAGCTGCAAATGGCCAGCGTCAAAAGCGCGGCGCCGCCGAGAGTCGAGAGCGCTGACGGGCGGCGCAAGACGACCAGGAGCGCCAGTGCCGCAAGGGTCACGCCGGCCAGAAGCGATATCGCGACAAGGAGCAGGTTCCATACGACCCGGCCTTCGACCTCGAAAGCCGCCATGCCGATGTAGTGCATCGTCGCGATGGCGCCGCCGAGAATGGCGCCACCGACGAGGAAATGGTCGATGCCGCGCCGCAAGGTGGCGACCCACATCCCAAGCGCGGTCAGGATGACGGCGGCGGCAAGCGAAAAGGCGGATAATCCCGGATTGTATGCGTTCGGTATTCCCGGCGTAAACGCGGTCATGGCGATGAAATGCGTCGCCCATATGCCGAACCCGGTCGAGGCCGCAGCGATCATCAGCCAGACAAGCCGGTTTCGCTCGGTCGATCGGCCGACATGCTTAAGGAGATTAACCGCAGAGAAACAAGAAATTCCACAGACGAGTGCGGCGAGCGCAACCAGTCTCAGGTCGTGCTGATTTACGATACAATTATAGACCGTCAGCATCCTGGTTCACTCGGTCAAAACTAACAGGGAGGTGTGACGGATTAGCTCTTGGAGATTTTAACGAATAGTTAACCCGTAGGCCATGAGGCGGGTCTTTTCGGGGGAAAACCGATGCCGCTGCGCCGAAAAGGCGGTGATGTCGTTTCTGACGCCCGGTTTCGGTAGCGAGTGCACTTTAGGAAGGAATGGTGTTCATTGATCGGCAACAAAACCATTGTCCGATTGTCATCAGCGCCACATATTGCCTTTGCGGAGGTGCCCCTTTCGCCAATGACAAACGGGAGATGAAACATGAAGTTCTTCGGCTTTGCGGCCGGTATCGCCGCCACCGTGACCCTGCTTTCCACCACCTCCGCCTTCGCCGTCACGCAGATCAGCTGGTGGCACGCCATGACCGGCGCCAACGCCGAGGTCGTCGCCAAGATCTCCAAGGATTTCAACGCCAGCCAGAGCGAATATGAGCTCGTTCCGGTGTTCAAGGGCACCTATCCGGAGACGCTGAATGCCGGCATCGCTGCCTTTCGTGCCGGGCAAGCGCCCGATATCCTCCAGGTGTTCGACGTCGGCACCGGCGTGATGATGGCGGCCGAGGGTGCGATAAAGCCGGTGGCCGATGTGATGACCGGCGCCGGGATGACTTTCGACAAGAGCCAGTATCTGCCCGGCATCGTCGGCTATTATTCCAAGCCGGACGGCACCATGCTGTCCTTCCCCTACAACTCCTCCTCGCCGATCCTCTACTACAACAAGGACATCTTCCAGAAGGCAGGCCTCGACGTGAACAATCCGCCCAAGACCTGGAACGAGGTTTGGGAAGCCGCCAAGAAGATCAAAACGAGCGGCGCCGCCTCTTGCGGCTATACCTCCACCTGGCTGACCTGGATCCATCTGGAGAATTTCGCGGCGTGGAATGACGTGCCTTGGGCCACCCAGCAGAATGGCCTGGCCGGCGGCGACGTCGAACTCAAGATCAATGCGCCGATTTTCGTCAACCACTTCCAGGCGCTCGCCGACCTGGCCAAGGACGGCACGTTCAAATATGGCGGACGCACCTCCGAAGCCAAGCAGATATTCCTCGCCGGCGAATGCGGCATCTTCACCGAATCGTCGGGCGGCCTCGGCGATATCGTCAAGTCCGGCATGAACTATGGCATCGGCCAGCTTCCCTACGACAGTGACGCCAAGGGTGCCCCGCAGAACACGACGCCGGGCGGTGCCAGCCTATGGGTGTTCGGCAACAAGTCGGACGAGGAATACAAGGGCGTTGCCGCCTTCTTTGCCTATCTGTCCAAGACCGATGTACAGGAATACCTGCACCAGAAGTCGGGATACCTGCCTGTGACGCTCGCCGCGTACGAGGCGACCAAGAAATCAGGCTTCTATGACAAGAACCCCGGCCGCGAGACACCCATCCTGCAGATGATCGGCAAGTCGCCGACCGACAATTCGAAGGGCGTGCGTCTGCCCAATCTGCCGCAGGTGCGTGATATCCAGAACGAGGAGCTGGAGAAGATGCTGGCCGGCCAGCAAACCGCCCAGCAGGCGCTCGACAATGCGGTCGCGCGCGGCAACGCCGCGATCAAGGAAGCCCTGGACAACTAACGAGATCGTCTCGGTCAGTCGGTTGGAATATCGCCCACGCGCGCGCGGGGGGGCGATGCCTGGATAGCGAGGGAAATCAGCCTGTCTCCACGCGTCGTCTTTCCCAACAAGATCCTGCCCTACCTGCTGGTGGCGCCACAGCTCGCCATCACCCTGGTTTTCTTCTACTGGCCGGCCGGTCAGGCGCTTTACCAGTCGATGCTCAGGCAAGACCCGTTCGGGCTGAAGAGCAGGTTCGTCTGGTTTGCCAATTTCCGGAAGGTGCTGGCCGATCCGGCCTACCTCAACTCGATCAAGGTTACGGTGGTGTTCTCGCTTGCGACCGCGATCGTTGCCATGGTTGTGGCCCTGCTGCTCGCGGTCATGGCCGAGAAGGCCGTGCGCGGCAAAGGCCTCTACCGCACACTGTTGATATGGCCTTATGCTGTGGCGCCCGCGATTGCCGGCATGCTGTGGCTGTTTCTGTTCAACCCTTCGATAGGCTCGTTGGCCTATTTGCTGAGAAGCCTCGGCATTGCCTGGGACCCACTGCTCAACGGCACCCACGCCATGATCCTGCTGGTGTCGGCGGCTGCCTGGAAGCAGATCAGCTACAATTTCCTGTTCTTCGTCGCCGGCCTGCAGGCGGTGCCGAAAACGCTGATCGAAGCGGCGGCCATGGACGGCGCCGGCGAAACCAAGCGCTTCTGGACCATCGTCTTCCCGCTGCTTGCGCCGACAACCTTTTTCCTGCTGGTCGTCAACACCGTCTATGCCCTGTTCGACACGTTCGGCATCGTTCATGCCGTCACCGGCGGCGGGCCGGGCAAGACGACCGAGACGCTGGTCTACAAGGTCTACAATGACGGCTTCGTCAATCTGATCCTGGGCGACTCGGCGGCGCAGTCGGTCATCCTGATGGCCATCGTCATCGCGCTCACAGCGATCCAGTTCCGCTATGTGGAACGCAAAGTCCACTACGGCTGAGGGCAGCGATGATCGGCCAGTCCTCGCTCCGCACCTTCATCGCCCATGCCGTGCTCATCCTCGGCATATTGATCGTGGCTTTTCCGATCTACTACACCTTCGTGGCCTCGACGCACACGCTGCAAACGATCCTCAGGCCGCCGCTGCCGCTCTTGCCGGGCAGCCAGCTATGGAACAACTACAGTGAGGCGCTGTTCGGCGGCATCGGCCGTATCGGCGGGGTCAGCGTCGGCAGGCTGCTCCTCAACACCACGATCATGGCGCTCGGCGTTGCGGTCGGAAAGATCTTCATCTCGATCCTGTCGGCCTACGCGATCGTGTTCTTTCGCTTTCCGCTGCGCATGACCTTCTTCTGGCTGATCTTCATCACCTTGATGCTTCCAGTCGAGGTGCGCATCCTGCCGACCTACAAGGTGATGGTCGATCTCGGCATGATCGACACCTATGCTGGCCTGATCGTCCCGCTGATCGCCTCAGCCACCGCAACGCTGCTGTTTCGCCAGTTCTTCATGACCATACCGGGCGAATTGGTCGAGGCGGCGCGTGTCGACGGTGCCGGGCCATGGCGCTTCTTCTTTGATATCCTCCTGCCGCTGTCGCGGACAAACATCGCCGCGCTGTTCGTGATCCTCTTCATCTATGGCTGGACGCAGTATCTTTGGCCGCTGCTCGTCACCAACAGCAACGACATGAACACCATCGTCATCGCGCTGAGAAAGATGGTTTCCTTCGCCGATGCCGACACCCAATGGCACCTCGTGATGGTCACGGCAATGCTGGCCATCGTGCCGCCGATTCTCGTCGTGGTGATGATGCAACGCTGGTTCGTGCGTGGCCTGGTCGAATCCGAAAAGTGAGACTCTGATGGCGACCGTCGATCTGAAGGACGTGAAGAAGGTCTATCCCAGCGGCGTCGAAGCCGTGAAGGGCGTCTCAATCGCCATTCCTGACAAGGAGCTTTGCGTGCTGGTCGGCCCGTCAGGTTGCGGCAAGTCCACGCTGCTGAGGATGATCGCCGGGTTGGAGACCATTTCGGCCGGTACAGTCGCCATCGACGGCAAGGAGGTCAACGCCATCGGCCCGACGGAGCGCGACATCGCCATGGTGTTCCAGAATTACGCGCTCTACCCACATATGAAGGTCTATGACAACATGGCCTATGGCCTGCGCAACCGCGGCACGCCGAAGGACGAGATCGATAGCAGGGTACGCTCGACGGCCAAGGTGCTGGAGCTTTCGGCGCTGCTCGACCGGCGCCCGCGCGAGCTTTCAGGCGGTCAGCGCCAGCGCGTCGCCATGGGTCGCGCCATCGTGCGCAACCCGAAGGTCTTCCTGTTCGACGAACCACTGTCCAACCTCGATGCGAAATTGCGCGGGCAGATGCGCATCGAGATCAAGAATCTGCAGCGCTCGCTTGGCGTCACCTCGGTTTATGTCACGCACGACCAGCTTGAGGCGATGACGCTGGCCGACATCCTCGTCGTCATGAACGCCGGACTGGTCGAGCAGACCGGCGCGCCGCTTGATGTGTACGAGAAACCGGCCTCGACCTTCGTCGCTTCGTTCATAGGCGCACCGCCGATGAATCTGCTGGCGCTCACAGGGGCCTCCCCAAGCTTGGTATTGGCCGACGGTACGGTGATTGGCTTGGCGCCTCGACAGGGCAAGGCGGTGACACTGGGCTTTCGTCCGGAGGACGCCGATATCACCTTCGCGGCAGAGGCGCCGGCCGGCGCGCTCGCGCTGCCGGCGACAGTGGAAGCGGTCGAACCGGTCGGTGCCGAAAGCTTTCTCCATTGCGTGGCAGCCGGCAGCCGCATCGTGGTGCGCGTCTCAGGCCGCGCCAGCGCCAAGCCAGGCGACCGATTGCGCGTCGTGGCCAGGTCCGAAAAGCTGCATTGGTTCGATCAAGCGGGCAAACGGGTCGATTGAAATCGGCCTTGCGCAAAACCGTTCAGGCAAACACATGCGCCTTGCCCGACACGGTCAGCCGCACGATCTCGCCGACCGCAGGCGCGTCCATGCCCGGCTTGCGCAGGATCAATGGCGTGTTGCCGATGGCGGCGGCGTCGGGCGGATCTGGGCTGTTCAAGAGACGTACGGCGATCGTGCACATCGAGCCCGCGAATTCGGATTCCGTGACCTCGCCGAACAGCATGTCCGGCGTGCCGGACATGCCTTCACGCGAGGTTCGTTTCAGCAGCACCTGCTCGGGCCGCAGCATGATACGGGCGATGTCGCGCCGCTCGGTGCTGTCGACGGCGATGCGGCCGAGCGGCGAGGTGGCGAAGCCATCAGCGATCCGGGCCGGCAAGACGATGGCGTCGCCGAGGAACTCGGCGATCATCCTGTCCTTCGGCCTGAAATAGAGCTCGCGCGGCGTGCCGACCTGCGAGAATTTGCCGTCGCGCATCACCGCGACCTGGCTGGCGAATGACAGCGCCTCGGCCTGATCATGGGTGACCAGGATGGTGGTGATGCCGGCGGTTTCAAGGAGCTCGGCCACGGCCTTGCGCATCGAGGCGCGCAGGCCGGTGTCGAGCGCCGAGAACGGCTCGTCGAGCAGCATCAGCCGCGGCTTCATGGCCATGGCGCGGGCGAGCGCGACGCGCTGCTGCTGGCCGCCGGAGAGCTCATGCGGGCGGCGCCTCAGGATTCCTTTGTCCAGTCCGACGACATAGGCGAGCTCGGCGATGCGCTCACTGCGCTTTTCCTCGTGACGCCCCATGCCGAAGCCGATATTGGCGGCGATGCTCAGATGCGGGAACAGAGCGCCGTCCTGCGCCACCAGCCCGATGCCGCGGCGATGCGCCGGCACGGCCGTGTCGCCATCGGCCAGCACCTCGCCATCGAGCACGATGCGGCCCTGGTCCGGCGCCTCGAAGCCGGCGATCAGCCGCAGCAAGGTGGTCTTGCCGCAACCGGATGGCCCGACGATTGCCGTACGGCTGCCGCTGACCACGCTGAGGTCGACGCCGGCAAGTGCTGCGACAGGCCCGTAGTGCTTGTGGATGCCGCTCAGCTCGAGAAAGCTCATCGCCCGGCCATCCGCTTCGACTGGACGTAGAGCAGCCAGGTCAAAGGCAGCGACATCGCTACCATGATCAGGGCATAAGGCGCCGCCGACGCATAGTCGATCTCGCCGCTATAGGACCAGAACGCCATGGCCAGCGTGCGGGTGCCGTTGGGTGCCAGCATCTGGGTTGCGGTCAATTCGTTCATGATACCCAGCGCGACCAACGCCATGCCGGCTGCGGCGCCCGGCGCCGACAGGCGGATGGTCGTCGACCACAGCGCCTTGAGCGGCGACCGGCCTAGGCTCGAGGCGGCGCGTTCGAGCTCGACTGGCGCCTGTGCGATCGACGCCCTGAGGCTAATCAGGGCGCGCGGCAGGAACATCAGCGCATAGGCGACCAGGATGGTGAACAGGGTCTGGTAGAGCGGCATGGCGATACGCACGGCGATGGTGACCAGCGCCAGCGCGATGACGACGCCAGGCAACGCGCCGACGATATAGTTGCAGCCCTCCAGGACGCGTTGCAGCCTTCCCGGCGCGCGGATCGAGATCCACGCCATCGGCATTGCCGCGACGGTGGCGAGCAGCGCGCCGGCAATCGCCAGGAACAGCGTCTGGCCAAGCGCCAGACCGATCTCGTCGAACCGCCAGACATTGGCGCCGCCGGCCACGAGCCAGCGGCCGATGGTGGCGAACGGCACGCCGAGCGCCAGTAGCGTGGTAATGGCAGGCAGCAGCAGGCAAGGAATGGTGGCGCGCCCAAGGCCCGTGCGCTGCTGCTGGCGCGCAGCACCCGAACCGACGCGGGCATAGCGCTCTTCGCCGCGTACCAGCACCTCCAGCCCGAGCAGCACAAGGCAGCAGGTCACCAGCACGCCGGCCAGCATGTTGGCGGCGGGACCGTTGAAGGTCGACTGAAACTGGTCGACGATCGCGGTGGTGAAGGTGTCGAAGCGGATGAAAACGTAAAGGCCGTATTCGGCCAGGAGGTGCAGGCCGACCAGCAGCGAGCCGCCGCAAATGGCGAGTCGGAGCTGCGGCAGCACGACACGCCGAAACACGCGCCATGGGCCAAGCCCGAGGGCCGCTGCTGCATCTTCGAGAGCGGGATCGAGCCGGCGCAAAGCCGCCGCTATCGGCAGATAGAGGAACGGGAAATAAGCGATGATGGACACAAGCACGCCGGCCCACAGGCCGTGCAGTCTGGGCGCCATGGTGATCCAGGCGTAACTGTGGACGAAGGCGGGAATGGCGAGCGGCGCCACCGACAACCAGGCCCATAGGCGGGCCCCCGGCAGATCGCTGCGCTCGGTCAGCCAGGCCAGCGCCACCGACAGCACGATCGAAATCGGCACGGTCAGCACCACCAGCAGACTGGTGTTGACCAGAAGTTCCCCGACGCGCGGCCTGAACACCAGCGCCGCCACGGTTTCCCAGCCAGTCTGCACCGCCACCCAGACGATGAAGGCAAGTGGCAGCAGCGCGAAAAGCGAAACAAAGACGGCAGCCAGTGCAATCCATGAGACCGACCAACGACGTGCCCGCACGGCCGTCGTATCGGCTGGCAAGCCTGAAGGTGCAAGATCGATCGCCGACTGCATCAGATCAGACGTTGTGCCGTTTCCGCCCGAAGGCGGAAACAATCGTCGGCGAATGCGGCGAGCAGCTTGTGGTCATGGACAAATGCCATCTTGAAAACAGAGCGCTCCCGCGGAAAGCGAATTCCCACAGGAGCGCAGTCGGTTGCCCTTTTAGGACGAACGCCGGCTAAAGCAAGCCGGCCGCCGTCATCAGGTCGGTGACCTTCTTCGAGTTCAGCGTCGTCGGGTCGACTTTCGGCGCCTGCAGATCGGCCAGCGGCACCAGCTTCGGATTGGACTCGGCGCCCTTGCCGACTGCGTATTCGAACGAATCGCCTGTCTTCAGCACGTCCCGGCCACCCTTGCCAGTGACCCATTTCAGGAAAGCCTGCGCTTCCTTCGGGTGCTTGCTCGAGGCCAGCACGCCACCGCCGGAAACTGAGACGAAAGCACCGGGATCCTGATGCTTGAAATAGTGCAGCTCGACATTCTTGCTGTTCTCGCCGGTCTTGGCCTGATCGCCGTAATAGTAATAGTGATAGATCACGCCGCCTTCGACCTCGCCGGCATTGACCGCCTTCATCACCGTGCTGTTGCCCTTATAGGCGGTAAAATTCTCCTTCATCGCCTTTAGCCATTCGGCCGTCGCTGCCTCACCCTTGAGCTGCAGAAACGCGCTGACGATCGCCTGGAAATCGGCGCCGGAGGGCGAAGCGGCCCAACGGCCCTTCCAGCTCGGATCGGCGAGATCGAGAAGCGATTTGGGCAGCTGGTCGGCGGCCAGCTTGGTCTTGTTGTAGACAAAGACCGTGCTGCGCGCCGCGACGCCGACCCATTTGCCGCTCGCCGGCTGGTACTCCTGCGGAACCTGGGCCAGCGTCTCGGTGTCGACCGGTGCGAACAGGCCGGCCGCCTCGACTAATGCCATGGCCGGCGAATTCTCCGTCAGGAATACATCGGCGGGCGAAGCGGTGCCCTCCGCAACGATCTGATTGGAGAAATCGCTGTCGCCGCCATTGCGGACGGTAACCTTGATGCCCGTTTCCTTGGTGAATCCCTCCGCCCAGGCCTTGGTCAGGTTTTCGTGCTGGGCGTTGTAGACGACGATGCCCTCGTCCTCTGCTATTGCCGGGCCGGCGATCAGGCTGATTGCAAGTGCTGTCGCACCGGCAAGGGCGGAAAGAGCATATTTCATGGCGTCGTCCTCGATTTCGATGGTCGTTGGCTTGGCACGCTGCACCTACCAATACATGACTAGCGCAGTCAACATTGCTGGCCCACTCAATTGCTCAAAAGGCCAAACTTTCGTGATGCTCAGCTAATTTGCCTTGGACATTATTTCGCCGGCCCCGTAACAAATCAGCGCCGAGACGCGAATATCGGGGAGTGAACTCTTGTGAGCGGCAAGGACGAAGCCGAGCTTTCACGGCTGCTGCGGGCCGCGATCGCCGGAGACGAAAGGGCCTATGCCGACTTTCTGCACCGGATCGCCGCGCTCGTTCGTGGCTTTGCCCGGCGCAAGATCGTGCAGGGTGGGGTGGATCCCGAGGATGTCGTGCAGGAAACCTTGCTGGCCATTCATGTGAAACGACATACCTGGCGCGATAATGCGCCGGTGCTGCCTTGGGTCTATGCAATAGCCCGCTTCAAGCTGATCGACGCGTTCCGGCGGCGCGGCCGGCGGATCGAGGTCGAGATCGACGAAATCGCCGAGACCTTTGCCGAGCCGGAATCGGAGACGGTGAGCGAGCGCGACGTCAACCGGGCGCTCGACAGCCTGTCGCCGGCACAGCGTTCCGTCGTCTCGGCCGTATCGGTCGAAGGCCGTTCGATCGGCGAGACGGCGGCAAAATTCGGCATCAGCGAGACGGCTGTGCGGGTGTCACTGCACCGCGGGCTTGCCGCCATTGCCAAACGGTTCGGGGCGAGGCGGGAATAAAAATGAGGACCGAAGATCTCATCAAGGCGCTCGATGCCGATGCCCGCAGCAAGGCGCTGCCGCTAGGCGCCGCCTGGTGGCTTGCCGCCGGTGCGGCCATGGTGATCGCGGCCGCGGTTTTCTGGCTGACGATCGGCCCGCGCCCCGACATTGCGATCGCCATGCAGACGATGCGGTTCCTGTCCAAATTCGTCTTCACGATCGCTCTTTCGGCCAGCGCCTTTGCCATGGTGCATGCGCTGTCGACGCCCGGTGCATCGACCCGCCGAGCGGCAAGCTGGATGATCGCTGCGCCGCTGCTGGTGATTGCGGCCGTGATTCTCGAACTCTTCGCCGTGCCTGCGTCCGACTGGGGCACACGCCTGGTCGGGACGAACATGGTCATCTGCCTGACCTTCATTCCGTTGATCGGGATCGGCCCGCTTGCCGTCTTTCTCGCGGTCCTGCGCCATGGCGCGCCGACAAGGCCGGTGCTTGCCGGTGCGGCCGCGGGCCTGCTTGCCGGCGGGCTGGCGGCGACCTTCTATGCGGCGCATTGCTTCGACGATTCGCCGCTTTTCGTCGCCACCTGGTACACGATTGCGGTCGCCATCCTTGCCGTGCTCGGGGCGCTCGGCGGACGACTTTTCGTGCGCTGGTAGCGATAAGAATCAGCGTGTCGGAACGGGATGCTCGCCGCGATAGTCGTAAAAGCCGCGCCCGGTCTTGCGGCCGAGCCAGCCGGCCTCGACATATTTGACCAGCAGCGGGCAGGGGCGGTATTTCGAATCCGACAGTCCGTCATGCAGCACCTGCATGATCGACAGGCAGGTATCGAGCCCGATGAAATCGGCAAGCTGCAGCGGCCCCATCGGATGATTGGCGCCGAGCTTCATGGCGGTATCGATGGCATCGACCGAGCCGACACCTTCATAGAGCGTGTAGATCGCCTCGTTGATCATCGGCAGCAGGATGCGGTTGACGATAAAGGCCGGGAAATCCTCCGAGACGGTGATCGTCTTGTCGAGCTGCTTCACATAGGTTTTTGCCGCCTCGAAGGTCTGGTCTTCGGTGGCGATGCCGCGCACCAGTTCGACCAGCTTCATCACCGGAACCGGATTCATGAAATGTATGCCGATGAAGCGTTCCGGCCGGTCGGTCTGGGAAGCCAGCCGTGTGATCGAGATCGATGATGTGTTCGTCGCCAGGATGGCTTCGGGGTTGAGCTGCGGGCAGAGCTGGGCATAAATCTTGCGCTTGACCGTCTCGTCCTCGGTCGCCGCTTCGATCACCAGATCGGCGCCCGCAAGGTCGGCCATGGCCGGCGCCGCCGAAATGCGCGCCATCGCCTCATTGCGCAGCTTTTCCTCGAGTTTGCCGGAGCCGACCTGACGGGCCATGTTGCCGCTGATCGTAGCGATGCCCTTTTCGATGCGGTCGGGCGAAATATCGTAAACCAGCACCTTATAGCCCGCCAGCGCCGACACATGGGCGATGCCGCCACCCATCTGGCCCGCGCCGATGATGCCGATCGTCTCGATCTTGCTCATTACCCGATCCCGTCGAGGCCTTTGCGGCCCGTTTTTTGTGCAGTGCAAACTAAAAGGGCGGGGCGACTTCGTCTACCCCACCCGTCAGAATTTAATACGCTTTGGCAGAAGGCGTCAAAGCGCCTTTTGCAGTTCCGGCAGAATGACGAAGAGATCGCCGACGAGACCGTAGTCGGCGACCTGGAAGATCGGCGCCTCCTCGTCCTTGTTGATGGCAACGATCACCTTCGAATCCTTCATGCCAGCAAGGTGCTGGATGGCACCGGAGATGCCGACGGCAATATAAAGGTCGGGCGCTACCACCTTGCCGGTCTGGCCGACCTGCCAGTCGTTCGGCGCATAGCCGGCATCGACGGCGGCGCGAGATGCGCCAACCGCCGCACCGAGCTTGTCGGCGACCGGCAGGATGACCTCCTGGAACTTCTCGGAGGAGCCCAGCGCACGGCCGCCCGAGATGATAATCTTGGCCGAGGTCAGCTCTGGACGGTCGGTCTCGGAGAGCTTGTTCTCGACAAAGCTCGACAGGCCGGGATTGGCCGCCGCCTGAACCGTCTCGACCGGCGCGGAACCGCCCTCGGGTGCTGCCTGGAAGGAGGCGGTGCGCACCGTGATGACCTTCTTAGCGTCACTCGACTGCACCGTCTGGATGGCGTTGCCGGCATAGATCGGCCGCTTGAAGGTGTCGGGCGACACGACTTCGATGATTTCCGATATCTGGGCGACATCGAGCAGCGCCGCCACGCGGGGCGCGACGTTCTTGCCCGACGAGGTCGCCGGCGCGATGATCGTCTCATATGGCTCAGCAAGCGAAACGACGAGTGCCGCCAGCGGTTCGGCGAGACGCTCGGTCAGTTCGTCAGCGTCGGCGAGCAGCACCTTAGTAACGCCCTTGAGCTTGGCGGCTGCGTCCGCTGCCGGCTTGGCATCTTTGCCGGCAACCAGCACATGCACGTCCGAACCGATCTGCAGCGCCGCCGAAAGCGCCTTGGCGGTCTGGTCGGAAAGCGCCGCGTTGTCGTGTTCGGCAATCAGAAGAATAGCCATGATGTTTTCCTGACTTTCGTCTTCGAGGCTCCTGAAATCCGGTCAGGCTGAGTCGAAAACGGTTGGTTTCGAGAACCGGAGCGGAGCGTACTTCAGTACGTGAGCACCGGAAGCGGAGAAACCGGCCGTTTGCCGGCCGGCCTCATCGGATTTCCTTAGAGCACGCCGGCTTCGTTCTTCAGCTTGTCTACCAGTTCGGCGACGCTCTTGACCTTGACGCCCGCCTTGCGGCCGCCCGGCTCCTCGGTCTTGATCACTTTAAGCCGCGGCTTGACGTCCGCGCCGTAGTCGGCAGGGCTCTTCTCGTCGAGCGGCTTCTTCTTGGCCTTCATGATGTTGGGCAGCGACGCGTAGCGTGGCTGGTTCAGCCGCAAATCCGCCGTGATGATTGCCGGCATCTTCAGTTCCAGCGTCTGCAGGCCGCCATCGACCTCGCGCGTCACCGTGGCCTTTTCACCGTCGAGCACGATCTTGGAGGCGAAGGTGCCCTGCGCCCAGCCGAGAAGTGCGGCCAGCATCTGGCCGGTCTGGTTGGAATCGTCGTCGATCGCCTGCTTGCCGAGAATGACAAGGCCGGGCTGTTCTGCCTCGACGACGCCCTTCAGCACCTTGGCGACGCCCAGCGGCTCAGTCTGCTCGTCGGTCTTGACCAGGATGGCGCGGTCGGCGCCCATGGCGAGTGCGGTGCGCAAGGTCTCCTGTGCCTGCTGCGGCCCGATCGACACCACGATGATCTCTTCGGCCTTGCCAGCTTCCTTCAGCCGGATCGCCTCTTCCACCGCGATCTCGTCGAACGGGTTCATCGCCATCTTGACGTTGGCGAGTTCCACCGCCGAACCGTCCGCCTTCACCCGGACCTTGACGTTCGCATCCACAACCCGCTTCACGGGCACAAGGATCTTCATTTGCCTGTCACCTCTTTCACGATAGTCTCTCACGCTCGTCGGACGCGCTATAGCAGCGTGCACCTCTTCAGAGTTGTCGAAAGCCGACATTCCGGACGGAATTCTGGTCTTCGCCACGCCAGTAGGGTGGCGCTTCCGTAGTTGCGGCGACCCCGCGCGTCAATATCCGGGCGCACTCGGATCCTCGGCGAAGCACTCAAATCAGTTCAGTCCGGACCGGAAACGCTTCCTCGGCCCCAGCGCGGCGCCTGCTGCGCAGGTTGTGGTTCGCTTGGCGCCGGCTCTACGGCAACGGGCACATGGCCGGCGACCACCACAGTCTCTTCATCCGCAGCGGCGAGCAGCGGCACGCCGCGGCTGCGCAAGACAAGCACCAGCACGGCTCCGGCGATGATGCCGCCGATATGGCAAGCCCAGGAGACCTGATCCTCGCCTCCCTGGGCAAACATGAAGATCTGGAACAGGATCCACAGGATGAGCGGGATGAAGGCGGGGATACGCAACGGGATGCGGGCGAAGACCAGCACCCATACCTTTACGCGGGGATAAAGGATCAGATAGGCGGCGACCACACCGGCGATGGCGCCCGACGCACCGATCAGCGGCACTTGCGAATCCCAGGCCACCAGACCCTGGAAGAAAGCGCCGGCAATGGCGCAAAGCAGGTAGAAGATGAGGTAGCGGATGTGGCCGAGTGCATCCTCGACATTGTCGCCGAATACCCACAGGAACAGCATGTTGCCGCCGAGGTGGAAGATATCCGCGTGCAGGAAGGAATAGGTCAGGTAGCTCAGGCTCTCGGGAATGACGACGAATTGCGGATCGAGCTCGACGCTGTCATGCACGACCGACGGGATGAAGCCGAGGCCCAGCACCGCGGCGTTGGAGAAGTCCTCACCGCCAAGCGTGGTGACAAGGTAGATCAACATATTGAGCGCGATCAGGCCGATGGTCACATATTGCAGCTTGATGTGCCGCAGCCTGTTGGTGTCGTAAAGCGGGATGAACATCGGGTCCCCAGCTCGGCGGATTTCAGCGGTTCTTGCCAGGAACCCATAGCACGTCGGCGTTTCCGTTGTCATTGACCGCGCGCGCGGCAACGAACAGGAAGTCCGAGACGCGGTTGATGTACCTTATTGCCTCGCGGTTGACGGGCTCGTTTGGGTCTTGCGACAGCGCCACCATGATGCGCTCGGCGCGGCGCGCGACCGTGCGGGCGAGGTGAAGGGCGGCGGCGGCCGGCGTGCCGCCATTGAGCACGAAGGATTTGAGCGGCTGCAGATTTTTGTTGAGGAGGTCGATGTCCTGTTCGACGCGGTCGGTCTGCGAGGCTACGATGCGCAGCGGCTCGTAGTCCAGCGGCTTGCCATTATCGGGGACTGCCAGATCGGCGCCGAGATCGAAAAGATCGTTCTGGATGCGGCCGAGCATCGCATCGATCGCCGGATTTACTGCCGCGGTATGGATGCGGGCCATGCCGATGCAGGCATTGGCCTCGTCGACCGTGCCGTAGGCGTCGATGCGAAGGTCGGATTTCAGTCGCCGCTCGCCGGAGCCGAGACCGGTGGTGCCGTCGTCGCCAGTGCGGGTGTAGATCTTGTTGAGCTTGACCACGGGGTACCTCCCGGCTGGTGCCGCGTCACTTACGGGTGAAATACACCGCCAGCATGATCAGCACCAAGGCCACGAACTGCAAGAGCACGCGCGTCTGCATCAGCTTGTTGGAGGTCATGCTGGAGCCGCCGCGCATCATGTTGATGAGGCCGCGGATCAGCACGATCACCACTGCGACCATGACAAGAACGGCGAGGATGTTGAAGACGGTTGCCATGATGTGTTCCAGATGAATTGCGTTCAGGCGCGTTTGGCGAGCAGACGGTAGAGTGCAGATGCCGGCAGGATGCGTTTAAGGATCGCGCCGATCCTGGCCGGCACTGTTACCACATAATGCGGGCGCGGGCGCCGCGACAGAAGCGCATGGTGCAAGGCGGCATAAACCACCTCCGGCCCGGGCTTCAGCCGCGATGTGCTGCCGCCGGCCCGCAGCCGTTTGAGTTGCGCCGCATAGGCGAGGCGATGAACGGAATTCTCGTGATCGATATTCGCCAGGAACCATGCGAGGCTGTTGCTGGCGATCTTCGATTTCACCGGCCCCGGCTCGATCAGCGAAACATGGATGCCGCTACCCCGGAGTTCTTGATAGAGGGACAGCATCAGCCCTTCGATAGCGTGCTTCGATGCCGAGTAGGCGCCGCGAAAAGGCACCGGCGCGAGGCCGAGGATCGACGAGCAATGAACGAGACGACCATGGCCCTGGCGGCGCATCACCGGTACGACGCGGCGAGTGAGATCATGCCAGCCAAAGACATTGGCCTCGAACTGCTGCCGCAAAGCCTCGACCGGCAGGTCCTCGACGGCGCCGGGCTGTCCGTAGGCGCCGTTGTTGAAGAGCGCACCGAGCCGGCCGCCGGTCCGTTCCAGCACCGACGTCACCAACGCCTCGATCGATCCGGGTTCGGTGTAGTCCAGATAGAAGGCCTCAATGCTGTCGGCCTCGAGCGCGGCGATATCCTCGGGCTTTCGGGCCGTTGCGAACACCCGCCAGCCTTCCTTCTTAAGAGCATGGGCGCAATAGGCGCCTATACCGGAAGAGGCACCTGTGACAATGATGGTGCGCAACTCTTTTCCGGGAGGAATGGTGGTTTGACCTAGGGTTGTCATTTACTGCAAACCCTTCCCATATTCGCGGCGTCCGGACAATCGAAGGGAACGCGGTTCTTGTTGCGGAAGATCGTAGCCCTTAAACGCGTCCTCTACGACGCGCTCGGCCATTTCAACACCGACGACGGCTGGGCAATGGCCAGCCATCTGGCGATCACCGCGCTGATGGCGCTTTTTCCTTTCCTGATCTTCGCTACGACGCTGGCGAGTTTTTTCGGCGCGCAGGCCTTCGCCGACACCGCCGTGCACCTTGTGTTCGACACATGGCCCGAGCAGATCGCCAAACCGATCGCGCGCGAAGTGCTCAACGTGCTTACCGTTAGGCGCAGCGACCTGTTGACGTACGGTATCGTGCTTGCCGGATACTTCGCCTCGAACGGCATCGAGGCGCTGCGCACCTCGCTCAACCGCGCCTATCGTGTCTCGGAAACGCGGGGCATCATCTACCGGCGGGTGCAGAGCATCATCTTCGTGCTGATCGCGACGGCCGGGTTTTTGGCGATCAGCGTGCTGCTGGTCTTCGCGCCGTTGCTGGCACGGCTGGCCGAGTCGCATTTCGAATGGATAAAGCCCTACATGGGCACGATCACGCTGTGGCGTTACGTCATCGCCTCGGTCGTCATCATCGGCGGCCTGTTCGCCGTGCATTTCTGGTTGCCGGCCGGCAAGCGCCGCTTCGTTTCGATCGTGCCTGGCATCATCTTCACGCTGATCGGCTGGCTTATCGGGTCGACCATCTTCGCCGCCTATCTCGATCATTTCTCGTCCTATGTGACGACCTATGCCGGCCTCGCCTCGATCATGATCGCCGTCGTATTCCTCTATATCGTCTCGGCGATCTTCATCCTCGGTGGCGAGCTCAACGCCGCGATCAGCCGCTATTTAGAGGCGCGTGCGAGAGTCGGCTGAGTTAAGCATGATCTTTTCCGAAAACCGGTTCCCACTTTTTTGGGATCATGCTTTTGGCGGCTGAGCGGTCGCCAGCCCGACGCCGAGCGTCGCGATTGCCATGCCGGCGATCTGGAGCGGGCTCAACTGCTCACCGAACAATGCCCAGGCGATGACCGCGGTGACGGCCGGCACGAGGTAAAACAGCGAGGCGACCTTCGACATCTCGCCGTCGCGGATCATCACCATCAACAGGAAGATGGCGCCGATCGACAGCACCAGCACAAGCCAGGCCATGGCAAACATCAGTTCGCCGTTGACGATGACCGTTCGGGTCTCGAAGGCGAGCGAGGCCAGAGCCATCACCGATGCGCCGCCGACATATTGCCAGAACGTGGCAGCCACCAGATCGCCGCCGGAGGCGAAACGCTTCTGCCAGATCGTGCCCGCACTCATGCCGAGTACGGAGACCAGCGAGGCGCCCAGTGTTTCGGCCGTCACCCCGCCGCCGAGCGCGCCGAGCTTCGGCCAGAGCACGATTACCACGCCGATCAACCCGAGGCCGAGACCGGCCCAGTGGCGCGGCAGGATGGCCTCGCCCAGAAGCCGGCCGGCGAGCACTGCCGTGATCAGCGGCTGCAGGCCGACGATCAAGGCTGAAAGCCCAGCGGGCATGCCCCGGTGGATGGCCCAGAACACGCCGCCGAGATAGACCCCATGCATCAGGATGCCGGCGCCGGTCGCGTGCAGCGCCTCGTCGCGGGTGGCGCGGCTCGAACCAAGTGCGGCCATCAAAGCGACAAGCAGGATTGCGGCTAGGACAAAGCGCGCGGCCAGGAAAGTAAAGGGCTCCGCCCACGGCATGGCATAGCGCGCGCCGATGAAGCCGGTCGCCCACAGGAGGACGAAAGAGGCGGGGATGAACCGCTTGAGGCTGTGCATTTTCAGGAGGCCGCGGTGAATTCGGGTGAGGGATCGACTGCGGCGACTGCTTAATGCCGTTCGGGCCGGCAAGCAAAACCAAACGGTTGATCCATAGAGTCATTTGAATTGAAGGAGCGCCGTTGATGGCCGTCAGCTCGCCGGTCCAGCTAGAGACCGACCAGCCGCCTTACATCGTCGGGCGAGGCGCCCGCCGCACGCTGGGCGGCAAGGCTGGTATCGCCAAGACTCTTCGACAGTTTTCGTCCGTCCGGGCCGAGGATCAGGCGATGGTGAAAATAGGCCGGCTGCGGCAGGCCAAGCAACTGCTGAAGCAGCCGCTGCACACTGGTCGCGGAATAAAGGTCCTGGCCGCGCACGACATGGCTGACGCCCTGCAGTGAGTCATCCACGGTGACGGCGAGATGATAGCTGGTCGGGATTTCGCGGCGCGCCACGACCACGTCGCCCCAATCCTGCGGATGGGCTTCGACACGACGCGTCGCGGAGAGCGTCTCGTCCGTGTATTCGGCCCATGACAGGTCCTTGCCGGCGCGCCCTATTGCCGCATCGACGTTCAACCGCCAGGCAAATGGCACATTTTCGGCGATGCGCCGTTTGCGTTCGCTCGCCGGCAGCGCCTTGTCGGCGGCGGGATAGAGCGGCACGCCGTCCGGGTCGCGCGGCCAGTCGCGGCCGCGCTTTTGGCTGTCGGCGATGAAGGCGCGGATCTCACTTCTGCTCATGAAGGCCGGATAGACAAGCTCCGCCTCGATCAGCCGTTCGAGCATAGCCCGATATTCGGCAAAATGCTCGGACTGGCGGCGCACCGGTTCCTCCCAGCCAAGCCCCAGCCATTTCAGGTCGCGAAAAATGCCTGCTTCGAATTCCGGCGTGCAGCGCGTCGTGTCGATGTCCTCGATGCGCAGCAGCAGGCGTCCGCCCGCCGCCTTTGCCAATTTCTGATTGAGCAGCGCCGAATAGGCATGGCCGAGATGCAGTTCGCCGTTCGGGCTCGGCGCGAAGCGGAATGTCAGCAGTGTCATTGTCCGGCGGGCAATCGGGTTGTGCGGCGCTTTCGCCAATTGCTACTTTGCGCCGGCGGCGTCGTGCGTCCAGAGGGACACGTGACGAAACGTGCGGCACTTTTGATTTTGGAACAAGCAGACATGCAACGCATCGCCAGCCTCGACGACATTGCGCAAGGGCTGGATAGGCTATGCTTGCTCGACCCACGCCTGGAAAAAGTGCGCGGCATGGCTGGCGAGGTGCCGCTCAGGCTGTCGGAGCCGGGGTTCAGGAGCCTTGCTTCCATCGTCGTTTCGCAACAAGTGTCCCGCGCGAGCGCCGATGCCATCTTCGGCCGCCTGACGGAACTGCTCGATCCGCTGACGCCGCAGGCGATCCTTGCCGCCGATGAGGCGATCTTTCGCAACGCGGGGCTGTCGCGGCCAAAGCAGCGCGGCCTGATTGCCGTCGCCCAGGCGGTGGCCGACGGGCTCGACCTCGATCACCTCTGCCGGCTCGATGCAAGCGAGGCTATCGCGGCCATGACCAGAGTGCCGGGCATCGGCCCGTGGACGGCTGAAGTCTACCTTTTGTTTGCCGCCGGACACCCGGATATCTTTCCGGCGCGCGACGTTGCTTTGCAGAGCGCGGTCGGCCATGCGCTCGGCATCGACCCGCGTCCGCCGGAGAAAATGCTAATCCGGCTTGCCGAATCATGGAGCCCGTGGCGCGGTGTCGCATCGCGGCTTTTCTGGGCTTATTATCGCGAATTGAAGGGCAGGGATGCCGCGCCTCCGGCCTGAATCCGCAAAAAAGCATTGAAATCATGCGTTTTTGAGACCCGGCATGATCGACAATCCGCTTCACATCCCTGTCATGTCGGGCTTACAGTATCCGCGTCGACCGGTTCTAGGGTGAAGGAGGTCAACGACGTGACGGTTGCCGTATCTCCGGATGGGCTTCCAGCGCTGGTGCTGAATGCGGATTACCGTCCGCTCAGCTATTACCCCCTGTCGCTCTGGTCCTGGCAGGATGCCATCAAGGCGGTGTTCCTCGAGAGGGTGAACATCGTCGCCGAATACGAACACGCCGTCTCTTCGCCGACCTTTTCGATGAAGCTGCCGAGCGTCGTCAGCCTGAAGGCTTACGTGAAGCCGTCGAGGCATCCGGCATTTACCCGTTTCAACGTCTTTCTGCGCGACCGTTTCCAGTGCCAATATTGCGGCACACCGGACGATCTGACGTTCGACCATGTCATTCCTCGCCATCGCGGCGGCGCCACGACCTGGGAGAATGTCGTCGCTGCCTGCTCGCCCTGCAATCTGAGGAAGGGCGGCATGATGCCGGCCCACGCCAAGATGTGGCCGCTGCAGAAGCCCTACCAGCCGACGGTGCATGATTTGCATAATAACGGCCGGCTGTTCCCGCCCAACCATCTGCACCAAAGCTGGATGGATTATCTGTACTGGGATGTCGAACTCGAACCATAGAGTTCGGCAGAAATCCGCCATGCCGGTCGGCTGACGCAGCTTTCTACGCTTCCGGCCTTCGCCGGCCGAAGCATTCATGAGCGGTCGTGGCGTGGTAGTTAAGGCTACGGCCGGCGTAGGCCGGTGCTCACGTAGTTTAGCACGCTCCGCTCCGGTTCTCGAAAACTACGTCATGCACTCCGGCCTGACGAATTTCTGAACGAATTCTGCGTTGTGCCACTCAGTCGCGGGCAAAGGCGCCGCGGAACGCGACTGCGGCGAGGACAAAGCTGGCGATGGCATTCCAGCCCGCCAGCGACAGGCCGAGGATGCGAACCGCCGCCTTGTCGCAGGAAGGCGGGACGAATTTGTCGAGCGCGTCGAGCACGCCCTTGCCGCCGGTGTCCACCGGCCCTGCGGCTGCCGTGCAATCGGTCGGGCCCGGCCACCACGCCCATTCGACGCCGGAGTGATAAACGCCGAGATAGACGCCGTAGAGCATCAGCAGGCCGCCAATGGCCAGCAGGCCACGGCTTACCCAGGCTGGTGCCCGAAGCGCCGACGCAAGCACCGCCAGCAGCATCAAGGGCACGCCGACGTAGTAAGGCGTGCGCTGCTCGAGGCAGAGCTTGCAGGGGATGTAGCCGCCAACATACTGGAAGGCCAGCGCCGAGCCGACGGTCGCGGCCATGGCGACGGCGAGAAACAGGGCGGTGCGCAGCCGCTGGCGTCCGGTATCGGCATTCACGGTCGCTGTCATCGGGCTCAGTCCGTTCGGTTCGATGCCGTTCAGACGGCGTATTTGACGACGATATAGAGCAAAATCAGGGCAGCGGCGCCGGCGCCCGCAATCTGGCCAAGGCGCTTTTCGATGAAGTGGCGGATCGGCTCGCCATAGCGGCGCAACAGCCACGCGAGAAACAGGAAGCGAGCACCGCGCGCCACGATTGCCAGCACGATGAACAGCAGCAAAGGAACACCGATGACGCCCGACAGGATCGTCACTACCTTGATCGGCGGCAGATGGGCGAGGCCGGAGGTGACCAGCATCAGGATGATGAAGCCGACACCCGATGAGACGCGCATCGCTTCGAACTCGTCATATTTGCCATAAAATTCGAGGATCGGCCGCGCCACCGCATCATAGGCATAATGGCCGATGAACCAGCCGGCGATGCCGCCGAGCACCGAGGCGACGGTGGCGACCAGCGCGTAACGATAGGCGCGATCCGGCCGCGACAGCGCCATCGGCAGATAGAGGACGTCGGCCGGCACCAGGAACACCGAACTCTCGACGAAGGCGATGAAGGCCAGCCACCATTCGGCGGATTTGCTCGCCGCCAGCGACAAGGTCCAGTCGTAAAGTCCGCGAAGCATCGGCACTCCTAATGCACGCCCAAACCAGACGCGGTCTTGAGATCACGACATGTACAAACAAGACCTGGAAGCGCCCCGCATCAACCTCGTCGGACAAGGCGCGCTTCAATGACATGCGCCGCCTGTCTAGAAAGATTTTCCGCGCTGCACAATGGCAGCTGCTTCACGAAATCGAAAGGCTGAGGCTTGAGCGAGCCCAGATGTCGGGATTTGGCCAGTTGACGAACAGGCCTCCAACCGTATAGTCCGCGCCCATCCAGGCCGCCCGGCCTGAGCCCCTATGGCGGAATTGGTAGACGCGCTCGACTCAAAATCGAGTTCCGCAAGGAGTGCTGGTTCGATCCCGGCTAGGGGCACCATTTCCCACCTGAGAAACCGCGAGCTCGGCTGGCGTTATCCCAGGAGCCCTCCTGGGATAACCGCTATTGAGGCCGCGGCCGGCCCTCCGATAGCCTCAGCGGTAACGAGGTCGCTTACATCGGCCCCGGCACCATCTTGGTCGGCTGCTCCGGCATCGGAAATGCATAATTGTCGCATTTCACGTCCGGGTTCGTCGGGCTGAACATTCCGAGCGGGTTCTCCTTGAACAGCCAGGCGTGAAGGTCGTAGTGGTGGAACTCCTTGGGGATGAGCGGGTAATGCCCCTCCATCGGCCCCATGAATGTCTGGCCGAAAAGCTTCGGCGGCTCCTTGGTGTCCGGCGTCAACGGCACGAGCCATTCCACGCCGACCAGGCGCAACTCGTTACCGACCGGCTCATAGATCAGCACATTGGGGCGCGTCGGATCTGCGGTCGGGCCGACAGTCGTGACATTGACGAAATGGATGCCCATTGCGCCCTTCGGGTAGTCCATCGCCCCTTCCACCTTTTCGCCGCTGTAGAAGACGCATCCAACCGTCGACAGATAAAGTTCGCGAACGGCAACCTTGTAATCTTCATATCTGGACAGCGATTTACGCAGGGCATCTATCTCGGCCTTGTCGGGTTCGGCGGCCCGAGGCGCGGCGGCGCTCAGACACGCGCCAACGAGACCTGCCAATGTGAGGATACCGAGATGCCTGAGGTGAGTTGGTTTCGTCATGCATTCCTCCCAGTTTTTTCTTCTGGCCGTGCAGGACCGAGGCGGCAATGATGCTGGACGCGCGGCCGAAATTGATCGCCTCATCCCTGTTGGGACTGCGTTGATGCTAGTCCCTTCCGGTGATTGGGAGAATTAACCCTGACGACCTAGGTCGTCGGCACAGAGGATTTGGTTCTGCGACTGAGTCTGAAAGGGACTGTCGACGGTTGCTGCCGACCGGCTTCCTTCGTCATCCAGGGGTCTGCGCCGGAGCGAAGCGACGTCGCGTAGACTCTGGGTTCGAGCTCTTTCGCGGGAACGGCGTGGTAGCGTTTGGTTCTCGTCCGCCGGAGCACTGCCGCCAGGTAACGGCATGGATCCCAGGGTCTGCGCCGCGTCGCTTCGCTCCTTGCTCCGCCCCGGGATGATGAAGGGAGGGAGGATTCGGCCAATCTCCAACGCTGGCGATTTGCCGCCGACAGGAATTATTGACGTTAATTATCGACGTTCGCTGCTGATTGGCCCGACCTGTCAAAATCACTGTGTCGAGGAACTAGGCCCCCAGCAGGAACACCAAGTCTACCGCCGCCGCAGCAAGCTCTTCATCCGGTTGCGCAGCAGGCGCGCCATGTTGCGGGTCTCGCGGTAGAGGTGAAGCTGCGATGCCGCCTGGCGGGCAGGGCGGTCGGCATCCGGCGTCAGCCCGATCACCAGCGTGCCTATCGGCTTGCGCTCCGTCCACAGCCGGCTCATCACCGGATGGTCGGGCACGGCGCAGGAATCGGTCATCATGATGTTGGGGTCGTCGAGATGCTGCCTGGTCACCTCGATCATCAGCAGCGTACCCGGCGAATAGGCGGCGAGCGTCTCGTCATAGGCGGTCTTCCAGGTGTAGCCGACGCCGGCCTCGACGAAGACGACCAGGCAGGCGATGGTGCGGCCGTCGAGCGTCAGCGAATGGATGCGGCAAAGATCCTGCTCGGCCAGCCGGTGCACCGCCTCGCGGGCGAAGGCGGCGCGGTAGCGGTCGATGGCCATGGCGGTGCGCTCGCGGCCTTTCCAGCCAGCGGCCTCCAATGTCAGGAAATTCTCGATGGCATGGCGGATCTCGTCCGGCCCGCGCGCCACCACATGCTCCAGCCGGCCGAGGTCGGCGAGGCGGCGCTTCAGGCGGCGGAACTCGCGATAATGGTGGGCGCGCAGTGAAGCTTTCAGATATTCCTCGCCGTCGAGCGCGCTTTCGAGCACCGGGCGGTCGGCCTTGCCGGTGGTGACCAGCGTCAGGCCGCGCGTTTCGGCGACGCTGGCGAGCAGGCTGGCCACCGGGCCGTCCAGCCTTATGTCGGGCAGCACGAAGACTTTCGGCAGCTTGAGATGCGGCCGCGACAGCATCGAGAAGAAATCCTCGATCACGCCGATCGGATCGTCGCGGTCGACCAGCGGCGTGCCGATCGGGCCGAACGGGCTCGACCAGGTGCGCATGACTGGAACTCCGAGCGGCACCGCCGGCCGCTCGACCGAGAACGGCACCAGCAGGCGCAGCCGATTGCGAAACTGGTCGCCGTCGCGGATGACGGCCAGCCGCACTTCACGGTCCTCCAGCCTCGGCATGGCCGGCGCCAGGAAGCGCGGGTTGAAGAAGACGTTGGGCTCGATTGTGCGGGTGCAGAGATAGTCGAGCTCCTCGACCAGGTCGAAGCCGGCGGAGGCTGGATAGATGGCGAGCTTGCGCTCGGGCCGGTGGTTGGCGAGGATCTCGATATGGGCGGGATCGGCCTCGCGGGCGAGCCCGGCAAGACCGGACACCATGGCGCCGGCCGGGCCGCCGCTGGTTTCCTCGAGCAGGGGGACGGCAGCCATCAGGCGGCTCCTTTGGCTGATACGAAAATGACCATGACGATGCCGAGCTTGCGCCAGACCGTGAAGGACAGCGCGCCGGCCTCGAAGATCATGGCGAAGACGGTGGCCATCGCCGCGCCCCACAGGCCGAAGAGCGGGATCAGCACGACGCTCAGCGCGATGTTGAAGGCCAGCGTCAGGGCGTAGACCGCGGCGCAGACGTTCTGATTGCCGCTCATGGTGAGCAGGCTTTCGCAAGGGCCGACGGCGGCCCGCGCCACGACGCCGAACACCAGCAGGAACAGCAGCGGATAGCCGGCGGAAAATTCCGGGCCGAACAAGGTCAGCATAGGCTCGCCCAGCGCCAGCACCAGCAGCGCCATCGCCAGCGACGGCCAGAAGGTCCACGACACCGTCTCGCGGGCAAAGGCGGCGAGCTTTTGCGGCTCGCCATGGGTGAACTGGGCATAGCGCTGGGCGACGCCGGCCTTGACGGCGAAATAGACGAAATGCACCAGCGCCAGCGTCTTGACCGTGGCGAAATAGACGGCGACGTCGTTGGGATCGAGGTAGGCGCCGACCATCAGCACGTCGGCATTGGTGAGCAGGAAGAAAAAGCTCTCGACCAGGAAGATCGGCAGCGAGACGATGAACCATTGGCCGAAATGCAATTTCATCGGCCCGGCCGGGATCCTTCTGTCCATGCGCGACGTCACGCCGATGAGCTGACCGAGCGTGGTGCCATAGGTGGCGGCGATCGCGGCGAAGATCGCCGTCCTGGCGTCGGGCGCGTAGCCCGCCAGCAGCATCAGCGCCATGAAGGCCAGGATCAGCACCGGCCGCACCAGAAAGGTCGGGGATAGCGCAAACAGCGCCCAGGAATTGGCCCGCGCCAGCCCTTGCAGAAGGTCCGACATGGCGATCATCGGCAGGCAGATGATGCCGAGGATGAACGGCACGACATAATAGTCTTCGATAAAGGACGACAGCAGCCAGACGGCGAGCGCGCCGAGGCCGGCGATCGCAGTCGAGGCAACCAGCACGAACAGCCGGCTGGCCCGCACGATGCCGCGCAATTCGGCCAGCATGCCACGCGCGCGATATTCGGGGATGAAGCGGATGACCGAGGTGTGGAAGCCGAGGCAGGCGAGATTGCCGACGATGACCATGGTCACCCAGACGAGGACGAAAATGCCGTACTCGAACGAGCCCATCCAGCGCGCCATCAGCACCTGGCTGACGAAGGCGATGACGGCGCTGACGATGCGGACCGAAAAGGCGATCAGCGACATGCGGCCGGCCTCGCCGCGCTCGCCGGCGGTGAACAGCACGGCATCGATCAGGCCAAGCAGCGGCCTTATGCGCAGCGCAAGGCGCTGCGGCAGGAACCGCCCGGCTGTCGTCGCCGCGGAAAAGCGCACCCCGATTACACTCCGTTTTCCCGCCAATTTACAGGGGCTTAGTGTAGCGGAGACACATTAAGAAACGGTTGGGTGGGCTTTCCTTCGCCCTGTCGCTATACGGGGAGAAGGTGCCGGCAGGCGGATGAGGGCGGCGCGGGCTGCTTCATATTCATCATTCGCGCAACCCTTCAACCTGCTCGGGAGTGTCTCAGTTTGAAATCCGCGGAAACGCCTATCCCGTTTGCCCCATATGCGAAAACGCCTATATGCTTAGCGGAACGCACGGCAGCAACAATGGTCTACACTGTCATCTGGTATGGAAGGCAGGGCATCGTCGACAAGGTGATCTTCGACGACGAGAAGACCGCGAAAGATCATGCAACCTCCATGTTTCAAACCCGAAAGGGTGACGATGGAATCGTGTCCGTTGAAGTTCGTAAGGACAACGGCGCTGTCGTCTTTAGCCATGCCGAGAACTAGGAATGCCAACCGGACCTAAAGGCCAGAAGCGTCCTGCCGACGTGATCGGCAATGCCGCCCGCGTCATGCGTATTGCTACAGGCGAGGAATCCGATGACGTGGTTGACGACGGTAAAGACCTGCCGCGAAAGCGCTGGGCGCGAAAGGCGGCACGAAGCGGGCCGAGAATATGACGCCAGAGCGTCGCCCTAAGATCGCCAAAAAGGCTGAGCGCCCCCCTCTGGCCTGCCGGCCATCTCCCCCTCAGGTGGGGAGATTGGCTAATTGCCAACGCCTCCGCCGCCCCTCATTCGCCCTTCGGACACCTTCTCCCCGTGAACGGGGCGAAGCAAAGCAATGCCTTACGCAAACGCCCCGTGGCAATGCTTGTACTTTTTCCCTGACCCACAGGGGCAGGCTTCGTTGCGGCCGATCTTGCCCCAGGTCGCCGGGTTCTTCGGGTCGCGGTCTTCGGGGGCGACGATTGCATTGGTCTCCTGGCGGACCAGCACGGCCGTCTCGCCGCCTTCGAAGTCGTCTTCGCCGGTCGAGCCGTCGATATGGCTGCCGAACATGTCGGGCGCCTCTGGCGGCGGCGCTTCCGCCGCCTGGCGGACCAGCTCGACGCGCATCAGCTGCGCCGTTACCGCCTGGCGCAGATTGCCCAGCATCGCCTGGAACAGCTCGAACGCCTCGCTCTTGTACTCCTGCAGCGGATCGCGCTGGGCGTAGCCGCGGAAGCCGACGACCGAGCGCAGATGGTCGAGATTGACGATGTGCTCGCGCCACAGATGGTCGAGCGTCTGCAGCACCACGGAGCGCTCGACATAGGTCATCACGTCGGGGCCGAAGCGCTCGGCGCGCTCCTTGGCGGCAGCATCGGCGGCCTGGCTGATGCGCTCGCGGATGTCGTCCTCGGCAATGCCTTCTTCCTTGACCCAGTCTTCTACCGGCAGGTCGAGGTTGAGGAATTCGGCGATCTCGGCCTTGAGCCCGGCGACGTTCCACTGCTCGGCATAGGCGTTTTCGGGAATGTTCTTGGCAACGATCTCCTCGATGACGCCTTCGCGCATCTCGGTGATCGTCTCGGACAGGCCTTCGCCGTCCATCAATTCGAGGCGCTGCTCGAACACCACCTTGCGCTGGTCGTTGGAGACGTCGTCATATTTCAACAGGTTCTTGCGGATGTCGAAGTTGCGCGCCTCGACCTTCTTCTGCGCCTTTTCCAGCGCCTTGTTGATCCAGGGATGGATGATCGCCTCGTCTTCCTTGAGGCCGAGCTTCTGCAGCATGCCGTCCATGCGCTCGGAACCGAAGATGCGCATCAGATCGTCCTGCAGCGACAGGAAGAACTTTGACCGCCCGGGATCGCCCTGACGGCCTGAGCGGCCGCGCAACTGGTTGTCGATGCGGCGCGATTCATGGCGTTCGGTGGCAAGCACATAGAGGCCGCCGGCGGCGAGCGCCTTTTCCTTCAGCCGGGCGATGTCGTCGCGGATTTCTTTTTCCCGGGCCTCGCGCTCGGGGCCGGCTGGCATGTCGCCAAGCTCCTCGGCGATGCGCATGTCGGCATTGCCGCCGAGCTGGATGTCGGTGCCGCGGCCGGCCATGTTAGTGGCGATGGTGATGGCGCCGGGTTTGCCGGCCTGGGCGACGATCGCCGCCTCGCGCTCGTGGTGGCGGGCGTTCAGCACCTCGAAATCCTTGAAACCCTCCTTGCGCAGGCGCTCGGCCAGTTGCTCGGATTTCTCGATGGAAGTCGTGCCGACCAGCGTCGGCTGACCCTTGGCGCGGGCTTCCTTGATCTCCTTGACGATCGCCTTGTATTTCTCCTCGACCGTCCGGTAGACCTCGTCGTCTTCGTCAATGCGGATGACCGGCAGGTTGGTCGGGATCTCGGTGACATCGAGATTGTAGATGTTGGCGAATTCCTCGGCCTCGGTCAGCGCCGTGCCGGTCATGCCGGCGAGCTTCTTGTAGAGGCGGAAATAGTTCTGGAAGGTGACCGAGGCGAGCGTCTGGTTCTCCGGCTGGATCGCCACATGCTCCTTGGCTTCGAGCGCCTGGTGGAGGCCTTCCGAATAGCGGCGGCCGGGCATCATGCGGCCGGTGAACTCGTCGATGATGACGATCTCGCCGTTGCGCACGATATAGTCCTTGTCCCTCTGGAACAGCCGGTGCGCCTTCAGTGCGTTGTTGACGTGGTGGACGATGGCGACGTTCTCGACATCATAGAGCGACTCGCCCTTGAGCAGACCGGCATCGCGCAGCATGTTCTCCAGCTTCTCGGTGCCTTCCTCGGTGAAGATCGAGGTCTTCTGCTTCTCGTCGATCTCGTAGTCCTGCGGCTGCAGCTGGACGATGAAGGTGTCGATGGTGTTGTACATTTCCGAACGGTCCTCGAGCGGACCGGAAATGATCAGCGGCGTGCGCGCTTCGTCGACCAGGATGGAATCGACCTCGTCGACGATGGCGTAGCTGTGACCGCGCTGCACCATCTGGGCGCGCTCGTATTTCATGTTGTCGCGCAGATAGTCGAAGCCGAGCTCGTTGTTTGTGGCGTAGGTGACGTCGGCGGCGTAGGCGACCCGGCGCTCCTCGTCGGACAGGCCATGGACGATGACGCCGACCTTAAGGCCGAGGAATTTGTAGACGCGGCCCATCCATTCGGAGTCGCGCGTGGCCAGATAATCGTTGACGGTGACGACATGGACGCCATTGCCGGCGAGCGCGTTGAGATAGACCGGCAGCGTCGCCACCAGCGTCTTGCCTTCACCGGTCCGCATCTCGGCAATACCACCATTGTGCAGCACCATGCCGCCGATCAGCTGCACGTCGAACGGCCGCATGCCGAGCACGCGGCGGGCGGCCTCACGCACGGTAGCGAAGGCCGGCACCAGAAGGTCGTCGAGGCTGGCGCCGTTGGCGATGTCCTGGCGGAATTTGTCGGTGCGGGCCTGAAGCTCGGCGTCGGAGAGCGCCCGCATCTCGTTTTCCATGGCATTGATCGCCTCGACGCGGGGCCGGGTCGATTTGACCCGACGATCGTTGGAGGAGCCGAAAACCTTACGGGCGAGACCGCCGAGACTGACCATCCAATGGCCCTTTCGATAGCATTCCAAGTCGTTGCGACGGGCGCCGGCTGGCCCCATCAAATCCACGTGAACGCGGACAAACGCAAAAAGCGCCCGGAAAACGGTTCTGGACGCAAAGTCGTTGGACAGATAAGAGGGGGCTCATTCGATGTCAACGCCGCGCTCGCCCTGTCGACCGCGCCAAATTCCGCCACAATCCTGCTGGTCTGGAAGCCATTCCGCTCTAGCTACCCCGCTTTGGAGATAATCGTAATGTCCTTGTTGTTCCGCCGTGCGTCGCTCGCCAGCCTTGGTCTGGCATTCGGCCTGTCGGCCCTCTCGCTGTCGCCGCTGATGGCACAGGAAGCCGCCCCTGCCCAGCCGGCAGCACCCGCCCCGGCGGCCAAGCCGGTCGATCCGAACGCCGTGGTCGCCACCATCAACGGCCAGACACTGACCGAGGCAGACCTTGGGCTTGCCGAGGGCGAACTGTCGCAGCAGTTCGCGCAGCTTCCGCCCGAGCAGCGCCGCGCCGCGGCACTGTCGGCGGCGATTGAAATCCGCGTCATGGCGGCTCAGGCGGTGACCACCGGCCTCGACAAGGATCCCGACTTCCAGCGCCGCATGGCCTTCCTGCAGCAGCGCGCGCTGCATGGCGAAATGGTCGAGAAGGGCGTCATCGACAAGGTTACCGATGCCGAGGTCCGCGCCCGCTACGACCAGGAAATCGCCAACACGCCGCCCACCAACGAGGTGCACGCCCGTCACATCCTCGTGAAGACGAAGGAAGAGGCCGACGCCATCATCAAGCAGCTCGACGGCGGCGCCGACTTCCAGAAACTCGCCAACGAGCACACCAGCGATCCGAGCGGCAAGACCAGCGGCGGCGATCTCGGCTGGTTCGGACCTGGCCAGATGGTGCCGGAGTTCGACAAGGCGGCGTTTGCGCTGGCGGTCGGCAAATACACCGAGCAGCCGGTGCAGTCGCAGTTCGGCTGGCATGTCATCAAGGTTGAGGACAAGCGCACCAAGCAGCCGCCGGCGTTCGACCAGGTCAAGGACCAGGCGCGCCAGGCGGTCATCCGCGACAAGTATTTCGCGCTGGTCAAGTCGCTGCGTGCCAACGCCAAGGTCGACATCCCCGATGCGAACCTGAAGAAGACGGTCGACGCGTTGGAAAGCGCCAAATAAGCCAGATTGGGCTACGACAGGGCGCGCTGCCGCCCTGTCGCTTCTATTTGGTAGGGCGAGCGAGGATGCGTCGACGCCGCCGCCGGACCGCCGTGGCGTCGCCGGCATCCTCAGCGACGATGCCTTTCAAGACATAGCCGACCGCCCCGCGTAAGATCGCCTCGTCCTCGTCCAGGCGGTCTGTCAGAAGGTGCGCCCAGGCAAACGACGCGACCAGGTCGGCGACGACAGTGGCATCGACATCGGCTGCCACCTCTCCCCTTGCCTTGGCGCGTTCGACCATCTGGCCGGTGTGGATACGACGCCCTCTCGCGTATTCGGCAAGGGCGGCGGCGGCTTTTTCGTCCGACTGCGCCTCGGCGATCAGCGATCTGAACACGCTGCCCGACGATGTGTCGCGCCAGTGCGCGAACAAGCTCTTCAGGAAGCCGACGAGATCCTCCGCAAGGCTCCCGGTATCGGGATTGTCGACGCGCTTTTGCCGCTGGTAAACGTCGAGCAGCAAGGCGGCCTTGCTTGGCCACCAGCGATAGATCGTCGGTTTTCCGGCACGCGCGCGGCGCGCCACCGCCTCGATCGAGAAGCCGGAATAGCCGGCCTCGACCAGCACCGCCTCGGCGGCATCGAGAATGGCATCGGCGCTTTCGGGGCTGCGCCGTGCGCCGGCCGACTTGCGCCCGGGATCGGTGATTTCGCCCATTTCTTTGTCCTTGCCCGCGATTTCAGCAGCCATCATATACAACTCTTGACGAAACGAAACGATCCGTTTCACACGTAACGGAACGTTCCGTTACGATAAGGAAGACAGCAATGACTTCGACCGTCGCCACATGTTTTACGCGCCTGCGCTTCGCCCTGCTGGTGCTGCTCGGCGTCTATCCGCTGATCACTGCCATTCTGTACGTGGTTTTTCCGCTGACGCAGGAATGGCAGATCTGGCAGCGTACACTGGTCATCGCGCCGCTGATGGTCTCGATCATGATCTGGGGACTGATTCCTGGCGTGCAGCGGATGTTTCGTGGCTTCCTCAACCCGACCGTCCGGTGACGGTCATTCCAGCGCTTGCGACGTTTCCGATGCAACGCGCCATTCGCCGTCGGCCAGAACGAGTTCCAGCGTCACCCGCGCCTTGCCGGTCAGGCGCTGCGCCGATTTGTTTTTTGGCACATAGTCGTAGTTCATGGCGAAAACTACGTCGGCACGATCCTTGCCGTGCGGCGTCACCTCGAGGCTGCCGGGCTCGAGACCGAACGACCACGACGCCCATTGCGCGAACCAGTCGGTCTTGACCTTGACGATGGCCTCGCTGTCATAACGCGTGCCGTAGATGGTGGCCGACGAACCGTAAAGCCGCCTGACGGTTTCGCGCATTCTCCTGGCATCAGGCGCCAGATAGTTTTCGCGCAAGAATTTTTCGATGGCACCCTCGTCGCCGACGGAGCGTCCGAGCGCAGCCACCTGCGACGCGGGAGCCGGCCTGACGGCCGGTTTCGGTTGCTGGGCAGTGTCTCCGCCCGGAACGAATTCGAAACGCTCGAGCAGCGACCCCTGCTCCCAGGGACGCTGCGCCTCGCGCGTTGCGGAAACGACGTCGCGACGCACCGCGATCATCATGTCGTTGATGCTCTGTCCGGGCTCCGCCATGTGCCGCAAAAGCGCCGCGGCGAAGGGCGAGTTGCGCTCCGTCCCGTCCATTGCCACAGCGCCGGGCGCCGTCGAGAAGGCGATGAAGGAGCCGCGTGTCGACTCGAACTGGGCAAGGCCGGCGAGAGCCGTCGCCGAGCGCGTCGTGGCGCTGCGGCTGAGACTTCGGGCAAACGGGTTGTTGCGGCAGGCATCGAGGAAGACCAGGCTGACCTTGGTCTGCTGCTCCATGATGTCGAGAACCTCGTCGATCGGCACCGCCTCGAGTTGCAGCTTGACCGGCATGTCCAGCCGGGCGTCGACCGGCACGATGAAGTTGCGCCCGTCGACCTGCAGGCCGTGGCCGGCATAGTAGAACAGCCCGGCACCGGCACCTTGCAGCGCATCGGAGAATTCGCCGATCTTGCGTTCGAGCTCGCGCTTGCCGAGATCGTTGCCTTCGATCACCTCGAAACCGATGGCGCGCAGCTTGTCGGCGATGTCGAGCGCATCGTTGACCGGATTGGCCAGCGTGCCGGCTTCGGCGTAGCTGCCGTTGCCGACCACAAGCGCTACGCGCCGCGCCGTCTGCGCATCGGCGCGCAGCAGCAGAAAGCCCAGAAACGCCAGTGCCAAGACCACAAGCCTGCCCATGGGGCAGGATCATAGCGCTATCGGTCGCAGCGACACCAACAAATTTGCAACAGCCTGCTTGCGGCCGCGGCAGGTGTCAGGCTTCCAGTAGCCATAACGGCTGTGAAAACGCCTTGCGCCGGCGCGTGCTATCGGGCAAACCGGCGCTCCTTTCGCGATTTTTCCCGCCCGAGGTCTTCCATGTCCGCACAGGTTTCGCCGCTCGCGCCGAAGAAATATCCCAAGATGCCGGTGATCGAGGGCGTGCGCATCGCCACCGCCGAGGCCGGCATAAAATACAAGGACCGCACCGACTTGCTGGCCATGGTGTTCGACGCCGGCACCACCGTCGGCGGCGTGTTCACCAGGTCGAAATGCCCGTCGGCGCCGGTCGATTTCTGCCGGCAGAACCTCGTGGCTGGCAAGGCACGCGTGCTGGTGGTCAATTCCGGCAATGCCAATGCCTTTACCGGTCAGAAGGGCCGCACCTCGACGGCACTCACGGGCGAGGTGGCGGCGAAGGCGGCGGGCTGCACAGCGGGCGAGGTGTTCCTGGCCTCGACCGGCGTGATCGGCGAACCGCTCGACGCCGGCAAGTTCAGCCATTTGCTGGCCGGGCTGGTCAAGGACGGCAAGCCGGAATTGTGGACCGAAGCCGCCAAGGCGATCATGACCACCGACACCTATCCCAAACTGGCGACCGCGACGGTCAGGCTCGGCGATGCCGACGTCACCATCAACGGTATCGCCAAAGGCGCCGGCATGATCGCGCCCGACATGGCGACGATGCTTTCCTTCATCGCCACCGATGCGCCGATCGCAGCACCGGTGCTGCAGGATCTCTTGTCGCGCGGCACGGCCAAGACCTTCAACGCGGTTACCGTCGACAGTGACACCTCGACCAGCGACACGCTGCTGATGTTCGCCACGGGGGCTGCCGCCAGGCGCGGCGCGCCGGCAATTTCCGATCCCAAGGATGCGCGCCTTGGCGCCTTCCGCCGTGCCCTCGGCAAGGTATTGAAATCGCTGGCGCTGCAGGTGGTGCGCGACGGCGAGGGCGCCCGCAAGCAGGTCGAGGTCACCGTCACCGGGGCCAAATCGGCCCGCTCGGCCAAGCGCATCGCGCTGTCGATCGCCAATTCACCGCTGGTCAAGACGGCAGTCGCCGGCGAGGACGCCAATTGGGGCCGCGTCGTCATGGCCGTCGGCAAGGCCGGCGAACCTGCCGACCGCGACCTTCTGTCGATCTGGTTCGGCGACAACCGCCTGGCGTATCAGGGTGAGCGCGACGCCGCCTATTCCGAGGCGGCGACTTCGGCGTATATGAAGCGCGACGAGATCCGCATCCGCGCCGATATCGGCATCGGCCGCGGCAAGGCGACGGTGTGGACCTGCGACCTCACCAAGGAATATGTCGCCATCAACGGCGATTATCGGAGCTGATGACGTTGGCTTCCAGACATCCGGCAAGCGTGTTGGCGATCGTGCGCCGCTATGAGGCGGCCGGCTTTCGCGCCTGGCCGGCGGCCGCCGTCCATTATGACGGTACCTGGGTGGTGCGGCTGACGGCCGGCCACCCGGCCAAGCGGCTGAATTCGGTCAATCCGCTCGATCCGGGCGACATCCAGCACATTGCTGAGCGCATCGGTCGCGCCAGCCGCCGCTTCGACGCCTATGGCAGGCCGCTGACCTTTCGCATCTCGCCGCTGTCGGGCCCGGATCTTTCAAAGTACCTCGACAGCGAAGGCTGGAGCACGTTCGCGGAGTCGCTGGTCATGCGGCTGCCGCTGGCCGACGCCGCGCTCGACGACGCCATGGACCAGATTCCGTTGAGGGACATCAGCCGTTTCATCGGCGCGGCCCTCAAGGTGAGCGGTTCTGATGTGTCGCTGCGGCCGGGCCTGTCGGAGATCATCGGCGCCATCCAGCCGGAGGCCGGGCTGTTTGCGCTGGAGGCCGGCAGCGAGCCGCTGGCGACGTTGATCTGCGTGCATGACGGCGACCTTGCCGGCCTGTTCGAGATCGCCACCGACAGGTCGGTGCGCAACCAGGGCCATGGCCGCCACCTCATCCGGTCGGCGCTGAAATGGGCGCGGCTGCGCGGGGCGCGGGAAGCCTGGCTGCAGGTCGAGGCGGACAACGCGCCGGCGCTGGCGCTCTACCGTTCGCTCGGATTCGACGAAGTCTATCGCTATCACTATCGCCGGCCACAAGGCGCATGAGCGGCTTGGATACGGTCGGCAAACGCCTGCTCCTGGTCGCCGCCTGCGCGCTGGTCGATGCCGACGGGCGCGTCCTCTTGGCGCAGCGGCCCGAAGGTAAGCAACTCGCCGGCCTGTGGGAGTTTCCGGGCGGCAAGGTAGAGCCCGGCGAGACGCCGGAACAATGCCTGATCCGCGAATTGTACGAGGAGATCGGCATCGAAACCGACATCCCTTGCCTGGCGCCGCTCACCTTCGCCAGCCATTCCTACGATGATTTTCACCTCCTGATGCCGCTGTTCGTCTGCCGTCGCTTCCGCGGCATTGCCCGGCCGAAGGAAGGCCAGGTGCTGAAATGGGTGCGGCCGCGCCAGATGCGCGATTTTCCAATGCCGCCGGCCGATGCCCCGCTGATCCAGTTCCTCATCGATCTGCTCTAACGGCCGACCTGCCGTAAACCGGGCAGCTCCTCAACGCGATATCGGCAGCATTAATGAAAGATTTATCTGGCCGTGAAAAATTGACGCAAAGCGGCTACGCCGATTCCACCGCTGGGGAGCGATTTGCATGAGCCTCGACAAGGACTGGGACTCGCCTTGGCCCGACCGCCTTCCTGGCGTGGCCAATGCCGGCATGGGAATATTGCGCATCGCCCTCTTGTTCGGCTCGGCCGCGGTGGCTCTGGCCTTGATCGCGACGCCCTACCTCGACAGCCGGACCCGCTCGCAGTTTGCCCGCGACGGGCTTGATACGATGAGCACCGGCTCGATCGGCCAGCGCGATAGCTATACGCTACGCAAGAGCGTGCTGCAGCCGCTGCCCAGTTCGGTCTGCGTTATACGGGCCGATGGCAGAAGCAGCGGCGACTGCTGACTCCCCAACAACTATCTAGGATTCAGCTGTTTCCTGGAATGCGGCTGGTTCACCGCGCGTTAAGCCTGTCGCGTTAACCTTTCTTAACGGGTCGGCGCTAGGTTCGGGCAAGAGGGATGGGCGGCCATGAAAATCTTGCTGCAACGATTTTTAGAAGACGAGAGGGGTGCGACGGTTATCGAATATGGTTTGATCGTTGCCGTGCTGTCGCTTGCCATTGTCGCTGGTGTCGGCCGGGCTGCCGATGCGATTCAGTGGCTGTTCAGCGACAACAGCAGCAGGCTTGCCAACGCTTTTGCGCAGTGACCCGCTTAGCTTTGGTGGGATACGCTTAGCTTTTGCGCAAGGATACGCTCAGGGGCCGCCGGGGTTTTCCAGGATTGTCTTCAGCGATATTTTTGCGGAGCCCGGCTTCAGCGGCTTTTGCTGAGAGGCATCGGGCGCCCAGCCTGACATCCAGACCACCGAGAAACTCGCCCTGACGCGGCCATCGGCATCCGAAAACCGCTCCGCATAGATTTCGGCGGCGCGCGCGAACAGCGCTCGCGTGCCCGGCCGCCTACTGCGATCGACAAGCGCGCTGGTCTCGCCCATGGCGCGCAGGTCGGCGACCAGGCCAAACAGCGAATCGTAGCGCACCGTGATCGTCTCGACGTCGGCCACCGGCAGTGCCAGGCCGGCGCGCTGCAGCAGCGCGCCGGCGTCGCGGACGTCGGTGAACGGGATCACACGCGGGCTGGCGCCGCCATAGAGCTCGGTCTCGGCGGCAAGCAGGCTTTCGCGCAGTTCGGAGAGCGTGCCTGTGCCGGCGAAGGCGCCGAGGAAAAGCCCGTCCGGCTTCAGCGCCCGGCGGATCTGCACCAGCATGCCGGGAATGTCGTTCATCGCCTGCAGCGACAGCAGCGAGACTGCGAGGTCGAGGCTTTCCGGTTCGAATGGCACGGTTTCCAACGGCGCTACCACTCCTGGCTGGCCAGCCAGGAAAGCGGCGTCGGCCTCGACGCGCACGTTTTCCGTCACCTTGCCGCTGTCAGCGAGCACTTCTGCTGCTGCCGGCGTCTGGCAAAACAATGAGGCCGCCTTGCCGAACCTGCGTTCGACGGCGCCGAGCCGGTCGGCCAGATCCTCGGCCGCCCGCCGCATGAGGAAATCCGCGCCGGCGATGGGACGGGTCAGTGCCCGGCGCTTGCGCGCCAGCCAGAGCGAGGTGTCGATTACAGGCTGCAATGGGCAGGTCCTTGTGCTTCGCTCTCTGATATAGTGATGCGGAGGACCAACCACGTGGCCGATCCCATGCCAGAGATCAAGTGTATTGCGATCAAGAGCATTGCCCGCAAGGCATTGGGCTGGCCAGCGCGTCTCTTGTTCCCGCCGGTCTGCGCCGGCTGCCGCCGCCATGTCTCGCAGCCCGGCGTGTTGTGCGGCGCCTGCTGGCCGAAACTCAGGCTGCTGGAACGGCCGTGGTGCCCGGTGATGGGCACGCCGTTCACCCACAGTATGGGTGAGGGTTTCCTGTCGGCGGAGGCGATAGCCGACCCGCCGCCGTTCGAACGCGCGCGGGCGGCGGTCGCCTATTCCGGCGTTGCCCGCCAGATGGTGCAAGGGCTGAAATACCAGGACCGCACCGATCTGGCGCCTTGGATGGCGCGCTGGATGCTTCGCGCCGGTGCCGAGCTCATCGCCGAGGCCGACATGGTCGTGCCGGTGCCGCTGCACTGGCGGCGTTTCTTCCGACGGCAGTTCAACCAGTCCGCGGAACTGGCGCGGGCGGTGGCGCAGCTCGGGGAGCGGCCTTTCGCGCCATCAGCCATCAAGCGCGTCAAACTCACGCGCCAGCAAGTCGGGCTGGAGCGGCGGGAACGCGAGGAAAATGTTCGCGCCGCATTCAAAGTGCCGGATGAGGCGGAGATCGAAATCGCCGGCCGCCGGGTGCTGTTGATCGACGATGTCTACACCACCGGCGCCACCGTCCGCGCGGTCGCCAAGGCATTGAAGAAGGGCGGTGCCGGCGCGGTCGACGTACTGACCTTCGCGCGCGTGCTGCCGGGGGACTTTCGGGCCGACGAATCGGCGCCTATATAGCCTATATGACAGCAGAACGAGGCAGGATTGCTGACCGATGGTCGATGTGACGATCTACACGCGGATGATGTGCGGCTATTGCACCGCGGCCAAACGGCTGCTCGACAGGAAGGGCGTCGCCTATACCGAGCACGACGCCTCCTTCTCGCCGGAACTGCGCCAGGAAATGATTTCCCGGGCCCATGGCCGTTCCACCTTTCCGCAGATATTCATCGGCGACACGCATGTCGGCGGCTCTGACGATCTCCACGAATTGGAGGCGGAAGGACGGCTGGACGGATTGCTCGCCAACGGCTCGACCAGGTAAGGACATGACGATGGGTGCTTTCAAGACGGGGGGTGCTTTCAAGGCAGCGGCGATCCAGATGCGTTCGGGAACCAGCCCGGAGCGCAATGCGGTCGATCTGGAACGGCTGGTGCGCGAGGCGGCAGGTCTTGGCGCGTCCTATGTCCAGACGCCGGAAATGACCGGCGCGCTGATCCGCGACAGCCAAGCGCGGGCCGCTTCCTTCACCTCCGAAGACAAGGATATCGTCGTCTCGACGTCGCGGAGGCTGGCCAAGGAGCTCGGCATCTTCCTGCATATCGGCTCGACCGCCATTCTGCGCGCCGACGGCAAGCTTGCCAACCGCGCCCTTCTGTTCGGGCCGGACGGCGCCACGATTGCCACCTACGACAAGATCCACATGTTCGACGTCGATCTCGACAATGGCGAGAGCTGGCGCGAATCCGCCGCCTATGAGCCTGGCACCGAGGCCGTCGTCGCCGAAATCAATGGCGTGAAGCTCGGCTTTGCCGTCTGCTACGATCTGCGCTTTCCGCAGCTGTTCCGTGCCGAGGCGCTGGCCGGCGCCAATCTGCTTTCGGTGCCCGCCGCCTTCACCCGCCAGACCGGCGAAGCGCATTGGCATGTGCTGCTCAGGGCGCGCGCCATCGAGAACGGCGCCTATGTGGTTGCCGCGGCGCAAGGCGGCGTGCACGAGGACGGCCGCGAAACCTATGGCCATTCGCTGATCGTCGATCCCTGGGGCCGCATCGTCGCCGAGGCGGCGCATGACGAGCCGGCGGTGATCGTCGCCGAGATCGACCCGGTGCAGTCAGTCGCCGCGCGCAAGAAGATACCGAATCTCAAAAACGCACGCGATTTTGCCGTAAACGCCGGTTCGGCGGAGGCAATGCCGCTCAGGGGTGCCGCCTCTTGATCCGCTTTTCCCTGATCTGCGAACACGAGCACGAATTCGAGGCCTGGTTCCGCAGCAACGACGATTTCGACACACAGAAGAGGCGCGGTTTCATCGATTGCCCGGCCTGCGGCTCGCACAAGGTCGAGAAGGCGCTGATGGCGCCTGCCGTCTCGACCGGGCGCAGCCAGGAGAAGATCGCGCTGGCCATGGGCGAGGCACAAAAGCAGGCGCTGGCGCAGCTCAAGGCGCTTGCCGAGAAGGTGCGCGAGAACGCCGATTATGTTGGCGATAAATTTGCCGAGGAAGCGCGCAAGATCCATTTCGGCGAAAGCGATCCGCGCGGCATTTATGGCGAGGCGACGCTGGAGGAGGCCAAGAGCCTCGCCGAGGATGGCGTCGAATTCTTGCCTATTCCAAGTTTCCCCGACGACCGCAACTGATCGGTTAACTTGCTCCGGACATAGCGAGGCATTCTTCGCCAGGCAGAGCCATGATCGTGAAGGTCGGCGCCGTCGTCGGCGACAGGCGACCGGCAGTGTCGAGGGCGGCGATGCTGCCGCTCCCTTCCACAAGCGTTCGCAGTTTCAGGCCGAGCAGCACGGATGGGCCTCGCGGGTAATCGTTTCGCTCTTTCCTTCATGCCCACTGCCTGACGGGCTTGCTTCACTTGCCGGGCTTGCTTCCGCATAGGCTGCAAACTGGCGTTCAAGCGCCTTGACCGCGCTGCTGCGCCAGCCCTCCGCCACGGATTCCGACATGGGATCGGGGAAGATCTCCTCCTCGCCATTCTCCACGCCGTCCAGGATTGCCCGCGCAACAGACTCCGGAGAGGCCTTCGCTATGTCCAGGCCCCGGGTCATGTCCGTGTCCACGGGGCCGGGAAGGACCCTGTGGACGCTGACACCCCGTCCGACCAGGAGGGTGCGTAACGACTGCGACAGGGAGAATGAGGCCGCCTTCGAGACCGAGTAAGCCGGACTGAACGGCACGGCGGCAATCGAGGCCAGCGACAGAATGTTGACGATGGCTCCCCGCGACCGGGCCAGCAACGGCAGCAGAGCCTGGGTAACGTCGTACGATCCGAAGAGGTTTACGGCGAGTTGTTGTTCGAGTACGCGACGGTCGCTGAGGTCATCGAAGGGTGATACGCCGGCGTTGTTGATGAGGATATCGAGAGCATCGATCTTCTCGACGGCCTCCCGGATCTGCGCAACGTTGGTCACATCCATGGTCAGGGACGTCACACGCCGGTCCGGGTGGGCCATGGATTGGCGGGTTGCGGCATAGACGCGCTTTACGCCTCTGCTCAGGGCTTCCTCGACCAGTGCCCGACCGATGCCCCGATTGGCGCCAGTCACCAGGATGGCTGTACCTTCGATCTTCACTGCGTCTCTCCTAGTGCTTATCGTTGCGTTCGAGCCCAGTGCACAATCTAGCCGCGACTCAAGGTTGGCGCGCCGCAACTCAGGTTGGCTACAGTCGCCGTTGTCGATACGACTGGTTGGTGAGATGGACTTAGCGCCGGATATCGAAGCCATGGGAGTGACAAGTGTGACGGGATTCCGATGGACTCGCTGATTACAGCCGCGGCGCATGCGCTTGCGGCGGGCGATCCGCTCGGCGCCTTGAAGCGGGTTGCGCTGCGCGACGATGCGCCGGCACTGGCGTTGCGCGGTATCGCAATGGCGCAGCTTGGCGACCTGGTTCGGGCGAAGGTTCTTCTAAAAAGGGCGGCACACGCATTCAGCCCGAGGGAGGCCGTGGCCCGCGCGAGGTGTATAGTCGCCGAGGCCGAGATCGCGCTCGTCTCGCGCGACCTCGCCTGGCCGGCCAAGACACTCGACGCCGCGCGGGCGACGCTTGAAAGGCATGGCGACCGCGTCAATGCCGCACATGCGCGCAACCTCGAAGTCCGGCGCCTGCTGCTGATCGGCCATCTCGACGAAGCCGAGCGCAGGCTGGACGGCTTCGATCCCTCGCCGCTGCCGCCGGCATCGCGGGCCGCCCACGAGCTGGCTGTCGCCGGCATCGCCATCCGCCGCTTGCGGACCGGTCCTGGGCGCGCCCCCCCGCGGCGGGCGGGGCGCCCGGCGGCCCCGGGGGGGCTCCCCCCCCGGGGGGGGGCGGGGGGGGGGGGCACCGGGGGGGTGGGCACCCCCGCGGC